>NZ_JBEZGM010000009.1:0-251289 GCF_040649995.1 Micromonospora sp. NPDC048835 | reverse complement strand
GTCTGTTCCTAGGCGCTCCTGGAGGACCTTCGGGACCAGGACACTGCCGTCGGCCTGCTGGTACTGCTCCAGGATGGCCGGGAAGAGCCGGCTGGATGCAGGATGGCGCCGCCCCGGTCCACGGCGGCGCGCACACCGTCGGCCCAGTCCGCCGCGCTCAGCTCCGGGCCGAGCAGCACACCGTGCCCGGCCGAACCGTCGGCCGGCTTCGCCACGAGCGTGGCCTGCTCGGCGATTGCCCGGTCCAGCACCGCGGCGGTCAACGACACCGTGTACGGCACGTGCCGGCGGATCAGCGCCTGGTCGTCGGCGGGCAGCCCGTCCACGTCCTCCCACAGCCAGCCGAAGGTGGTCTTGTTGCCGAGCAGCCAGGCCGCCGCCGACACGAACATCGGCAGGGTGCCGGCGGCGAGGGCCATGGCCACCGCGTCCAGGCCGGCGGTCGGGGTGACCCGGTTGGGCACGAACAACCGGAACAGCGCGTCGACAGGCGCGCCGTCCACGACCAGGCGGTTGTCGACGTCCAGGGTGGCGGTGGCCACCGGCGCGATGACCAGGTCGATGCCGAAGTCACGGGCCCGTACGGCGAGAGGGTCGAGGATCCGGATGAAGGTCTGTGGGTCGTCGAGGCCGGGGTAGTCGCCGTCGAAGTCCATCAGCAACGCCACCCGCGCGCCCTCGGGCAGCCGCAGCTCCTCGCGGATCGCCACGAACCGCTGGTCCAGCAGCGACGGCGCGGCCCGCACCGGCAGGTCGTCGAGGATGCCCTGCTCCTGGTAGAGGGCCGCGTACCGCTGGACGACGGTGTCGGCGTCGAACCCGCCGCCGAGGCTGCTGTCGATGTTGTACTCGACGAACTTCGGCACCCCGCCGGAGAAGATCACATCCGGGCGGTACGCGGCCAGCAGCGCCTCGGTCAGCGGCTCGGACTCGTCCAGCAGGCGAGTCTCCCCCACCGGCACCCCGAGCAGCCGGCGCAGCTCGCCGGCGGTGCCGGCCCGACGACGGCAGGCGTCGAGGATGAGCTGGGCGAGCCGGTCGCAGACGTCGTTGAGCTCCCGCCAGGCGTCGGCGGTGAGCACCGGAGGGCGGGCCAACCGCCACTGCTTGTTGTACGTGGCCCGACCGTGGAAGACCTGCTCCCAGGCCGCCGCTCCACTGGCCACCATGGCCCGACGGGCCGACTCCGGCAGGTCGGTCCAGGCCCGGTCCGCCGGCGGCCACGGGTAGTTCGGGTCGATCATGATGAGTCCTTCATGGTCAGGTGGATGGCGGTGGCGAGCTGGTGCCGGCCGGGCTGGACGGCCCGGTCCAGGGCCGGCGCGAACGGCAGCACCGCGCCGTCCGGCCGGGTCACCCGGCGCGGTGGGGCGAGCAACCGGACCCGCTCCACCACCGAGGCGATGATCTCGGCGGCCATCCCGCAGGAGCGGTTGCCGTCGTCGAGCACCACGAGTCGCCCGGTGCGGGTCACCGACTCGGTGAGGCCGTCGATGTCGAACGGGTACAGGGTGCGCGGGTCGAACACCTCCACCGAGACCTGGTCGGCCAGCTCCTCGGCGACCGCGAGCGCGTCGTGCACCAGGTGCCCGATCGCGACCACCGTCACGTCGTCGCCGAAGCGGTGGATCCGCCCCCGGCCCAGCGGCACCGGCGACAGGTCGTCGACGTCGTCGCGGACGTCCATCGCGGCGGCGGGGGCGAACACCACCACCGGGTCGTCGTGACGGATCGCGGTGACCAGCAGCCCGTACGCGTCGGCCGGGGTGGCCGGCACGACGGTGACCACGCCGACGTGGGCGAAGAGGCTGTACGGGTGGTCGGAGTGCTGCCCGGCCCACCCGGTACGCGAGCCGGAGCCGGGCACCAGGTAGGTGACGGGGACACTGCACTGGCCGCCGGTCATCAACGGGAACTTGTGCGCGTGGTTGACGATCTGCTCGAAGACCAGGAACAGCAGCGACGGGATCTGGAACTCGATCACCGGCCGCAGCCCGGCCAGCGCCGCCCCGGTGGCGAAGCTGGTGAACGCCTGCTCGGACAGGGGGGTGTCACGGACCCGTTCGGTGCCGAACCGCTTGGCCAGCCCGGTGGTCACCAGCGACGCCCCCACCTGGATGTCCTCGCCGAGCAGGAACACCGCCTCGTCGCGGGCCAACTCGTCGGCGAGGGCCCGGGTCAACGCCCGCCGGTACGACAGTCGGGGCACCTCACCCACCTCCGGTGCGAGCGGTCAGGCCACTGGCGTACAGGTAGGTCAACGCGTCGGCCGGGTCGGGTTCGGGGCTGTCCAGGGCGAACCGGACCGCCGCGTCGACTGTCGCCTCGACCTCGGCGTCCACTGCTGCCCGGTCGGCGTCGGTCAACCGCTCACCCTGTATGCGCACCGGGTCCCGGGACCGGGCACGGGTCACCTCGTCGGGTGGGCGGTAGTCGAGGCGTACCGCGTGTTCGAAGGTGTGGTGGGCGTCGAAGCGGTGGGTCCGGGCCTCGATCAGCTCGGGGCCGCCGCCGGCGCGCATGCGCGCGACGGCGGCGGACGCGGCGACGCGTACCGTCTCGGGGTCCTGACCGTCGACCTCGGCGGCCGGGATGCCGAAGGCGGTGGCCCGGCCGGCGATGCTGCCGGCCACCGCGCCGGCGACCGGCATGGTGGTGGCGTAGCCGTTGTTCTCGCAGACGAACAGCACCGGCACCCGCCAGAGCGCGGCCAGGTTGAACGCCTCCAGCAGCATCCCCTCGTTGACCGCGCCGTCGCCGAAGAAGCTCACCCCGACGGTGTCGCGGCCCCGTCGGCGGTGGGCCCAGACCGCGCCGGTGATGATCGCACCCGAGGCGCCGACGATCGCGTTGGCGCCGAGCACCCCGATGCTCAGGTCGGCGGCGTGCATCGAACCGCCCCGGCCGGCGTTGAGGCCGGTGACCCGGCCGCACAGCTCGGCGAGCATCCGGGCCGGGTCGGCCCCCCGGGCCAGGACGTGCCCGTGCCCGCGGTGGGTTCCGGCAAGCACGTCGTCGGCGCCCAGGGCCGCGCAGACGCCGGCGGCCACCCCTTCCTGACCGAGGTACGGGTGGATGCCGCCGGCGATCTGCCCGCCGTGGACCAGCTCCACCGCCCGTTCCTCGAACCGGCGGATCAGCCGGACCGTGCGGTAGAGCCGGACCGGGTCGGCGTCGGTCACGCCGGGCCCTTGATGGCGGCCAGGATGTCGTCCCAGAGCCGGGCCCGGGCGGCCAGGGCGGTGTTCACCGTGTCGGCGCACTCCCGCCACTTGGTGTCGTCGTCGCCGCACAGGTCGGCGAGCATCTGCATGGCCATCGGGGTGTGCTGTTCGCCGTCGACCTCGATGTGCCGCTCCAGGTAGTCGACGAACGTGTGCAACCGGTTGCTGCGCTCGTTCACCGAGACGACCTGGGTGAACATGTCCGGGATCAGGTCCTCCCGACCGAACGCGAAGGCCGCCGCCTGGCAGTGCACCGGGGTGGACTCGATGATCTGCCAGGTCGTCGCGGCGAACCTCGCCGAGGCGGCCGGCGCGCCCGCCTCGGTGAGCGCCTCGGTGACCGGCCGGCCGGCGCGCAGCAGGTCGACGAGCGCGTTCACCGCGGTGGTGTCCGCGCCGGCCTCGGCCATGCCCCGCACGTACAGCTCGAAGTGGCTGATGTAGCCGCCGTCCAGCTCGTCGCTCTCCTCGACCATGACGATGTCGTTGATGAGGCGGCGGCTGCCGGTCGGAATCCACGGCACGCTGACGCAGGTCAGTTGCCGTTGCAGCGACTTCAGCAGGGACATGAGGTCCCAGACCGCGAAGACGTGGTGCTCCATGAAGGTGACGAGCGCCTCGTGGGTGTCCAGGTTGGCGTAGAGCGGGTGCTTGACCACCACGTCGCGCCGGTCGGTCACCGCCTGTTCCAACCGCTCGATGCCGGGGTGTGTCTGGCCCCAGTCGTACCGTGACATGTCAGCCTCCCTGCTGGGCGCGGTGGCGCCAGATGACCGGGCAGTAGTCGGGGTCCGCGTAGTCCGGCCGCCCGTCGTGGGTGCGGCGGACCAGCACGTCGTGGTTGTACGCGGCGAGCGTGCCGTCGGAGAGCGGATACTCCCGCCAGGCGTTGTCGCCGTCCTGCAGGTGCAGCGAGATCGCCTGTCGGGGCCGACCGCTGACGTTGGGCCCACTGCCGTGGTAGGTGCGGCAGTGGTGGAAGCTCACGTGTCCCTTGGGGATCACCATCGGGATCTTGCGGATCTCCGCGCCGTTGTACGCGGCGTTCTCGGCCAGCATCTCCTCCAACTGGCTGCGGTCCCGGTCGGCGAAGTGCCGCACCACGGTGTCGTCCGCGCCGATCTCCTTCCAGCGGTGCGAGCCGTCGACCATGGTGATGGTGCCCATCTCCTCGCCGCAGTCGTGGAAGGGGATGAACGCGGTGAGCATCTTCTCCGACGACGAGGACGCCCAGTAGTGCTTGTCGAAGTGCCAGGGCACGATGTTGCTGGGCTCCCCGTCGATCGGCGGCTTGTAGATCAGCGTGGACTGGAAGACCCGGATCTCGTCGGCCTCGGCCAGCCGGGCGGCGACCGCGCCGATCAGCGGCTTGCGCAGGATCGCGCCGAGCCCGTCGTGCTCGTGGTGGACGTAGTCGTTGTGCCGCTGCACCGGGCCCTTGGACGGGTCCCAGTAGGCGAGCTTCGGTGGGCGTACCGGCAGCCGACGGTCGCGCTCCCCGTCGTAGTAGCGCTGCGTGGCGGCGGCGAGGGCGTCCACCTCGTCGTCGGTGAACACCTTCTTCGACAGGTACCAGCCGTGCTCGGCGTAGTGCCGCACGTCCTCGTCGGACGGCAGCAGCGCCCGCTCCTCGGCGGTCAACGTCGGCTCGTACTCCGTTGCGGTCACGCCCCCACCCCCTGTGGGGTGGCCGCCGCGGCGGCCAGTTCCCGTTCCTTGGCCTCGTAGAGCGCCTTGATGTTGCCGCTGCCGAAGCCCCGCGCGCCGCGCCGCTCGATCAGCTCCAGGAAGAGCGTGCGACGCACGTGCATCGACTCGGCGAAGATCTGCAACAGCTGGCCGTCGTGGTCGGAGTCGACGAGCACCCCCAGCTCGCGCAGCCGGTCCAGCGGGGCGTCCACCTGACCGACCCGCGCCTCCAGGGCGTCGTAGTAGCTGGCCGGCGTGCCGGCGAAGCGCACCCCGCGCCGGCCCAACGCCTCCACCGCGCCGACGATGTCGTCGGTGCGCAGCCCCAGGTGCTGCACTCCCCCACCGGCGTGCTGGTCGAGGAACGCGTCGATCTGCCCCGGCCGCCGCGAGCGGTCCGGTTCGAGCAGCACCACGGTGACCCGCCCGGTCGGGCTCTGCACCACCTTGGAGTTCATCGCCTGCCCGTCGACCTCGATGTGCTCCTCGAAGATCTGCGCGAAGCCGAACAGCGCCTCGAAGTGCCGGACCGTCTCGTCGAGCTGGCCGGGCGGCACGCAGACCGCCAGGTGGTCGATCTCGGCGAGCACCGGCGGGTGGCCCGGCGACGTCGACGTCGCCGGGGTGATGGCCCCGGGCAGGAAGTCGCCCCGCTCACCCCGGCGCTGCACCAGCCGGTGCCGCACGTCGGCGAAGCCGTCCACCTCGGCGACCACCACCTCGGCGTCCGCGCCGGTGCGGGTGGTCGGCGGCGTCACCCCGGTCGCGCCCCGACCCACCAGCTCGGCGTACGCGGCCGGCACGTCGTCGACCTCCACCGCGACGACCGCGATGCCGTCGCCGTGGCGCTGCACGTACCGGGCGGCCGGATGGTCGGCGCTCAACCCGGAGGTGAGCAGCAGCCGGATGTCGCCGTGGCAGAGCAGCAGCGAGCGCTGCCCGGCCAGCCCGGTCTCCGGACCGCCCTGGCCACAGATCTCGAAGCCGACTGCGGTGCTGAAGTAGAAGGCCGCCTGTCGGGCGTCCCCCACGTAGAGTTCGATGTGGTCAATGCCACGGATGTCCATGTCCCCTGATAACCCTTCCCACGGTTCCCCCCGTGTTGCCGGCCCGGACGCGCCCCGCCCGGGTTGCCCCGTCGATCACCCCCTCGGCTCGGCGACGCGCGCCAGCACCAGGCTCACGTTCTGACCGCCGAACCCGAACGAGTTGGTGACCGCGTACTCGACGTCGGCCTTGCGGGGGGTGCCACGGATGTGGTCCGCCGGGCAGGCCGGGTCGGGATCGTCGAGGTGGTACGTCGGCGGCAGCAGCCCCCGACCGAGCGCCAACGCGGTGGCCGCCGCCTCCAGCACCCCGGAGGCGCCGAGCAGGTGGCCGGTGAGCGCCTTGGTGGAGCTGACCGGCACGCCGCCGACGCCGAAGACGTCGGCGAGGGCGGTGGTCTCCGCGATGTCACCGAGCTTCGTGCCGGTGCCGTGCGCGTTGACGTAGCCGACCGCCGCCGCCGGCACACCGGCGCTGCGCAGCGCCCGGCGGACGCACGCCGCCGCGCCGAGGCCGTCCGGGCGGGGTGCGGTCGGGTGGTACGCGTCGGTAGTCGCGCCGTGGCCGGCCACCTCGGCGTACCCGACGACGCCGCGCGCCGCGGCGTGCTCGGCGCGTTCGAGCACCAGCAGCGCGGCGCCCTCGGACAGGACGAACCCACTGCGGGACGTGTCGAAGGGCCGGCTGGCCCGACCCGGGTCGGTGCCGGCGCGCGCCAACGCCCGCGCGTTGCCGAAGGTGTCGGCGAAGGTCGGAAAGAGCGGCGCCTCGCTGGCCCCGCAGACCACCACGTCGACCTCACCTGTCGCGATGAGCCGGACCCCGTCGGCGACCGCCTGCGCACCGGAGGCGCAGGCGGTGCCGACCGACGAGCTGTAGCCCCGGATGCCGTGCGCGATGGCGATCCGCGCCGCCGGCATGTTCGGCAGGATCCCGGTGAGCAGGTACGGGCTGACCGCCGCCCGCCCTCGCGCCGCCCGGGCCAGCACCTGCGACTCCAGGGTGGCCATCCCGCCGACCCCACCGACGATCACACCGATCCGGTCCGGGTCGACGTCGCGGCCCACCTCGATGCCGGCGTCGGTGAGGGCGTCGGCGGCGGCGAGCAGGGCGAGTACGACGATCCGGTCCAGCACCCGGGTCTCCGGGCCGGACGCGACGGTCCGTGGGTCGATCTCGGGCAGCACGCCGGCGACGTCGAGCGACTGCGCGGCCGGGTGCCCCTCGGGCGGGCGGCCCAGCCCGGACCGGCCGGTGGTCAACGCGTCGAAAGTTTCCTCGACGCCCCGCCCGGCCGGGGTGAACAGCCCCATTCCGGTGATCAGGGCGGTCACGAGCCGGCCTCGGTGAGGTAGCGCTCGCGCAGGACCACCTTGCGGACCTTGCCGGTCACGGTCACCGGGATGTCGGCCGAGCGCACCGGCACGACCCGGCGCAGGGTGGCCCCGACGTCCGCGCCGAGGGCGGCGCGGACCCGCTCGGTGCGGTCCTCGGCCTCGTCGGCGCCGGCGGCCAACTCCAGCAGGACGTCGGTCACCACCTCGCCGCCCTCCGCGACGATCACCACGGTGCAGTCGGTGACGTCCGGGCAGGCGGCGAGGATCCGCTCCTCGGACAGCGCGGTGTAGAAGCGCCGCCCGGCACCGGCGTCGACCGAGTCCACCGCCCGGTCCAGGTGGTAGTAGCGGCCGTCGGCGTCGACGCGCACCAGGTCACCGGTGAGGTACCAGCCGCGCTGACGGAAACGGTAGGTGGTGACCGAGTCGTTCCAGTAGCCCCGGAACAGCGACGGTGAGTCGATGCCCAGGAAACCGACCTCGCCGACCGGCACCGGCTCACCGTCGGCGTCGAGCACCGCCACCTTCGCGAACCGGTAGGGGCGGCCGATGCAGCGGCCGTACCTGTCGGTGTCGGCGCGGTGGGTGATGTGGAACATCGAGTGCCCCATCTCGCTGGAGCCCAACCCGTCGATGAAGACCGAGCCGGGGACCGTCGCCACCCCGTCGCGGGTGATGGTGTCGCGCCAACCGACCGCGACCAGCCGGCGGATGTGCGGCTCGTGCGAGGCGTCGCCGGTGTTGAACCACAACCGCACCGAGTCCAGGTCGTACCCGGACAGGTCGAAGCGGGCCAGCTCCGCCCAGGTCACCGAGAAGCCGAACACCCCGTCGGGCCGCCACCGTTGGATCGCGTCGAGCACCTGCTCGCCGCCCTGCTCGGAGAGCAGGAACATCTGCGCGCGGTTGCCCAGCGCCTGGTTGACCATGAGCACCGTGGCGGCGTGCGGTGCGGGCAGCGCGTTGAGGATCCGGGTGGTGCCCTGCGCCTGCGGCATGCCGAGCAGGTGCCGGGTGGCGGCGAAGAGACTGGCGTGTGAGTGCAGCACCGCCTTGGGCACACCTGTCGTGCCCGAGGTGTGGGTGATCACGATCGGGTCGTCCGGGTGGTGCCGGTAGTGCGCCGGGGCCGAGGCGGGGTCGCCGGCGCCGGCCTCGGCGGGGGTGCCGAGCAGCGGTACGCCCAGTTCGTGCCCGGCCAGCAGCGCCGTGTGCGCGTCGTCGGCCAGCACACCGACGCCCCGCAGGCGGCGAATGTACTCGGCGGCGATGTCCGGACGGAGTTTGCCGTTCATCAGCGCCGGGATCGCCCCGAGGCGGGTCAGCGCCAGGAAGCTGAGCACCATGTCGGCGGCGGCGGTGGCCCAGACGGCGACCGGGTCGCGGGGGCGTACCCCCCGCTCGTGCAGCCAGGCGGCGCGGGCGGCGACCCGCTCGTCGAGCCGCCCCAGCGTCAGTGGCGTCTCGGCGGGGTGCCCGTCGACTGCGGTGTCGAAGGTCAGGCCGGGCCCGTCCGGGTCGGCGCCGTGCGCCAGAACCCGGGCCAGGACGTTGCCCGCGCCCAGCTCGGTGTCGGCGGCCAGGGTGCCGCGCAGTCCCGGTGTCCTCATGGTCGTACTCCTCCCCCCAGCAGCACCGCGACCGCCTCGGTCGGCCCGTCGGGTGCCTGTTCGATCAGGATCAGCAACACCTCGTCGGCGTCGCCGTCGTCGCGCAGCAGGTCGGCCTCGGCGACGCCGTCGGCGTACGGGTCGCCGGTCGGGCTGAGGCAGACCACCGGGCCGCGCAGGTGCCAACGGGCCGCGATGTGCCCGGCGACGCTGTTGGGCACGGACTGGAAGAAGAACAGCGGGCCGACCCGCCCGCCGGCCTCGACGCTCGCCCGTACGTGCTGGGCGCTGGCGAGATCGCCGCTGGCACTGACCAGCACGATCCCCGTCCGCACCCCGGCCGGCACCCCGGCAGCCCCGTACCCCCGCTCGAGACACCGCTGAGCGACGGCGACCACCACCGGCGCGAAGTCCGAGTGCACGAACCCCGGCACCCCCGCCACCCCGTCGTCGTCCCCAACCTCCGGCCAAGAGCCCCTCGCCCGCTCCCCCACCCCCACCCCCGCCCTCTCCCCCGGCCCCGCCCCCACCCCCGCCCTCTCCCCCGGCGATCTTGCAGTTTCGGTCGTCGTTTCGGGCGCTTGGTCGGATTCGTCGGGACAGAAAGTGCAAGATCGCGGGGAGTGGGCGGCGGTCATCCGACGCCGACCAGGAGGGCGGTGTTGGCGCCGCCGAAGGCGGCGTTCAGGGTCAGGGCGTGGGTGGCGTGCGACCGCTGTGGACGGTCGGTCACCACGTTCAGTGGGCACGCCTCGTCGGGGCCCTGCCAGCCGGCGTTGACCGGCAGCTCACCGTGGCGCAGCGCGAGCGCGGTGACCATCAGTTCGAGCAGCCCGGACGCCTCCAGCGCGTGCCCGTGCACCGACTTCGTGGAGCTGACCGGAACCTCGGCGGCGTACTCGCCGAGGGCGCGGCGCAGTGCGGCCGCCTCGGCGGCGTCGCTCTGCGCGGTGCCGGTGGCGTTGGCGTTGACGTAACCGACGGCCTGCGGTGGCAGCCCGGCCCGGCGCAACGCGCCGTCGACCGCGCGGGCCAACCCGCTGCCGCCGGGCTCCGGTTGGCAGGGGTGGAACGCGTCACCGGCCCGTCCCCAACCGACCACGGCGGCAATCGGCTCGGCCCCGCCCCGACGCCCGGCACTGGACTCGAGGACCACCGCGGCCACGCCGTCACCCAGCAGCAGACCCCGGCGGCCGGTGCTGAACGGACGGACCGCCCCGTCGACCGCGAGGGCGCGACCGGCGTCGAAGAGCGCGAACTGGTCCGGCTCCACCAGATAGCCGGCCGCGACCACCACCCGCTCGACGTCACCCCGGGTGATCCGGGCGGTGGCGTCGGCCACCGCCGTGCTGGCCGACACGCAGGCGCTGGTGTAGACCCGGGTGAGACCGGACAGACCGCACCGGGCGGCGAGCTGGCCGGCGAGCACGGCCGGCGCCGGGCCCGCACCGGGGGGCGGGCCACCGTGTACGGCGAGGAGCAGCGCGGAACTGGCGCGCTGCGCGCGGTTCAGGCCGGCCCCCCGGCACGCCGCGTCGATCGCGGCCGCCAGCTCGTCGGGGAGCGTACCGACGTCGGGCAGGGTGGCCGCCGCGGTGACCCGGCGGGCGGCGGTGTCGAACCGATCTACCGACCGGAACGCCGGCACACCGGCCAGCACACCGGCGAGCAGCGCGTCGACGCCCCTGCCCAGGGCGCTGATCGCGGACATGCCGGTGAGCTGGACGACACGCGCCTCAACCATCTGCGGAAGCGGTCAACGACGCCCGGAACACCGCCAGGGCGTCGTCGACGGTGCGGATGCCGGCAAGCTCGTCGTCGGCGAGGTCGAGCCGGCGGTCGTAGCGCTGCTCCACGAGGTGCACCAGCCAGGCCAGCTCCATCGAGCCGATCCGGTCGGACACCTCGGTCGCTGGTTTCGCACTGAGTTCGGCGAGCATGGTCAACAGGTCAGCTCGCCCCAGATCGGGCTGACCGCTCATCAGCGTTTGTCGCTCGTGGTCTCGGCGACGCGATCGGCGACCATGGCGGTGAACTCGCCGACGGTCATCAGGGCAAGCTGCTCCGACTCGTCGTCGGCGAACGTCACGCCGTAGCGGTCCTCGACCCGCACCGACAGGTCGGCCAGGGCGAGGGACTCCAGGTCGACGCCGGAGGGGCCGAGCGTGGTGTCGTCGTCGAGCCCCTCGACGTCGTAGTTCATGTCGGCGAGCTGCTCGACGACGAAGGCGCGGACCTCGGCTCTCATGGATACCCTCTCTGCGTGGCTCAGCTGACGGTGTCCGGTCGGGACACCGTCTACGTGTGGGTCGGCCGGGACACCGGCGGTCAGCCGGATCCGGCCGCTGTGCTGCTGCGGCGGGCGAGCGCTCTGCTGCTCGCCGGCGCGCGGGCCGAGGTGCTGTTGACGCACGACCGCGCCGGACGGCCGGTCGTCCGGGTGGACGCGGCCACCGGGCCGGTCGAGCTGGCGGTCAGCGTCAGCCGCACCGCCGGGCTGGTGGTGGTGGCCGCCCGCCGAAGCGGTGCGGTCGGGGTGGACGTGGAACGCGTCCGCCCGCTGCCGGCGCTCGCGCTGGCCCGCCGCTGGTTCCCGCCCGCCGAGCTGGCCTGGTTGGGCGATCGGCCCGAGGCTTGCCGGACGGTGGACTTCCTGCGGCTGTGGACCGCGAAGGAGGCGGTCGGCAAGGCGCTCGGGCAGGGGTTGCGCGGTGGCGGGCTGCACCGGCTGATGCCGCCGCCGGGGCTGCCGCTGCGGCCGGTGCCCGGCGTCGAGACCCTGCGGGTCGGTCACCCGCGGTTGGACCAGGGTCTCGTCCTGGCGGTCGCCGCGCGGGCGAGCACGACTGTCGACGTCGAGGTGGTGCAGCGGCCCGGTCACGGGGTGACCGCCGAGCGCAGCGCGTCGGTCGAGCGGACGAGCTTGCCGGTCGTGGTACGGGGCAACTGGTCGAGCAGGTGCAGCGACCGGGGCCGTTTGTAGCCGGCCAACCGTTCGGCGAGGAGCTTGTCCAGTGTCTCCTCCGACAGCGGGCCGTCGGGTTGGACGTACGCGGTGATGCCGTCGTCCCAGACCACCACCGCCGCGGCCACCCCGGTCAACTCGGCGACGGTGGCCTCCACCTCGGTCAGGTCGACCTTCATCCCGCCGACGGAGACCTGCGAGTCGAGTCGACCGCGTACCGTGACCAGGCCGGTGGCCGCATCGACGGTGCCGGCGTCGCGGGTGTGCAGCCAGCCGTCGGACCAGCGGGTCGGGTCGCTCAACCCGACGTACGGCGACGCCGGGCAGGACACCCACAGCTCACCGCCGGACTCGCGGACCTCGATGCCGGGGGCCGGGGCGATCGACGGTCGGTGCGCGCCGTGCAGGTCGGTGCCGATCACCCCGACCTCGGTCATCCCGTACATGTTGCCCAGGGGCACCCCGTACCGGTCGGTGAACGCCCTGGCGACGGCGGCCGGCACCAGCTCGCCTCCGGTGGTCATCCGCCGCAGCTGGGGCAGTGGACCGGCCGGCCTAGTGGAGGCGAGCAGTCCGATGTGGAAGGGCACACCCAGCACGGTGGCCGGTGTGGTGTCGGCGGTGATCGCGGCGAGCACCGCGTCGCCGCTGAGCCGCTCCGGCGGCACCAGCTCGACCCCGGCGTGCAGCCCGTAGAGCAGGCCGCCGACCAGGCCGAGCACGTGCACCATCGAGGGCAGCAGGATGATCCGCTCGCCGGGCAGTGCCACCCCGTCGATCCGGGTGTAGCGGTGCACCTCGGCGACCAGGTCGGCGGCGGTGCGACCGATCACCTTGGACGGGCCGGTGGAGCCGGAGCTGAGTTGGATCACGGCGTGGCCGCTGACCGCCGGACGGTCGGCGTACGGAGTGACGCCCTCGGTGACGTCGACGAAGATCCTCAGCGCGCCGCCACCGCTGCGCACCGGAGCGACCACCACCTGCGGGGTCAACCGGGTCAGCGCGCGGTCCACCTCGTGGTCGGTGAGCCGGTGGTCGAGCAGGATCGCCTGCCCCCCGGCGCGCCAGGTGGCCAGCAGGTTCACCACGTACGCCAGCGACGGCGGCATCCGCAGCGCCGCGGCACCGCCTGGGCGCAGCCCGGCGGCGGTCAACCGGTCCTGCGCCGCGGTGACCAACCGGTGCAGAGTGGACCTGTCGACCGGCTCGGGCAGACGGAGACAAACGTCGGTCGGGTGACCGGCGAAGAGGACATCGTCCACCCAGCCGGGGTCTGTCGCCGTAGGATCTTCTGCCGTCACTGCCGTTCACCGCCCAGCATGAAAGAGGGCGAATCCGCCCATCACGTACGCTTGTCGGGGTGCTGCGGGGAACCATACGACGCCCGCAGGGCCATTGCTAGATGCGAATGGATGGATCAAAAGCAGCGGCCAGCCGGATTGCCGACAGCCCGTTCGTCGGACAGGATCGGGCGGGCGATTCGGCGGAGCGTCACCGAGACATGACGCCTCGCACAACCGTCGCGCGGCCTCAACCGGACGGCCGATGGCGGCGCGCTCAGCGGGTGCGGTCGAGGAGTGCGCCTCCAAGGCGCGCTCGGCGGGCCAACACCCTAGCCCGGTTTGATGCTGGCGAGTTGAACGAGCAGCTGAACCAGCCGGTACGCCTCGGCGACGTCGGCGGCGCGGAAGGCGACCGTCCGCCCGCCGCCGACCCGGACCACACCCGGCACCAGAACCGCGAGGTCGACCATGTACGGCCCGTACAGGTCGACCTCGACGTCCAGCGGCCCGGCCAGCTTCACCGGCGGGATCGAGGCGCGCCGGGCGACCGCGTCGGCGGCAGCGTGGCGCAGCAGCTCCCGTACCTCCTGCGGATGCAGGGCCACCGCGGCGGCCTGACCCAGGGTCTGCTTGACGGCGACGGTGACCGCCGAGGGCACCAGCTCACCGAACTCCGCGCAGGCGGTGTCGTCTCCGCTGAGCAGCACGACGGGCACGTCGAAGTGGCCGGCCATGGCGGCGTTGAGGCCGATCTCGCCAAGCGGTCGTCCGGCCACCCGCACGTCGAGGATGGCGTCGCTGATCGTGTGCGCGAGCACGGCGGGCCCGGCACCGGCCCGAGCGTGATAGCCGACGAACAGAACGGCGTCCGTGTGCTCGTCCAGCCCGGCGAGCATGCCCAGCGGGCGGGGTTTGCCACGCACGAGGTGGACACGCCGGTCGAGGTCCTCCGGCAGGATGTTCCGAAACGACCCGTGTGCGTCGGCGACCCACACCACCGCCTCGGGTTTGGCATCGAGCACCCCGGCGACCGCCGCGTTCGCCTCGGCCGTCATCAGCGCCCGACCACGTTCGTAGTCGTACCGATCCGGATTCGTCTCGGTCGGATGCACAACCCCCGAGATGCCCTCCAAATCCACCGAGATCAGTACCCTCATGGTTCCAGGACCCTACGCGCACCCGCGCCAATGTCGACCCTGCCCGGCGCAGCCAAGGCAGCGCCGAGTCCCGCCCCGCCGATCTTGCACTTTCGGTCGCCGAAATGCGTCAAGTGCACCCTATGTCACGACAGTAAGTGCAAGATCGCGGAGACGAGGCCGTCGATCATGGAGTTATGGTGCCTGAGTTGTTCTGGTAAGAGGCGTTTTGTTGCCCACCACAACTCCATGATCGACGGGGGCGGGACGGGGCAGGGGTGGCGCGCGCGGGCCGTCAGGGCAGGGCTGGGGTCTGGGCGTGGATGTGGAAGCGCAGCGAACGGGCGTCGGTGAAGCACTCCCGCATCGGGCGCACCAGCTCGCGGTGCTCCTCGCTGCGCTCCCAGTCCTCGAAGTCGGCCAGGCTCGTCCACTCGCTGGTGATCAACCACTGCTCCGGGTCGGTCGACGACCGGCACACCTGGTCGACGAGGTGCCCCGGCACGCCACCGGCGACCAGGTGCCGCACCTGCTCGTACGCGGCGAGGAACTGCTCGGTGCGCGGCACCGGCACCCGTACCAGGAAGACCACCCGGGCCCGTTTGTCGCTCATGACGCCTCTCCCCTCATCGGCTCTGCCCCGCGCAGGACCAGCGCACTGTTGAACCCGTCGAAGCCCCGCGCGCAGACCAGCGCGAGTCGGCTGCGCGGTCGGCGGTGCTCGCGCAGGAAATCCAGCTCGCAGCCCTCGGCCACCTCGTCCGGTCCGGCCGACGCGGGAAGCGTGTCGTGGGCGAAGGCGAGCAGCGCGGTGGCCACGTCCAGCGCCGAGCCGCCCTGGTACGCCCGACCGGTGAGCGGTTTCTGCGTGGTCACCGGGGGCGGCCGGTCGGCGAACACGGCACGCAGCGCCTCGGCCTCGCTGCGGTCGTAGCGGGGCACACCGAGCGCGTCGGGCAGCACCACGTCGATCCCGGCCGCGGCGACGCCGGCCCGGTCCAGGGCCAGGCGCATCGCCCGCGCGTACTGGGTGAAGTCACCGGCGCTGTCCGCCGTGGTGTGCGCGGCGTCGTGGGTGGAGCCCCACCCGCTCACCTCGCCGTAGACCCGGGCGCCCCGGGCCAGGGCGTGGCCCAACTCCTCCACCACGAACACCGCTCCCCCCTCGGCCGGCAGGTAGCCGCTGGCCGTGGCGTCGAACGGTCGGTACGCCCGCTCCGGGTCGGCGACGTCGCTGAGCAGCCCCGACCGCAGTTGGCAGGCGAGCGCGTACGGGCTCAGCGGGCACTCGGTGGCCCCGGCGATCACGACCGGGGTGCCCCGGCGCACCGCGCGGGCGGCGTGCGCCAGGCTGTCCAACCCGCCGGCCGACTCCGCGACCAGCACCCCGCTCGGGCCCTTGAACTGGTGGTGGATGGAGAGCTGCCCGACGCTTGCCGCGTAGAACCAGGCGATCGACTGGTACGCCCCGACCGTGCGCGACGCGCCTCCCCACAGGCGTTGCAGCTCCCGCTGCCCGAACAGGTTGCCCCCGGACGAACTGGCCAGGGTGACCGCGTAGCCGTACGGGTCGGGAGCCCGCTCGGGCAGGCCCGCGTCGGCCAACGCCAGTCGGGTGGCGGCGAAGCCGAGGTGTGTCCACCTGTCGGTCTGCACCAGTTGCCGACTGTCGGCGTAGGAGTCGGGGGTGAAGCCGGGCACCTCCCCACCGAAGCGGGTCGGATAGCCGGCCGGGTCGAACAGCGTGATCGGCCCGGTCCGGCGGGTGCCGGCGAGGACGGTGCGCCAGTGCGCGTCCGCGCCGATGCCGCTCGGCGCGACCACCCCGATGCCGGTCACCACCGCGCGAGCGACCTCGGCGCTGCCGTGCCTGATGGCTCGCTCACTACGCTCGCTCACGCCGGCACCCCGCCGAGCAGCCGACGGAACACCATCGCCGACTGGAAGCCACCGAAGCCGCTGCCCACCGAGAGGGCGACGTCCACCGGTACCTCCCGCGCCTCGTTGGGTACGTAGTCCAGGTCGCACTCCGGGTCCCGGGTGCTCCAGTTCGCCGTCGGGGGCACCACGCCGAACTCGATGGCGAGGGCGCAGGCGGCCATCTCGATCGACCCGATCGCGCCGAGCGAGTGCCCGACCATCGACTTGATCGAGCTGATCGGCACCCGGTACGCGGCCTGGCCCAGCGCCCGCTTGAACGCGGCCGTCTCGTGCCTGTCGTTCTGCCGGGTGCCCGAGCCGTGTGCGCTGATGTAGGAGACCTGCTCGGGCAGGATCCGTCCCTGCTTGAGCGCGTCGGTGACGGCGAGGCTCATCTCCAGCCCGTCCGGGCGGAGCCCGGTCATGTGGAAGCCGTTGCTGCGGCTGGCGTAGCCGGCCACCTCGCAGTAGATGTGCGCCCCGCGCCGCCGGGCGTGCCCGGCCTCCTCCAACACCAGCACGGCACCGCCCTCGGCGAGCACGAACCCGTGCCGGTCGGCGTCGAACGGGCGGGAGGCGTGCGCCGGGTCGTCGTTGTCCGGGCTGGTCGCCTTGATCGCGTCGAACGAGGCGACGGTGACCGGTGAGATCGGCGAGTCGGCCGCGCCGGCGAGCATCACGTCTGCCTCACCGTCCACGATCATCTGGTGGGCGTACCCGATCGCGTCGATGCCGGAGGTGCAGCCGGTGGAGACGACCTGCGCCGGGCCGTGCAACCCGTGCCGACAGGCCACGTCCGCGGCGAGGCTGCTGGGCACCAGCGCCTGATAGAGGTACGGGCCACCGCGCGCCGCGTCCACGAGCCAACGCCGGCCGTGCTCGCTGACGGTGACGTACTCCTGCTCCAATGCCATCGTGCCGCCGACCGCCGTGCCCAGCACCACCCCGGCCCGGTCCCGTTCGGCGTCGGTGAGCACCAGTTGGGCGTCGGCCACCGCCTCGGCGGAGCAGGCCAGCGCGAACTGCACGTACCGGTCGGCCCGGCGTCGCTCGGCCTCGCTGAGCCCCGCCGCGACCGGGTCGAAGTCGCACTCCGCCGCGATCTGCGACCGGAACGCGGACGGGTCGAAGAAGCTGATCCGCCGGGTGGCGGTCCGTCCCTCGGTGATGGTCTTCCAGAAGCGGTCCCGGCTGGCGCCTCCCGGGGCGACCACCCCGACCCCGGTCACCACCGTGCGGCGCCCGGTCATGGTGCTTCCACCAGCTCGGTGTCGACGTGCCCCAGCTCGGGCCGGGGGGCGAGCGGGCCCAGGTGGAAGACCACCTCGGCCGGTTCGACGCCGGTGTTGCGGAGTCGGTGTCGCACGTTGACCGGCACGAACAGCCCCTCGCCGGCGGCCAGCAGCGTCGGCTGGTCGTCCAGGTCGACGGTGATCGCGCCCCGCACCAGGTACAGGAACTCCTCGCTGTACGGGTGGTAGTGCTCGGCGATCCGCTCCCCCGGTTCGAGCGTGGCCACCCCGAGGAAGCCCGAGGTGCTGCCGACGGTGCGGGGGCCGAGCAGCACCCGCAGTTCGCCGCCGCGGCGGCGGTCGGCGGGTACGTCCCGGGCGGCGATCGGCCGGGTGCTCAGGTCACTCATCGTCGGCCTCCGTCGGCGTGTGACCGGCGGCCGGGGCGCCCTGGTCGGCGCGCTGCCAGGCGATCCGTTCCAGCCGGTCCTTGATCACCGCGAGTTGGATCACGCTGTTGGTGTTGATCCGCTCGGTCATCGCGGCGTTGTCGACAGGCGCGGTGGGCTTCATCGCGAAGTCCTGCGTCCAGGTCATCCGGGTGCCACCGGCCTCGTCGGTGTAACGCCAGTGGATGCGCATGTACTCGAACGGCCCGGTCTCCACCCGGTGCGCCCGCACCTGCCTGCTCACCGGGTCGGCGGTGCGCTCACTGACCCAGCTCCAGGACACCCCGTTCTCGTCGGGGTACATGGTGAGCCGGAACCGCACGGTGTGTCCCTCGCGGTGCAGGATCTCCACCACGGCGTACTCGGTGAACAGCTCGGTCCAGTTCGCCACGTCGTTGGTGACCTCCCAGACCAGCCCCAGCGGCGCGTCGATGACCACGCTGTTCTCGGTGTGTCCGGGTGGGTCGACGCGACGGGCGACCAGATCGGCCACCGCCGGGATGCTCAACTGCCCGGCCTGCTCGGGGATGCTCACCTGCCAGCGGTCGGCGACGACCGCGGAGAGTTCCAGCAGGGCGAGTGAGTCCATGCCCAACTCCTCGAGTGACGCGGCGGGCGCCCGGGCCGCGGCGTCGGCGTCCAGCCCGCAGTGCGCCACCAGGATGTCGGTGATCTCGGCGGTCATCGGGCGACCATGGGTGACGGTCATCGGGTCCTCCTGTGGGTTGCGTCGGGATCTGCGGCGGGCGCGGTGCGCGGTGCGGGAGTGGCGGCCGGTTCCTTGGCGGGCACGGCGAGCAGGCGGTCGACCAGGCCGGTGGTGTAGCGGCCCTTGCGGAAGGCGGCGTCGTCGAGCACCCGCCGGACGAACGGGATGGTGGTGTGTACGCCCGGACCGGCGATGTCGAACTCGTCCAGGGCACGTTCCAGCCGGTTGAGGGCCAACTCCCGGTCGGGCGCCCAGACGATCAGCTTGGCCAGCAGCGAGTCGTACCAGGGGCCGATCAGATAGCCGGCGCTGGCGTGGGTGTCCACCCGGGTGAACGGGCCGCCGGGTGGGGTGAACCGCTCCAACCGGCCGGGGGTGGGGGCGAAGCCGCGTCCGGGGTCCTCGCTGTTGACCCGGCACTCGACCGCGACGCCGTGCAGGCGGATCTCCTCCTGCCGCAGGCGCAGCGGCACCCCGGCGGCGATGTGCAGTTGCTCGTGCACCAGGTCGATCCCGGTGACCATCTCGGTGACCGGGTGCTCCACCTGGATCCGGCAGTTGATCTCCAGGAAGTGGAAGTTCTCCTCGGCGTCGACGAGGAACTCCAGCGTGCCGGCACCGACGAAGCCGACCGCGAGCGCGCCCCGCAGGGCGGTCTCGGCGATGCCGTCGAGGACGGCGGCGGCAAGCGCCGGAGCGGGCGCCTCCTCGATCAGCTTCTGGTGCCGACGCTGCACCGAGCAGTCCCGGGTGCCCAGGTGCACCCCGTTGCCGTGGGCGTCGCAGAGCACCTGCACCTCGACGTGCCGCGCGTCGGTGAGGTAGCGCTCGACGTACACCCGGTCGTCGCCGAAGGCGGCCTGCGCGGCGGCCCGGGTACGGGCGTACGCCCGGCGCAGCTCACCCGGGGTGTGCACCACGGTCATCCCGCGGCCCCCACCGCCGGCCGCGGCCTTCACGATCACCGGGTAGCCGACGGCCCCGGCCACCTCGGCCGCCGCAGCGGCGGTCGGCACCGGCGCGACACTGCCCGGCGACAGGGGCAGGCCGGCCCGGCTCATCAGTGCGCGAGCCGACGACTTGTCCGCAAGCGCGGCCATCACCGCCGGTGGCGGACCGATGAACGTCAGGCCGTTGTCGGCGCAGATCTCGGCGAAGTCGGCGTCCTCGGAGAGGAAGCCGTAGCCGGGGTGCACGGCCTGCGCGCCCACCTGCCGTGCCGCCTCCACGATGGCGGCCGCGTTGAGGTAGCTGCGCCGGCTCGACGCGGGCCCGATCCGCACGGCCTGGTCGGCGAGGCGGACCGCCGCCGAGTCGGCGTCGGCTGCGGAGTAGACCACCGCCGTACGCACACCCAACTCCTTGCAGGCGCGTAGCACCCGCAACGCGATCTCACCCCGGTTGGCGATCAGCACGGTCTCGAACATGGTCACCCACTCCGCGCCGTCACGCCGGGTCCAGCTCGACCAGCGGCTGGTCGTACTCGACCGGCTGGCCGTCCTCGACGAGGATCGCGACCACCCGCCCGGCCCGGTCGGCGGTCACCTCGTTCATCAACTTCATCGCCTCGACGATGGCGACCGGCTGCCCTGGGCGAACCAGGTCGCCCACCGCGACGAACGGTCGCGCGCCGGGCTCCGGCGCCCGGTAGAAGGTGCCGACGATCGGTGCCCGCACGGCGGCGCGCCCGGGCACCGACGGCCGGAGCACCGCGGCCGGGGCACCCGGTGCCGGCACGGCCGCCGGTGCCGCCTCGCCCCGTGGCAGCGGTACGTCCGGTCGAGTCGACTCCTCGGGGTGCCACTCGACCTCCAGCACCGCCGGCCCGCTCCGCAGCCGGATCCGGCGTACCGGCCCGGACAGCTCGGCGATCAGGTGCTGTGCCTGCCGGCGCAGCCCGGCCAGTGCCCCCTCGCCGTCCAACCGGCCGTCGTCGGGCTCCATGCCGTCCACCCCGACACCGTCGGAGGTCTGCACCGTCGACACCGTCCCGTCGCCGGCGGTCATCGCCGGCCCGCCTGAACGCCGGAGCGGTTCGCGCCGAACCGACGGAAGCGTTGCCGGCGCAGGCGGACCAGCATGGCGGGCGGCACGTCCAGCAGCGGCAGGAGGTTGGCCAGCAGGGCGGCACGCAGCCGGTGGGCGGTCTCCGCCGGGTCGTCGTGCGCGGCGCTCGACGGCTCCGGCACGACCTCGTCGACCACCCCGAGCCGACACAGGTCGGGCGCGGTCAGTCGCAACGCGCGGGCGGCCTGGGGTGCCGCGGAACGGTCCGGCCAGAGGATCGCCGCACACCCCTCGGGGCTGATCACCGAGTAGACGGCGTTCTCCAGCATCAGCACCCGGTCGGCCACCGCAAGCGCCAGCGCGCCACCGCTGCCGCCCTCCCCGGTGATCACCGCGAGCACGGGGGTGGGCAGCACGGTGAGAGTGAGGATGTTCTCGGCGATCGCCGCGGCCTGGCCCTGCTCCTCGGCGCTCACCCCGGGGTCCGCGCCGGGGGTGTCCACGAGGGTGACCACGGGCAGGCCGAGCCGGGCCGCGAGGCGCATCAGTCGCAGCGCCTTGCGGTGCCCGGCCGGGCTGGCCATGCCGAAGTTGCGGGCGACCAGCTCGGCGGTGGTGTGCCCCTTCTGGTGGCCGATGACCATCACGTGCCGCCCGGCCAACCGCGCCACCCCGCCCACGATCGCCGGGCAGTCCGCGCCGAGACGGTCACCGTGCAGCTCCACGAACCCGTCGAAGACGGAGTCCAGGTAGTCCAGGGTGGTCGGTCGCCCAGGATGCCGGGCCATCCGGACGGTGTCCCACGCGTCGCGTACCGCCGGGGTGTCGGCCACGGCCGGGCAGACCACCGGGCCCGCCGGCCGCGTCACCGCCACGTCGTCGGCGGCGAAGCGGTCGTGACGCGATGCCGGCTCCTGCCGGGGTACGGGAGGACGCGCCGGACGGCCGGCACGGGTCGCGGCGAGCAGCGCCATCAGTCGTGCGCGCAGCGACCGACGCTGCACCACCATGTCGACCTGCCCGTGTCGGAGCAGGAAGTCGGCGGTCTGGAAGCCCTCCGGCAGTGCCCGCCCGGTGATCTGCCGAATCACCCGGGGGCCGGCGAAGCCCATCCGCGCGCCGCTCTCGGCGAGCACCAGATCGGTGTTGGTGGCGAACGAGGCGGCCACCCCGCCGTAGGTCGGGTCGGTGAGGATGCTCACGGTGAGCAGCCCGGCCTCGCGTAGCGCGGCGATGGCCTGGCTGACGGTCGCCATCTGCATCAACGACAGCACGCCCTCCTGCATCCGCGCCCCGCCGGAGGCGGTGATCAGGATGAGCGGGGTGCGGTCGTCGAGCGCCCGTTCGGCCGCCCGGGTGATCAACTCGCCCACCGCGCAGCCCAGGCTGCCGCCGAGGAAACGGAAGTCCATCACCGCCAGGGCCGCCGGGTGCCCGCCGATGGTGGCGGTGGCGCAGACGACCGCCTCGGCCAGGCCGGTGCTGGCCCGCGCGCCGGTGAGCCGGTGCGGGTACGGCAGCACGTCGACGAAGTCGAGCGGATCCGCCTCCGGCAGGCGGTCGGGCAGCGGACACAGCGAACCCGGGTCGACGAGTTGGCGCAGGCGTTCCGGCGCGCCGAGGCGGGCATGTGCCCCGCACTCCGGGCAGACGTCGAGGTTACGGCGCAACCGTTTGCGGTAGAGCAGGCTGGCGCAGCCGGCGCAGCGCGACCAGAGCTGCTCCTCACGCGGCGCGGTGGCGGTCACGACCGCCGCCCGGCGTCCGGGGCGTCGAACCGGTAGAAGCACCGCGCCATGGCGTCGCGCGGCGAGCGCCAGGTCGACAGGTACGGCGACACGTACGGACGCAGGCGGTCACTGACCCGGATGAACTCGGGGTGGTCGCGGGCGGCCTCCACCGCCCCCTCCGCCGGCTGTGCGGTCTCGAGCAGGTGCACGTAGAGGTCGTGCAGTCGGTACAGCGAGCGGTGCCGGACACCGACCAGGCGCGGCAGCTCCGTCGAGTCCGACTCGGCGAAGATCTCGGCGACCCGCTCCTCGGCGGTTGGATCCACCTTCGCGACGATCAGTGAGCGCTCCATACTGGGCCTCCCCCCACGGCGTCCGGTCGACGACGGGTGGACCCCGGACGTGCCTGACGACTCCGGCCACGATGCGCTGCTCCTCGTCACGACGGCGTCACCGCGGTGGAGCGACAAGCGACGCAAGGTGGTGACGCTGCGTTGACGCAACCTGTGCATCAGCTATGTGTGCGGCGCGCTCACCGCAGTGGTGTTTACCCAGTTCAGAACCGATCTCGGGTTGACTGTCGCTAATAGAAGGTCCACACCGACATTGACGGAACGTGACCGTAATTGATAATCTTCAGCGTGGTCAGCCCGGCGGCCTCAGCGGGCGGGGCCGCGCCCGGCCACGCCACCATCGGCGGCGTCGACAGTGGCGTCGCGGGCAACCGATCCGGGACACAGCAGATGTCGGGACGAGCGTTCCGCAGGGGGTGCCGCCGTGGCCGCTGATCCGTCCGTGCCGACCGCCGGAGACCCGCCCGACAGGGGCGTGTCACTCCACCTGCTCGGGGGCTTCCGGCTCCT
This sequence comes from Micromonospora sp. NPDC048835, assembly GCF_040649995.1. NCBI lineage: Bacteria > Bacillati > Actinomycetota > Actinomycetes > Micromonosporales > Micromonosporaceae > Micromonospora > Micromonospora sp. NPDC048835. The sequence goes on along the minus strand of NZ_JBEZGM010000009.1, from coordinate 228,088 downwards.
CCGCGAGGCGGTGCCGGTCGTGGTGCCGCGAGGGCTGCAACGGGTGATCGCGCTGATCGGGCTCCGACCCGGCGCCACCCGCAGCCAACTCGCCGGCCTGCTCTGGCCCGACGCGTCGGAGGAGCGGGCGCTGTCCTCCCTGCGCACCGCCCTGTGGCGACTCCGCCAGGATCCGTGCTGCCCGATGACCGTGGCCAGCGACACCGTACGCCTCGGCCCGGCGGTCCGGCTCGACGTGGACGACCTGGTGGGCACCGCGGCCCGGGTCCGCGACGGCGACGACCCGCGCACCGCGGCCGGGGCGCTCGCCGCCGGGCGGCACGACCTCCTCCCCGGCTGGTACGACGACTGGGTACTGCTGGACCGGGAGCGCCTACGCCAACTCCGCCTGCACATGCTGGAACAGGTGGCCGGGCACCACCTGGCCGCAGGCCGGCACGGCGAGGCCCTCGAAGCCGCGCTGGAGGCGATGGCCGCCGAGCCGTTGCGGGAGACACCACACCGACTGGTGGTCCGTATCCACCTGGCCGAGGGCAACGCCTTCGAGGCCGTGCACGCCTTCTACGTCTACCGGGACCTGCTGCGCCGCGAGCTGCGCCTGGAGCCGAGCCCCGCCATGAGCGCCCTGCTCGACGACACGCTCGCCCCGATCCGTCAGGCCAGCCGCGACGCCATCACCGACGGCAGGTCACCGGCCGGCCGGCGTCCATGACGGCGCCGCCGGGCCGCTGGACAGGCGCGACGGGCCACCCGTCACCGGCCGCCGGGCGCACGTGACGGTGACGTGACAGGCGCTGCGGCACGGTGGGCGGCACAGAGCACGTGGCACCGACTCCCGTGGTCGGGCAGGCCACCGGCGGAAGGGGTCCCATGAGTCGTCTACTGATCGTCAGCCGGATCATCCCGGGAGCGGAGGGGCGAGTCGCGCAGATCTTCGCCGAATCCGACGCCACCGAACTGCCCGGCCTGACCGGCGTCACGCACCGATCCCTGTACTGCCTCCACGACCTGTGCGTACACCTGCTGGAGACCTCGGACGACGTCGACCCGGACGCGCTCGCGGCGGCCCGTAACCACCCGCTCTTCCGACAGGTCAACGAGCGACTCTCCGCGCACACCTCGCCGTACCTGCCGACCTGGCGCTCCCCCCGGGACGCGATCGCCGGCTGCTTCTACCGGTGGGATGCCGCGCCCACAGCCGAACCGGACCGCGCCGCCGCCCACCCGGCCGGCACCGCGAACGACCCGGCCGGCACCGCGGCGCCCGCAGCCCGCCCGACCAGCACGGCTGTGCCCACATCGGACGCCGCCGGTACCGCCCCTCCCGCTGCGCGCCAGGCCAGCACCGAGGCGCCCGCCGCGCACCCGGCCGGCTGAGATGTCCGCCGCGCCGCCGCACGTCCTGATCATCGGCGCGGGCACGGGTGGGTTGTGCCTGGCGCACGGCCTGCGTCGCGCCGGGATCAGCGTCGCCGTCTACGAACGGCACCGCGACCGCGCCGAGGGGCTGCTCGGCTACCGGGTCGGCATCGGCCCCACCGGTAGCCGGGCGCTGCGGGAGTGCCTGCCCCCGGAGCTGTTCGCCACCTTCCTCGCCACCTGCGCCCGGCCGCCGCACTACTTCAACGTCGTCACCCAGGGGCTCCGCCAGACCGCGTCGTTCGCCCTCCGGCCGAGTGCCGACCCGGTCCGCACCGAACACTCGGTGGCCCGGATGGTGCTACGCCAGGTGCTGCTGACCGGCCTGGAGGACGTGGTGCACTTCGACAAGACCTTCATCCGGTACGAGCAGCGTGACGACGGCACCGTCACCGCGCACTTCGCCGACGGCACCAGCGCCACCGGTGACCTGCTGGTGGCAGCCGACGGCACCCATTCCGCCGTACGCCGCCAGTACCTGCCGCACGCCGTCACCCGCGACGCCGGGACGATCAACATCGCCACCCGGATCCCGCTGACCCCGCACACCCGCAGTCTCGTTCCGGAGCGGGTCCAGCAGGGCATCTCGCTGATCTTCGGCGTCGGCGGGATGATGGGCGTGCTGCACGTCATGGAGTTCAAGTGGGACGCCGAACGGGCGATCAAGCCGGGCGTCAGCGAGGCCGACGCCGCCCTGCTCCGAGAGTGGCCCGGCCTGACCCACGACACCACCACCGACAACATCAACCTGATCATCTGGAGTGCGGCAAACCGGTTCCCGGCCGACATCATGCAACGCCGCGGCGACGACCTGGTACAGGTGGCTCTGGACCTCACCTCGAACTGGCACCCGCACCTGCGGGAGCTGCTCGCCCACGCGGACCCGGCCAGCGCCCTACCGATCAAGGTGTCCACGTCCGAGCCGGTACCGCCTTGGAAGAGCAGCACCGTCACCCTGCTCGGCGACGCCATCCACACCATGACCCCGGGTCGAGGCGTGGGCGCGAACACCGCGCTACGCGACGCGCGCCTGCTCTGCGAGCACCTTCGCCGCGCTACCGCCGGCGACAAGACGCTGCTCCAGGCGGTCGCCGACTACGAGGCCGTGATGGCGCCGTACGGCTTCGCGCGGGTCGCCGAATCGTTGAACCGCAGCGGCACCAACGGCGACGACCGGATGTACCGGCCGGTGGTGGGCCGGCTCGCGCTGCTCGGCGCGCGTGGCTACTTCGGCGTGACCAGCCGGGTACCACCGCTTCGTCGCCGGTTCGTCGACGAGTTCCACACCTACGAGGGCGACCAGGACTGAACCCCCGCAACCGCCCGACCCGGGCTCGGCGATCCGCGCCGGGCCCGGGTTCGTCGTTTCCGATGAGGTACGCCCGACTGGTCGCTGCCGGACCCACGCCGTGCGGCGTCGGGCCGGTTTCCGGCCTGATCGGGCGACGCTGTGTCACCCGGTGGGCACCGGCTGAGGTGGTCATCCCATCTGCGACGCTGACGGCGGATCCTGCCTGTCGCCGGTAACACGCGTGTGCGAAGCTGCGGCGAGTTTTTCTCGTGACTTATCGAACGAGCTGAGAGGGAGGTTCGCCGTGGCGTGGTCTTTCGGACACTCGCTGATAGTGGTACTGGCACTGTTGCTGGGCCTGGCCGCCGGGTGGCTGCTGCGCGGCCGGCGGGGCGTACAGGGTAATTCGATTGTGGATGGTGACCCCGTCGCCGGCCTGGCCGTGATCTCCACGCCCGCGCCGGCCGCCACCACCGACGAGGCCCGGCCCGCGGCCGCCGTCGACCCGGCACCCGCGGCGGTCGCCGACGAGCCGGTTCCTGTCGACACGGTCAGCGCGCCGGCCGCGATGACCGAACCGGACGGTCAAACCCCGGTGCCCGTGCCGGCGGACACCCCGAGCACCGTCGACCCGGGCGACATGGCACTGACCGAGGACCCGCCGCCCGTACCGGCCAGCGAGCAGTCCGACGCTGCCGACCTGCGGTCCGAGCCGACCGCGGAATCGGCCGCCGAGCCGCTCACGGTCGACGAGCAGCCCGCACCGGCGGCCGTGGTCGCTCCGCGCCAGCCCGCGGACGACGTCCCGCCCGTCGATGCGACGCCGGCCGATGGCGCACCGGTCGCGGCCACTGCGGACGACGATGCGCAGAACAAGGCGATGGCTGTCGACCAGACGTCCGTAGGGACTCCGGCTGACCCGTCGGCTGCCGAGCCGGTGCAGGTCGCGTCGGCGGATGCCGCCGAGGAGGCCGAGCGGTCGGCGGTGGCCGCGCCTCCGGTCCGGCCGTCCGCCGCCGCGACGCCTCCGGTTGGTTCGGAATCCGAGACGACGATCGGCGGCGTCGACGCCGATCCGACCGGCCCGGCCGACGACTTCCGCCGGATCCAGGGGATCGGCCCGAAGATGGCGGCGGCCCTGCAGGACGCCGGTGTGCGCACGTACGGCCAGCTCGGCGAGTTGGACGAGCCGGCGCTGCGCGACCTCATCCGGGCCGCCGGCCTGCGTGCCGCACCTGGCCTGGCCAGTTGGCCGCAGCAGGCCCGCGTGCTGGCCGGCGCCGGCGACGAGATGGCCGCAGTGCTGCCGAACGGCAACCCGGCCTGACCGCTTGCATTCGAGCCCCCGGCAGCCGTCCATGGCGACGGCGGCCGGGGGTTCGGCTGTAGCTACCGAAACTCCGCCGGCGCACGGTGCCCCAGCGTGATCGGCGCAGAGATCGACTCGGCTTTCAGGAGACCGCGCCAACTCGTCGACTGGGACACCCCGATTTCCAGAAAACCGAGTCGATCACGAGCGACAGCGCGCCGGCGCCGTCCGGTCTCAGGCGCGCAGCCTCGCTGCGAGGTCGCCGATCGACGCCATCGCGTACCGCTGCATCCCTGGGCCGAAGGTGATGCGTGTCGCGCCCTGCCGACCCAGTTCGGCCACGGACTCCGGGTCGGGTTGGGCGGCCATGTTGATCGGACCGGAGATGCCCTCCCGCAGCCGCGGCAGCACCTGCGGCGGCGCCAGGATCGGGTAGACGCAGTCGGCGCCGGCCGCCACGTAGCGGCGGGCGCGTTCGATCGCCTCGACGGGGTCACCCGTGCCGACCAGGAACGTGTCGACGCGCGCGTTGATGAAGAGGGCGTCACCCGCTTCGGCGCGCACCTCGGCCAGCCAGTCCGCGTGCCGGCGGGGGTCCCTGAGGGTGGCGTGCCCGTCCGAGTCTTCCAGGTTGCAGCCGACGGCACCGGCCTCCAACAGCCGTCCGACCAGCTCGCGAGGGGTCAGACCGTACCCGCCTTCGACGTCGGCGGACACCGGGACGGACACGGCGCGGACGATGCGCGCGACCGCCGCGAACATCTCGTCGGGCGGGATCGCGCCGTCCTCGTAGCCGAGGGAGGCGGCGACGCCCGCGCTCGGGGTCGCGAGCGCCGGGTATCCGGCGTCGGCAAGCATCCGTGCGCTTGCCGCGTCCCAGGGGCCGGGCAGGACGAGCGGGTCGCCGGCGGCACGGTCGTGGTGCAGGGCACGGAAGGCGGAGGCGCTCATCGTTCGGGTCTCCCGACGGGGCTGCGGAGGTGCGCGGCTCCGGCACTGTCGCCACCAGCTCCCACCGGGGGCCCGAACCAGCTCGTCAGCCGCGACAAGAGCTTATTTGATCTTACGGGTGGAACGGACCACGATCTTCTCGTACTCCGGATGCTTGACCAGCCAGTCGGCGAGGAACGGGCAGATCGGCACGACGGTCCGGCCCTTGCTCCGCGCGTCGTCCATCACGGCCCGCGCCAGCGTCGACCCGACACCCCTGCCCTCGTACGCCGGATCGACCTCGGTGTGGGTGTAGGCGATGATCGAACCGGTCAGCTGATAGGTGACGAACCCGGCGACCACGCCCGCCTCGTCGCGCGCCTCGAAACGCTCCCGCGCCGACGCGTCTGTCACGGTGAACTGCACCCGACCATCCAACCACCCGCCCCGGCGGCACCCCCCGCGAGGCTGCCGGGGCGGTGATTCGGCGCATTGTCGGGCCCGAAACGGGAAACGCCACACGGCCGGACGCCCGCGCACACACCACCGCCGGGCACCGCACCACCGCCGGGCAGCAGACCACCGCCCGGCGGCGGCGCACACGGCACCGCCGGGCAGACCCTGGGAGGAGACCCGCCAGCATGACGAATGCGGCAACGGACGGCGGCTTCGCCGTCGTCGAGATGTTCACGTCTCAGGGCTGCAACAGTTGCCCTCCGGCGGAGGAGTTGCTGAGCGAGATCGAACGCGACGCCCGGGAGCGGGGACAGAACGTCTTCGCCCTCGGGTTCCACGTCGACTACTGGGACGACCTGGGGTGGCCCGACCAGTTCGCGGACGCGGCGTACACCGCGCGGCAGGAGGCGTACGCCCGCGCGTTGGGCACCAGAGGTCTGTACACCCCGCAGATGGTCGTCAATGGCACCGTCGAGTTCGTCGGCTCCGACCGTCGCCGGGCGGCCGGCGCGATCATGTCCGCCATGGCGTCGAGCGTCACCACACCGCTGGCGCTCTCCATCGCCAACCTCGGCAGGGACCGGGTGATGGTGGACTACCGGACCGACCAGCCGCCGGCGGGCTCGGTGGTGCACGTGGCGGTCGTCGAACGGGATCTGACCAGCGAGATCGCCCGGGGAGAGAACGCCGGTCGGACACTGCGGCAGGACAACGTGGTGCGCGCGTTCCGGTCGGTGGTCCTGGACGCCGAGCGGGGGCAGGTGGAGCTGGCGACGCCAGCCGGTCTCGATCCGGGCCGCGCCAGCGTGGTCGGCTACGTCCAGGAGAACGGTGACCGGGCCATCGTCGGTGCCACCGCCGTCGAGCTGTCCAGCGCGTAATCTCGGCGCATGCGGATGGCGCGCGGTGCGAGGGGGTTCGGTGGCTGACGCGGACGACGTACGCCGGGTGGCGTTGGCCCTGCCGCACACGGTGGAGATTCCCAGCGACGGCTTCGACTTCCGGGTGGCCGACAAGGGCTTCGTCTGGTCCTACCCGGAGCGGGTACCGGGCCGGCCGCGGGTGATCCGGCTCGACATCGCGGTGCTGTTCGTCGGCGACGAGGCGGAGAAGCAGGCGCTCCTGCTCGGGGAGCCCGAGATCTTCTTCACCACGCCCGGCTACGACGGTCTGCCGCTGGTGTTGCTGCGCCTGGCGGCGGTCGACGTCGACCGGCTGACCGAGTTGGTGAGCGACGCGTGGCGGATGCGCGTGCCGGACGCGTTGCTTGACGACCGTGCGGGCGCCGGCAAGTAGCGACATCAGCACGCAACGGGCCGGACACATTGACGGGAATCTCGGTGCTCCACTACCGTTGCCGAGAGAGCGCTCTCTCCCCTGACCTTCCCCCCAATTCAGACGCATCGCGCTGGACCCGGCAAGGGCCGCACCCGGCGCGCGATGGAGGCACCATGAAACCTCCCGTCCCCCACCGCCGATGGGCCCTGGCCGCCGCCACCGCGCTGGCCCTGGTCGTCGGCGGCCTCACCATCCCCGTCACCCGCGCGGCCGAGGCCGCACCCGTCGGCGCCGGCAGCTACACCACCACCCCGGTCGGCGCGCTCCCCAGTGGCTGCGGCGCGATGACCAGCAACCCCCGGCAGTTCGCCACCGCGAACGCGCCAGCCGGGCCGATACCCACCAACGACTGGTGGTCCTCGCTGCTGTGGAAGCGCACCGACTGCTCCTTCAGCGAGCCGTTGCACGCCCACCCGGTCTCGTACGACACCTTCGGCGACGGGCTCGGCTTCTCGGCCAACTCGACACCCGCCATCAGCGGCACCGCCACCGGTGTCGGCGAGTACCACTACCCGTACGTGCAGGACATCCGGGTCGGCGTGGCCGGGCTCGCCGCACCCCTGGTGAAGGTCGACGGTTGGACGGACTGGACGGTCAGCCCGCACTGGAGCGACGGCACGCGGACCATGCGCGCGACGATCGGCCACGGCCTGCCCTTCGCGTACTTCCAGACCACCGGCGGGAACGCGCAGATCAGCACCGCGGGCACCCCCGACGTCTGGTCGAACTCCGGGGCCACCATCGGCTTCCGGGTCAACGGCCACGACTACGTCGGGTTCGCGCCGAGTGGTGCGAGCTGGACCGTGGCGTCCGGCCGGATCTCGTCCACCCTGGCCGGTCGCGGCTACTTCTCGGTGGCCCTGCTGCCCCCGACGTCGAGCGCGACCGAACGCGCCAGCCTGGCCGCGACCTACGGCCAGTACGCGCACGCCCACGTGACCGGCACCCAGGTGTCGTACGCCTACAACCCCGCGACCAGCGGCCTGACCACCACGTACGCGTTCACCACGACCGCCCGGGAGGGCAGCGCCACGCAGACCGTGGTCAGCCTCTACCCGCACCAGTGGAAGTCGTTGAGCGGCTCCACCGCGATCACGCCGACCTACCCGTCGGCGCGCGGCCGGATGAAGGTGCTCACCGGCGTCAACCAGTTCCGCACCGCCATGAAGTTCCAGGGCATCCTGCCCGAGCTGCCGGCCGTCGGCGACGGCAGCGGTGGTGACCTGTCGACGCTCACCGGACACCTGGCCGCCACCCGCGCCAACCCGATGGACCAGCGCGGCAACGACACCTACTGGACCGGCAAGGGCCTCGGCCGGGCCGCCCGGATCGCCGAGATCGCCGACCAGGTCAACGACACCACGACCCGCGACAGCGCGCTGAACGCGATCCGGAGCACGCTCACCGACTGGTTCACCGCGTCCAGCGGCAAGACCAGCAGGGTCTTCTACTACGACAACAACTGGGGCACCCTGATCGGTTACCCGGCGTCGTACGGGTCCGACCAGGAGCTCAACGACCACCACTTCCACTACGGCTACTACATCGCCGCCGCCGCGACCCTGGCGAAGTTCGACCCGAGCTGGGCGGCCACCAGCCGTTACGGCGGAATGGTGGACCTGCTGATCCGGGACGCCAACAACTACCGCCGCGACGACACCCGCTTCCCGTACCTGCGGGACTTCGACATCTACGCCGGCCACGACTGGGCGTCCGGGCACGGCTCCTTCGGCTCGGGCAACAACCAGGAGTCCTCGTCGGAGGGGATGAACTTCGCGAGCGCCCTGATCCAGTGGGGGCAGACGACAGGCGACACCGCCGTCCGTGACGCGGGTGTCTTCCTGTACACCACGCAGGCCGCCGCCATCCAGGAGTACTGGTTCGACGTCAGCGACCAGAACTTCCCGAGCGCGTTCGGGCACTCGACGGTCGGCATGGTCTGGGGTGACGGCGGCGCGTACGCCACCTGGTTCAGCGGTGAGCCGGAGATGATCCAGGGCATCAACCTGCTCCCGGTCACCGGCGGACACCTCTACCTGGGCAACAACCCGGCGTACGTGCGGACCAACTACGCCGAACTCGTCCGCAACAACGGCGGGCCCCCGACCGTGTGGCAGGACATCCTCTGGCAGTTCCAGGCCCTCGGTGACGCCGACGCGGCGTTGGCGAACCTGCGGGCGAACCCCGGCTACACACCGGAGGAGGGCGAGAGCCGGGCGCACACGTTCCACTGGATCCGCAACCTCGCCGCGCTCGGCACCGTCGACACGTCGGTGACCGGCAACCATCCGCTGTCCGCGGTGTTCTCCCGCAACGGGGCCCGCACCTACGTGGCGTCGAACCCGACGGCGACGCCGATCACCGTGACGTTCTCCAACGGCACCACGCTCACCGTGGGAGCCGGCAAGACGGCCACCACCGGGGCGTACACCTGGAGTGGCGGTAACGCGGCCGGCGGTGTCCCCCCGACGACGCCCACCGATCCCCCGCCGACGACGACCCCCCCGACGACGACCCCGCCGTCCACCGGCGGGCCGACCCGCTACCTGCTGCCCGGGGGCGGTCTGGGTGGCGCCGGTAGCGCGGCCACGACGACGGTCGCGGCGGCGAACGGCAACCACGACGGTACGCCGACGAACGCCCAGGTCTTCACGGCGACCGGCCTCAACCTCGCCTACTCCGGCGGGCAGACCGCGTTCGACCTGTTCGTGGACGCCGGGGCGGCGGTCGGCAACGGCGTGCAGGTGCGGATCTCCTACGACCTCACCGGCAACGGCAGTTGGGACCGGGTGGAGACGTCGCGCTACTTCGCCACCGACCCGGTGGCCGGCTACGAGCACTACACGCAGAACGCCGGCCTGTCGTCGGCCACCGGCACGTTGGGCACGCTGAGCAACGGCACGGTCCGGGTGGAGGTCTGGTCGGCGATCGGCAACAACCCGAGCACGGTGGGCATCGGCAACCAGTCGGTGCTGCGGCTGCCGTACTCCTGACCGACCCGTTGCGCGGGACGGCCGGTGTGCAGGATGGTCCTCCACACCGGCCGTCGTGTGTTGTCAGAGGGTCAGGAGGCGGTGCAGGTGGGCGTCATGCCGGCCCCGCTGCCCGTGCCCTGGAAGCCGAACTCGGCGACCTGGCCGGCGCTGAGCCGGCCGTTGTAGTCGACGTTGGCGAACCGCACCGTGCCGGTGGAGCCGCTTGCCGTCGCACTCCAGGTGCTGGTGACGCTGGCGCCACTGGGCAGCGTGACGCTGACGTTCCACCCGTTGGTGCCGGCGGAGCCGGCGGTCACCTTCACGTTGGCCACGAACCCACCGTTCCAGGAGTTCAGCGACACCGATGCCGAGCAACCACCGGTGGTCGGCGGCGGGGTCGTGGGCGGCGGGTCGGTGGGCGGGGGCGTGGTCGGCGGCGGGGTGGTGGGGGTGCCCGTGCCGGCGTTGAGGGCGTTCAGGACGTTCGTGTACGCGGCCTTCTTGTTGCCGTTGCAGTCGAACAGCAACGCATTGTCCGAGCCACGCCACGAGTCACAGTCGCGTACCCCCCACACCGTGATGCCGGTGCAACGGGAGACGTTCATGCAGGCGCGGGTGACGGCGCCGAAGATGTTGGCCTGGTTGCCGCCGGTCATCACGTCCAGTTCGGTGATCTGCACGTCCACGCCGAGGTCGGCGAAGCGCTGCAGGTTGGCCTGGTAGTCACTGGCCAACGACGTGCCCAGGTGCGACTGGAAGCCCACGCAGTCGATCGGCACGCCACGGGACTTGAAGTCCCGCACCATGTTGTAGATCCCCGTCGACTTCGCGTTGACCCCGTCGGTGTTGTAGTCGTTGTAACACAACTTCGCACCCGAATCAGCAGCCCGCGCCGCCCGGAACGCCGCCTCGATCCAGTCGTTACCCGTACGCTGCAGGTTCGAGTCACGACGCCCACCCGAACCACCGTCGGCGAACGCCTCGTTGACCACGTCCCAGGCGTAGATCTTCCCGCGGAAGTGCGTCGCCACCTGGGTGACGTGGTTGATCATCGCGCTTCGCAACGCGCTGCCCGACATGCCCTGCGCCCAACCCGGCTCCTGCTGGTGCCACAACAGCGCGTGGCCGCGCACGCTCATGCCGTTGGCCTGGGCGTGACTGACCAGACGGTCGCCACCGGTGTAGTTGAACCGACCCTGCTGCGGCTCGGTGGCGTCCCACTTCATCTCGTTCTCGGCCACGACACTGTTGAACTCGCGGTTCAGGATCGTCGTGTAGACGCTCGTGGACAGCTTGTTCGTCGCGACAGCCGCCCCGAAGTAGCGGCCCTTCTCGGCCGCCGAGGCGCCGAGGGTCGTGCCGGCGCTGGCCGAGGTGGTCAGCGCCATCGTCATTCCGGCGGCGAGAGCGCCGGTGACCGCTATGGTCACCGCCGCTCGCAGGGCTCTGGTGTGTTTCATGCGGAATCCTTCTCTGTGGTGGTGCAGCGATGAAAGGCGCAGTGCCCGACCTGCTCCTGCGTGGACGCAGGGGTCGGCACCTGTCGCCGTCGCGGCAGCAGTGCGGGGAGTCCTGACGCGACGTCCGGCATGCCCTGGACGGACGTCGCGTGCCGAGGGGCCGCAGCAGGCTCGCCCGGTGAACCACGGGTGCGGCCGCCCTCAACCATCGACTGTGAGCGATAACATGCCGTTCGTCAAGTCGTAACCGACGGCGGCTGATGTGGATGCCGTGCGGGCGATGCGCGCTGCCGGAGCCGTACGGGGCGCGGCTCCGGCAGCACCCGTCACTGGAACGAGGCGTCGTCGACCAGGAGCCCGTCGGTGCCCGCCGCCGTCTCGACGTAGAAGGTGGCACCGGAGAGCGTGCCGCTCCACGACACGGTCGCCGTGCCGGTGAGCAGGGTCCAGCCGTTGACGTTCACCCCCACCGCCGGGGTCAGTTGGAGGTAGCTCGTGGTGCCGTTCGCGGTCAGCGACAGGGTCGCCTTCGCCGACGGGGTGCCGCTCTGTGCGCGTACCCAGACGTTCGTGGTGAAGCTCTTGCCGTTGGTGAGCTTGCTTGTCACGTCCTGACCGGGGCCGTTCCACGCACCGGTGCGGCCGGTGATCGACAGCGACCCGCTGCCACCGTGCGCCACGCTCGTGTTGTGGGAGAGGGTTCCGCTGCCGTGCACAGCCCACCCCGTCGTGCCGTTCTCCACGTCGCCGTTGGTGAGCAGGTTGCCGCCGCCGCTGCCGCCGCCGCCGAACTGCCACCAGTTGATGTTGAACAGGTTGCCGCTGCCGCCGGCGAAGCGCAGGTAGAGGTCGTGGGTGCCGGTCGCTGCGCTGACCGCGCAGGTGCTGGTGGTCCAGGTCTGCCAGCCGCCGGTGCCACCCACGGTGCAGGTGCCCACCACCGGGCCGCTGGCGCTGTCGAGGCGTACCTCGATCCGGCCGCCGCTGGTGGCGGACGCCACCCGGGCGCTGAACGACGTCGCACCCGCGCCGAACGCGACGCCCTTGACCTTGATGTAGTCGCCGTTCTCGATCCAGCCGACGTTCATTCCGCCCTCACCGGACACCTCGGTCTCGATCCCCGAGCCCCAGGCGATCGTCTCGGCCTCCTGCCGGACGTACGGGTTCAGCGTGCCCACCTGCGGCGCGCCAGTGGTGGTCATGTTGATCGTCGGGAAGGTGCCATTGCTGTTGTAGCTGAACTTCTCCACAGCGACCGAACGGGTGTAACCACTACCTCCGGGCAAGGCGCCGTTGTGATAGAAGAAGTACGATCCGCCCTGGAAATCGATCACACCCGCGTGATTGGTGAAACTGGCGCCCTGGCGCGGCATGATCGTTCCCCGGTACGTCCACGGCCCGGTCGGCCCCGTCGCCGTGGAGTACGCGAGAAACTCCGAGCAGCACTCCGCCGCGAACACGTTGTAGTACAACCCGTTGCGCTTGAACACCCACGGCCCCTCCTCGTACAGGGTGGGCCGGCTCGCGTTACCGCTCCGGGTGCCGAAGCCCGCCGTCGTGAGCGGGATGCGTGTCGCGCTGCCGGAGAACGAGATCATGTCCGGGTTCAACTTCACGTACCACAGGCCCGGGTTACCCCAGTACAGGTAGGCCTGCCCGTCATCGTCGATGAAGGCGTGCGGGTCGATCTCGTTGTTGCCGACGAGTGGTCGACCGAGCGCGTCACGGAACGGCCCGGTGGGGCTGTCGGCCACCCCGACGCCGATGACCATCTGCCCGTTGGAGCGCTGGCGCACCGGCACGTACCAGTAGAACTTCCCGTTCCGCGCGACGACCTGGCCGGCCCACGCGTTGGCGTCCGCCCACGCGAACGTCGCCAGGTTCATCGGCGAGCCGTGGTCGGTCCAGTTCACCATGTCCGCCGACGAGTACACCCGCCACTCACGCATGGTGAAGTAGGTGGATCCGTCCTCGTCGTGTCCGGTGTAGAGGTACACCCGGCCGTTGTGCACCATCGGCGCCGGGTCGGCCGTGTAGATGTTCTGCACGATGGGGTTGTCGGCCCTGGCCGTGCCCGGGATCAGTGCGAGGACGCAGGCCATGCTCGCCAGCCAGGCGATGGCGCGCCTGGCCCGGCGGGTGGCCCGGGTTGTGGATCGATCTTTCACAGTCACGATTACTCCCACAGAGAGTGCGCCGTGCGCGATGTCTGACTCGGCGAGCCACAGCCGTCCTGGCCGCCGCTCGAACGGGCTGAGCCGTCCGCACAATCAGCAGCACGAGCGTCGGCCCTGTTAGCGTTAACAGATCTCGCCGAACACCCCCTCCCTCACCTGACCTGGAATTTTGCGAGGCACCGGATGACCGTCGTCATCACATCGCAGCATTGATGTATCGACGTTGACATCCAAGATTTACGATGCACCGTACTGAGCGACCGGACGGGCGTCAACGGAGGGACAGTCGTCCCGCACCCACCGCCACTCGTCACTCACGGTCACATTCTGGCTGCCGCAGACCCGGTGGATGTCCGATTCGGACCATAGGTGCCGCCGGGCCCCGCGCCCCTCGAGTCAGGTGTCGCAGGATGGGTCAGCGAGGCGCCTCGGGGGTTGCGGGCGTGTTAACGACGAACTATGTTAGCGATCACATCGATGTGCCGCGATCAGCGCCTGGGTGGGCACCCGGCGTCCACGGCGACCACGTTCCCCACCACCCACACCGCATCCGCTGTCGGCCTTCTGCCGCCGACCGCCCCGCCGCCGTCGATGGCGGCCCCGACGTACCCGGCCACCTGGAGGTTCCCCATGCCACCCCCGCCCCTCAGCCGCCGCCACCTGCTTCAGGCCACCGGCGCCACAGTGGTTCTCTCCGCGACCGGCGCGGCCGTCGCTCCCGGAAGCGCGTCCGCCGCCGTCGTGCCCCCGGCCCGGTCCGACATCGGCGTCTCGGCGTACGCGTTCGACCTCGGTCAGGTGCGGCTGACCTCCGGGCGTTGGATGGACAACCAGTCGCGGACGCTCAACTACCTGCGGTTCGTCGACGTGGACCGAATGCTCTACAACTTCCGGGCCAACCACCGGCTGTCCACCAACGGCGCCGCCACCAACGGGGGCTGGGACGCGCCGAACTTCCCCTTCCGGACCCACATGCAGGGCCACTTCCTGAGCGCGTGGGCGTACGCGTACGCGGTGCTGGGCGACACCACCTGCCGGGACAAGGCGAACTACATGGTCGCCGAACTGGCCAAGTGCCAGGCGAACAACGGTGCCGCCGGGTTCGGCGCGGGTTACCTGTCCGGCTTCCCGGAGTCCGACTTCAGCGCGCTCGAGGCACGGACGCTTTCCAACGGCAACGTTCCCTACTACTGCATCCACAAGACCCTCGCCGGTCTGCTCGACGTCTGGCGCTACATCGGCAACACGCAGGCCCGTACGGTGCTGCTGTCGCTGGCGGGCTGGGTCGACACCCGGACGAGCCGACTGAGCTCCAGCCAGATGCAGTCGATGCTGGGCACCGAGTTCGGTGGCATGAACGACGTGCTCGCCGACATCTACCAGCAGACCGGCGACAGCCGGTGGCTCGCCACCGCGCAGCGGTTCGACCACGCCGCCATCTTCGACCCGCTGGCCTCCGGCCAGGACCAGCTCAACGGTAAGCACGCCAACACGCAGGTCCCGAAGTGGATCGGCGCGGCCCGGGAGTTCAAGGCCACCGGGACCACCCGTTACCGCAGCATCGCCAGCAACGCGTGGAACATCACCGTCGGCGCGCACACCTACGTCATCGGCGGCAACAGCCAGGCGGAGCACTTCCGGCCGCCCAACGCGATCGCCGGCTACCTCACCAACGACACCTGCGAGCAGTGCAACACGTACAACATGCTCAAACTGACCCGGGAGCTGTGGCTGCTCGACCCGAACCGGGCGGACTACTTCGACTTCTACGAGCGCGCGCTGATGAACCACCTGATCGGCGGCCAGAACCCGTCCGACAGCCGCGGCCACATCACCTACTTCACGCCGTTGCGACCGGGTGGTCGTCGGGGCGTGGGCCCGGCGTGGGGTGGCGGCACCTGGAGCACCGACTACAACTCGTTCTGGTGCTGCCAGGGCACCGGCCTGGAGATCAACACGAGGTTGATGGACTCCATCTACTTCTACAACGGCACCACGCTGAGCGTGAACCTGTTCACGCCCTCGGTGCTGGACTGGACGCAACGCGGCATCACCGTCACCCAGACCACAACCTTCCCGGTCAGTGACACCAGCACCCTGACCCTGAGCGGCTCGATGAGCGGCTCGTGGAGCATCCGGGTGCGGATCCCGTCCTGGACCAGCGGTGCCACGATCGCCGTCAACGGCACTGTGGAGAACGTCACCACCACACCGGGCAGCTACGCCACTGTCACGCGTACCTGGGCCGCCGGTGACACCATCACCGTGCGGCTGCCGATGCAGGTCGCCGTCAAGGCCGCCAACGACAACGCCAATGTCGGCGCGGTCACGTACGGCCCCACAGTGCTGGCCGGCAACTACGGCAACACGGCGCTGAGCTCCCTGCCCACCCTCACCGTCTCCTCGATCACCCGGACCAGCACCAGCTCGCTCGCGTTCACCGCCAGCGCCAACGGGTCCACTGTGAACCTCGCCCCCTTCTACGACGCCCACGGCTACAACTACACGGTCTACTGGAACACCAGCGGCAGCGGCGGCCCCACCGGCAGCTACCGCCTGGTCAACGTCGGCACCGGGCTGGTCCTCGGCGTCCAGAACATGTCCACCGCCGACGGTGGTCTGGCCGTGCAGTGGAGCGACAGCGGCACCGCCGACCACAACTGGGTGGTCGTGACCGACGGCAACGCGGTCCGGTTCCGCAACGTCAACAGCAACAAGGTGCTGGGTGTGGAGAACATGTCCACCGCCGACAACGCCCGGGTCCTGCAGTGGGCGGACAACGGCACCGCCGACCACCGGTGGATCCTCGTGGACAACGGCGACGGCACCTACAAGATCCGCAACGTCAACAGCAACAAGCTCCTCGCCATCCTGAACGGGTCGACCGCCATGGGTGCGCAGGCCGTACAGGATTCGGACAACGGCAGCGCGGACAACCGGTGGAGGCTGGTCCGCAACGCCTGACCTCGGCCCCGCTCGACGGGCTCACCGGCGCGGTCACCCGAAGACCGCGCCGGTGACGCCGGGCGCACGCCCGGCGGCGGTCGTACAGTGGTGAGGGTCCTGGCCCCAGTGAACCTGGCGGACGTGTCGGCTCGTGCCGCTTTCCGCCCGGAAGGAGCACAGTGAACCGCCCCCTCCGCACCACGCTCGGCGGCGCGTTGACCGCCGCCATGCTGACCACCGTCGCCGTCGCGCCGGCCCAGGCGCACCCCGCAGGGCGGCCCCCGGCCGTCCTCGCCCTCCCCGACGGCTTCCAGCCCGAGGGCATCGCGACCGCCGGCCGGTACGCCTACTTCGGCTCCCGCGCGACCGGCGCCATCCAGCGCGTCGACCTGGTCACCGGCCGGGGCACGACGATCGGCGCGGCCACCGGCACCCCGTCCCTCGGTCTCAAGGTCGACGGGCGCGGCCGACTCTTCGTCGCCGGTGGCACGGCCGGCGACGCCCGCGTGCTCGACACCCGCACCGGCGAGGTGCTGGCCCGCTACCAGTTCGCCACCACCCCGACGTTCGTCAACGACGTCGTGCTGACCCGCGACGCCGCGTACTTCACCGACTCGAACCGGCCGGTGCTCTATCGGCTGCCACTCGGTCGCGGTGGGGCGCTGCCACCCGCCGACGCCTTCACCACGATCACGCTGAGCGGCGCGTACGAGCAGGTAGGCGCCGGGGTGAACCTCAACGGCATCGCCCCCACACCGGACGGCCGCGCGCTGATCGTCGTCCAGTCCAACACCGGCACGCTGTACCGGGTCGACCCGGCGACCGGCGCGAGCACCGTCGTGGACGTGCCAGGTCACACCTTCACCAACGGCGACGGACTGTTGCTGCTCGGCCGCACCCTCTACGTCGTGCAGAACCGTCTCAACCAGATCGCGGTGGTCCGGCTCAACCACACCGGCACCGCCGGAGCGCTCACCAGCACCATCACCGACCCGGCCTTCGACGTGCCCACCACGGTCGCCAAGGCGTTGGGCCGGCTCTACCTGCCCAACGCCCGTTTCACCACACCGCCGACCCCCACCACGCCGTACACGGCCGTCGCGGTCCGCACCCACTGACCGGCCCGAGGGGGTACGCGCTGCGCGGGTGCCCCCTCGGCCCGCCGCTCTGGATCCCGATCGCCGACCGGCCGACAGTAAGATCACCGGCACCTCGGCGATGACTGTCGCCTCGTGCACCCCGGAGTTCCTGTGGCCGCCCGTTCGTACCGGTTCCTGCGCCGAACCCTGGCCGTGGGCTGCCTACTCGCCGCCGCCGCGCTCCCCGGCACGCCGCCGGCGGTCCCGGCCGCCGCCACGGACGCCCCGCAGGCCACGGTGCTGCGGATGCTCCAGATGAACCTGTGCAACAGTGGCCGCGCCGGCTGCTACACCGGCCGAGCGATGGACCGGGCCGCCGAGGTGATCACCATCGAGGCACCCGACCTGGTCACCCTCAACGAGATCTGCGCGAACGACCTCGCCACCCTGCACGGTGTGTTCCAGGCCGCGCACCCCGGCCGGACGGTCGTGGCCGCGTTCCAGGCCGCCGGCGACCGTCCGAGCGGCGACGACACCCGCTGCCGCAACGGGCAGCGGTTCGGCATCGGGGTGCTGACCCACGTGCCGACGGCAGCCACCCCGCGCACCGTGTACGCCGGAACCCATCCCACGCAGGACCTCGCCGACCCCGAGGAACGAGCCTGGCTCTGCGTCGACGTGGACGGGACCGTGCTCGCCTGCACCACGCACCTGTCGGCAAGCGGTTACCGCGTCGCGCTGACCCAGTGCGACCACCTGCTCGGCGCCATCCTGCCGGCGATCGGCCGCGACGCCGGACACCTACCCACCGTGCTGGCCGGCGACCTCAACCTGCGCGCCGGCCACGACCCCGATGTACGGACCTGCACCCCGCCGGGTCATCAACGGCTTGACGACGGGCGGCTGCAACACATCACGGCGACGAGCGACATCACGCTGTGCTGTCGCACCCTCGTGCCCATGCAGGGGGTGACCGACCACCCCGCGCTGCTGGCCACCCTCACCATCGGTCGCGGTGGACCCGGCCGACGGCCGGCCTGATCCGTCTCCTCGGCACCGGGCACGGGTGGGGCTGACCGGCCGAACGGCAGGATGGCGGGCCGGGTCCCGGCCGGGCGCGACGTCAGCGCGGCGGCGTGTCCCGGCGGGACGGAAACGGCGTACCCGGCTGACCGAGGGTGGAGCGGGCGCGCAAGCCCACCGGGTCCGGAGCAGCGGTCGGCGTCGGGGCGGTCGGCTCGGACAACCGCCGCTCCGCCAGGTACGCGGAGCCGGCCCGGTCGTCGTCGGTCGGAGCGGCGAGCAGGGCGTAGAGCAGACCGACCACCCCGAAGATCACCGCCAGCACGATCGGCACCAGCAGCGTGCTCACCCCGGCGCCGGTGATCTCCCGGCTGCCCTCGTGGCGGTGCACCGACAGGGCGCTCATGCCGGTGAAGTGCATCCCGTTCACGGCGATGCCCATGACCAGCGCGGACGCGAAGATCGCCAAGGCGCGCCGGACGGTCATCGCGAGCCACAGCGCGACGGTGGCCGCCACCACGGCGATCACCACCGAGAGCACGACCCGGAGGGTGTCGTAGCCGAGGTCGCCGTTGAGGCGCATCGCGGCCATTCCGGTGTAGTGCATGGCTGCCACACCGACACCGGTGAAGACACCTCCGGCGATCAGCCGTACCGGGCTCAGCCGGCCGGTGCCCACGATGGCCAGGCCGATACCGACCGCCACCACGGCGATGGCCGTGCTGGCCGCGGTCAGCGGCACGTCGTAGCGGATCCGGGTGTTCGCCACGGCGAAGCCGAGCATGGCCATGAAGTGCATCGCCCAGATGGCGGTGCCGCCGAGCGCCCACGCCGACAGCAGACCCCACCACGCGCGTTGACCGTTCGTCTGGGCGGTGCGGATCCGGCCGGCACAGACCAGACCGAGGATCGAGCCGAGGACGGACAACGCGTAACTCAACGCGGGTGTGATCCACCCATACTCAAAGTGATTGATCTCCGCCACGGCGGCTTTCTCCCCATTCGTTACCCACGCGTCAACAAGACGCCTGGGCAATGATCAGGTGTGCCGTGATCAGGCGCAATAGGCCCCCCGGGCTATTCGCGGGGTGCCGTTGCGGTGACCGTCCGCTGCGTCGATTGCCCCCACATAAATAACTGAGCGTGACGATCACGCCGACGTGTGGTACGCGAGAACGCCTCGATTGACGGCTGCTATAGCCTGTCGAGCGGTCGACCGCAGCTCCGGGGCGGCACCACCGGAGTCGGCAATCTGACCGAGCAGGTCGACGACCTGTCGGGCCCACCTGACGAAGTCTCCGGCGGGCATCTCGCCGTCGATCTCGTGACCGCTGCCGAGCACCTTGGCCAGCGCCTCGCCCCGGGCCCACCGGTAGACCGGCCAGGCGAACCCCAGATCGGGCTCCCTCGTCGCGGTCAGCCCCCGCGCCGCCTCGTCGGCCTCGATCTCGCCCCACAGCTTCAGCGTCTCGTCCACCGCGTCGGCGACCGGCCCGCGCGGCAGCGACGCCCGCTCGTCGACGTCGCGGCGCGCCTCGAACACCACCACCGACACCGCGGCGGCCAACTCGGCCGGCGACAGCCCGTTCCACACCCCCCGGCGCAGGCACTCGGCGACCAGCAGGTCCGCCTCGGTCCAGATCCGGCCCAGCATCCGACCGGCGTCGGTGACCGCGCCGTCGCGGGCGAGGTAACCCCGCTCGGTCAGCAGCGCCACGATCCGGTCGAACGTCCGAGCGAGGGAGCCGGTACGACCACTGACGCGCTCGCGCAGCTCCTCGGTGTCGCGCTCCAACCGCCGACGCCGCTCCGCCCAGCGGGCGTGCTCCTCCCGCTCGGGGCAGCCGTGGCAGGGGTGGTTGCGCAACTCGGTGCGGAGCTGGGTGATCCGGTGATCCTCGCCGGTCACCTGGCGGGAGCGGCCCCCGCGGCGGCCGCCGTGCCGGTCCAGGCCGGTGCCGCTGACCTCGGCGGCCAGATCCCGCCGGGCGCCCGGGGACCGGTGGTTGAAGTGCTTGGGCACCCGGATCCGGGCCAGCACCTCGGCCGGGGTGGTGAAGTCGCCCGGGCTCACCCGCCCGGCCCACCGGTCCTGGGTGAGCACCAGCGGCCGGGGCTCACCGAACCCGCCGGTCGCCGGGTCCAGCACCACGGCCAGCCCGGCCCGCCGGCCCGACGGCACCCGGATCACGTCGCCGACCCGCAACCGCTCCAGCGACGCCACCGCGGCGGCCTTGCGCTGGGTCTGCCCCTGCCGGGCGATCGCCTTCTCCCGGTCGGCGATCGCCACCCGCAGCGCGAAGTACTCGTCGAAGTCGCCGTGGTGGCAGGCGGCCTCCGCGCCGTACGCCTCGATGGTCTCGGTGTTGCGCTGCACCTGCCGGGCCAGGCCGACCACCGAGCGGTCCGCCTGGAACTGCGCGAACGAGGACTCCAGCAGGGCCCGGGCCGGGTCTACGCCGACCGAGCCGACCAGGTTCACCGCCATGTTGTACGACGGCCGGAAGCTGGACCGCAGCGGGTAGGTGCGGGTGGACGCGAGCCCGGCCACGTGCCGCGGGTCGGTCTCCGGGGACCACACCACGACGGCGTGCCCCTCCACGTCGATGCCCCGGCGGCCGGCGCGCCCGGTGAGCTGCGTGTACTCCCCCGGAGTCAGGTCGACGTGCGCCTCGCCGTTGTACTTCACGAGGCGTTCCAGGACGACGCAGCGGGCCGGCATGTTGATGCCCAGGGCGAGGGTCTCGGTGGCGAAGACCGCCTTGACCAGACCCCGGACGAACAGCTCCTCGACGACCTCCTTGAACACCGGCAGCATGCCGGCGTGATGGGCGGCGAGGCCGCGCTCCAGGCCGTCCAGCCACTCCCAGTAGCCCAGGACCGACAGGTCCTCGCCGGGAATGGCGGTGACCCGCGACTCCACGACCCGGCGGATCTCGGCCCGCTCCTCCGGCGAGGTGAGCCGCAGCCCGGCGGCGAGACACTGCTGCACCGCGGCGGCGCAGCCGGCCCGGCTGAAGATGAACAGGATCGCCGGTAGCAGACCCTCCCGGTCCAGTCGGTCGACGATGTCCGGGCGCATCGGGCCCCGCCAGCGCGGGCCACGCCGGCCGGCACCCGGCCCCGCGCTGCGCCCCTCGCCCAGCTCCAGCCGCCGGGTCTGGTCACGGGTGTAGCGCAGCAGCTCCGGATGCACGTCGTGCTTGCGGGCGGCGTCGGCGTCGTGGAACAGGTCGAACATCCGCTTGCCGACGAGCATGTGCTGCCACAACGGCACCGGCCGGTGCTCGCTGACCACCACGGCGGTCTCGCCGCGGACGGTGACCAGCCAGTCGGCGAACTCCTCGGCGTTGGAGACGGTCGCCGACAACGAGACCAGGGTCACCGACGCGGGCAGGTGGATGATCACCTCTTCCCACACCCCACCGCGGAACCGGTCGGCCAGGTAGTGCACCTCGTCCATCACCACGTACGCGAGGCCCTGCAGGGTGCTGGAGCCCGCGTAGAGCATGTTGCGCAGCACCTCGGTGGTCATCACCACCACCGGCGCGTCGCCGTTGATCGCGTTGTCGCCGGTCAGCAGGCCGACCTGCTCCACGCCGTACCGGGCGACCAGATCGTGGTACTTCTGGTTGGACAGCGCCTTGATCGGCGTGGTGTAGAAGCACTTGCGCCGCGGCGGCGGGGTCGTCGCGTCGGCCGTGGGCACCGGGTCGTCGGGCCGCCCGCGCAACGCCAGGTGTACGGCGAACTCCCCGACCACCGTCTTACCGGCGCCGGTGGGAGCACAGACCAGCACACCGCTGCCCCGCTCCAGCGACTGACACGCCTCCCGCTGGAAGTCGTCGAGGTCGAACCCCAGATCGAGGGCGAACTCGTCCAACGCCGGAAACTGTGCGGCTTGTGCGGCCTTGCGGCGCGCCGCTGCGTACCGCTCGGCGGGGCTCGACATGGCACCAAGATTAGTGCGTGCCGGGACACGTCACCCCACAAGGCCGTCCGGAGGCACGGTCGGGGGCGGTCGGTAGGGTGCACGGCGTGCCGGACCATGCCGAACCGCCCCAGACCAGTCCGCCAGGCACCGCCGAGGCGACCGCCGCCCGTCGGGCGTCCCGACGCCCTGTCAAGGCGGTGCTCTTCGACTTCCACGGCACCCTGGCCCAGGTGGAGGACCCCCAGCGGTGGGTGCTGGAGGCCGCAGCGGCCTGCGGCGTCACCCTGGACCGGGTACGCGCCACCTCGCTCGCCGACCGGCTGCTGACCGCCGGACGCGCCGGCGGACCACTACCGGCGCGGGTGCCACCCCGACTGGCCGAGCTCTGGGCCGACCGGGACCTCTACCAACACGCCCACCGGGGTGCGTACACCGGGCTGGCGGAGACCGTCGACGCCGGCATCGACGGCTTCGCCGACGCGCTCTACGAACGGTTGCTGACCGCCGAGGGTTGGTCACCGTACGCCGACACCGCCCCCACCCTGGCCGCGCTGCGCGACGCCGGGGTGCCGGTGGCGGTGGTCAGCAACATCGGCTTCGACCTGCGGCCCCACTTCGACACCTGGGGGCTCACCGAGCTGGTCGGCGCGTTCGTGCTCTCCTACGAGGTGGGGCGCTGCAAACCCGACCCGGCGATCTTCTGGCGTGCCTGCGGGATGCTCGGCGTCGACCCGGAGCAGACGCTGATGGTCGGTGACACACCTGCGGACGCCGGCGCCGTGGCCGCCGGCTGCTCGGTGCTGGTCCTCCCGGCCGCCGAGCCGGGCCGGGAGAACGGGCTCGGCGCGGTGCTCGACCTCGCCCTGCCGGCCTGACCAACGCCCGCTCGACAAGTACCCCACCCGGCCAGGGTCACCCGGGTGGACGCCGCCGCCAGGTGGCCGACGATGACGGCCTACCGTCGTGCCCGTGACCGAGATTCTGCTGCCCACGCCACCGCCGACCGACACCCCACCGGCCCGGCGCGGTGGCGTCGTCGCGGTGGGGCTGGTGCTCGGCGGGGCCCTGTCGGTGCAGTTCGGCTCCGCCCTGGCCGCGCTGCTCTTCCCACGTACCGGGGTGGCCGGGGCGGTGACCCTGCGGCTGACCATCTCGGCGGTGCTGCTGCTCGTCGTCTGCCGGCCACGACTGCGCGGTCACGACCGGTCGGCCTGGCTCGCGGTCGGCGCGTTCGGGCTGGCGCTGGCCGGTATGAACTCGCTGTTCTACCAGGCCATCGAACGCATCCCGCTGGGCCCGACGGTGACGCTCGAGGTGCTCGGCCCCCTCGCGCTGTCGGTGTTCTCCGCGCGACGACTGGCCAGTTGGGGCTGGGCCGGGCTCGCGCTGGCCGGGGTGGCGCTGCTCGGGCAGGGCGGCTTCGACCGGCTGAACCCGGCCGGGGTGGCGTTCGCGTTCGGCGCGGGCGCCATGTGGGCCGCGTACATCGTGCTGAGCGCCCGGGTCGGCAGCCGCTTCCCCGGCGCGGACGGGCTGGCCCTGTCGCTGACCGTCGCCGCCCTGGTCACCCTGCCGCTGGGCATCGTCGACGGCGGTGCCGTGCTGCTCGAACCGCAGGTGCTGGCGCTCGGCGCCGCGCTCGCGGTGCTCGCCTCCGGCCTGCCCTACACGCTGGAGCTGCTGGCGCTGCGGCGGATGCCCACCGCCACCTTCGCGGTGCTGATGAGCCTCGGCCCGGCCGTCGCCACGCTCGCCGGGTGGCTGGTGCTGCGGCAGGCGCTGACCCTGCTGGAGTGCGCCGCCATCGTGCTTGTCATCGCGGCGAGCATCGGTGCGGTACGCGTCAACGCAGCAGCCGCAAAGCGCCCGGAACCGCGCTGACCGTCACCGGCAGCTCCAGCGAGCGTTCCCCGTCGGCGTACGAGGTGATGCCGTCGGCGGCCAACTCCACCGTGCGGGCCCGGAAGCTGCGTACCAACGGGTGGCTGACGTGGGTGCCCTGGTAGATGCGCGGCTTCACCCGGATCAGCGTCCGCCGGTCGACCCGACCCGCGACCACCACGTCGAGCAAGCCGTCGGTCGGGTCCGCGTCGGGGCAGATCCGCATCCCACCGCCGTACGTGGGACAGTTGCCGACCGCAACGAGAACCGCGTCCAGGTCGTGCGGCACCCCGTCCAGGCGCAGCGTGTAGTGGCGTGGGCGCAGCCGGGCCAGCTCGACAAGGATCGCCAGGTCGTACCGGCGCGGACCACGTGGCCAACGCATCCGGTTGGCCCGCTCGTTGACGATCGCGTCGAACCCGGCCGCGAGGACCGCCCCGTACCAGCGTGCGACGCCGTCGAACCCGACCATCCGGGCCAGGTCCACCGGTTGGCTGCGGCCGACCCGCACCGCCTCGGCGATCACCGCCGCCGCCGCGAGGGGATCGGCCGGGAATCCGGTGTCCAGGGCGAAGTCGTTGCCGGTACCGGCCGGGATCGGGCCGAACGGCACGTCGGTGCCGCCGACGGCCTGCAACGCGCGGTGCACCGTACCGTCGCCACCGATGGCCACCAGGGCACCCGCGCCGTCCGCGACCGCGGCACGGCACGCCGCCTCGGCCTCCTCCGGGCCGGACGCCGACAGCAACCGCAGCGGCCGGCCGCCGGCGGCCAGCCCGTCCAGCAGCCGGGGCAGCAGGGCGCCGTAGCGGCCCCGGCCGGCGGACGGGTTCGTGAGTACGGCCACCGGGCCACCGGCGAGCGGGGCGCGGTCGACCGGGCCGGGCAGGTGATCGTCTGCGGTCACGGGCAGCACCGTACCGGTCGGACACCCGCCGTTCATCAGGGGCAGGCGGCGTCAGCACCCTCTGCCCCGCGAGTGCGGCAGGTGACGCGACGACGCCGCCCCCGGCGAACGGGGACGGCGTCGGTGGACCGGGCGGCGCGGGGCCGTCAGGTCATGTCGTCGTAGCGGCGTTCGATCGGCGCCGGCTTGGCGATCGGCTCGGGAACACCGATCGGCGCGGCCGAGTCGACCCGCTGCCCGGCCACGACCGGGTCCGCGTCGAACTCCAGCGGCGACACCTCGTCGTCGTCGATGCCGGCGTAGATCTCCTTGCCGCGCCCACGCCGCTTGTCGTTGAGGAAGGCGATGCCCACCGCACCGAAGTAGAGCGCGGAGAGGCAGATCGCCAGGGCCGTCATTCCGAACGGGTCCGGCGTCGGGGTGACCACCGCGGAGAACGCGAAGAACACGAAGATCGCCACCCGCCACCAGCTCAGCAACCGCTTCGCGCTGGCGATGCCCACGAAGTTGAGCATCAACACGACGAGCGGGAACTCGAAGGCCACGCCGAACAACAGGATCAGGTTGGTGACGAAGGAGATGTACTTGGTGATCTCCAAGGTCGTGCTGATCTCGCTGTCCGAGATGCTGAGCAGGAACTCCAGGCCCTTGGCCGTGACGAAGTACGCCAGCACCGCGCCGGCCGCGAACAGCGGCGCGGCGAGAGCGGTGAAGAAGTACGCGTAGCGCCGCTCGTGCCGGTGCAGGCCGGGCGCGATGAACGCCCAGAGCTGGTACAGCCAGATCGGGGCGGCCACGATCAACCCGACCCAGAGCGCGACCTTCAGGTTGAGCAGGAACAGGTCGGCCGGGCCGAGCTGAACGAACTCGCACTTGCCGTCGACATATCGGGCCTGCGGCAGGTCACAGTAGGGCTGCTGGAGCAGGTGCAGCACCGGCTTGGCCAACCAGAAACCGAAGCCGAAACCGATGAGGATCGCCACGGACGCGCGGAACAGACGGTTGCGCAGCTCACGAACGTGCTCGATCAGCGTCATCGAGCCATCGGCGGCCCGCTCGAACGTGCTCGGGCCGCGTTTACGCAGGGCGAAGGCCACGGGAGTGGGGCCCTTCGATCAGTTGTCGCGGACGCGGTGCACCGGGTCGACGACCGGCTGCTGCGGCGGGGCCTGCTGGTACGGGGCCTGCTGCGGCTGGCCGGCGTACGGCGCCTGCTGCCCGGCGTGCGGCGGCAGCGGCTGGTAGCCGGCCTGCGCGTCGGCCTTCTCGGCGAGGTCGCGGTCGTCGTCCTGCAGGCTCTTGGTCTCGGCCTTGATGATCCGCAGCGACCGACCCAGCGAACGGGCCGCGTCGGGGAGCCGCTTCGCACCGAAGAGCAGGATCAGCACAACCACGAGAACAGCGATGTGCCACGGCTTGAGGGCACCCATGAGAAGCTCCAGTCGCTCTGTGTCCGAGGGGTGGTACGCAGCCCATCGTACGTGCGGATCGGCTGCCCGCCACCCGCCGGGTGGTGGTGGTTTGGCCGGGAGGGTGAAGTCTTGACCAACCCGCGATGATCCGTCAACCACCGCCGGGTGAGTGCGCGATCAGCCGCGCCTGGCCTTGATCACCGCGAGTCGCCGGGACGCGGTGTCGAGCCGAGACTGGACCTCCTCGGCGCGCTGTTGCAACGCCTCGGCGGTCTCCCGCAGCGACTCGGCCTCGGTGGCCCGCCGTTGCAACGCCACGGCGGCGCGGCGCAGTCGGGGCAGCCGGGCCAGCACCGGGCGCACGGCAAGCGCGAGCACCACCAGGGGAAGCAGCACCACCGCGAGCACGATCCAGATCAGCACGGCGGTCAGCCTACTGGGTGCGGCCGGCCACCGCCGGGTCGCCCGACGGCACGCCCTCCGGGTCGGCCACGGGCCGGGGCGCGGAGATGGGCGTGGGCACGGCGTACGCGTCGAGCGCGGCGGCGGCCGTCGCCCGCACCTGTTCGGCCAACTCGACCGGGGCGACCACGGTGGCCTCCGGGCCGAGGCCCAGCACGAACCGGCGGGCCCATCCCAGGTCGGTGACCCGCAGGGAGACCAGCCACTGGTCGCCGTCGGCCTCCACCCGCTCGCACGGGTAGTACTCGGTGATCCACCGCTCGCCCCGACCGATGCGCAGGGTGATCAGCGGCAGGTCGACCGACGGGCGGAACACGCCCTCGGTGAGGTCGTGGGGAACGGCCTGCGGCGGCACCGTCGCCGGCTCGTCCAACTCGGTGATCGCGTCGATCCGGTCGGCGCGGAACAGCCGGACGGCCTCCGCGCGCCGACACCACGCCTCCACGTACGCCCGGCCGCCGACCATCAGCATCCGCAGCGGGTCGATGACCCGTTCGGTGGTCTCGTCGCGGGCCGCCGTGTAGTAGGTGATCCGCAGGGCCTTGCCACCCTCCACGGCGGCGCGCAGCGCCTCGACCCGGGGGGTGTCCCCGGGCAACCGGACCGCGACCGGGGCGCCCACCAGGTCGCCCGCGTCCTCGATCTTGGCGAGAGCCCGTTCGACGGCCTCCCGATTGGCCACCCCGGGCGTCTCGGCGATCATCCGCAGCGCCACCACCAGCGCGAGGGCCTCGTCGGGCGTCAGCCGCAACGGCCTGTCGATGCCGGCGTCGTAGGTGATGGTCACCCGGTCACCGTCGAACGCCATGTCGATCAGGTCACCGGGGCCGTACCCGGGGAGCCCGCACACCCAGAGCAGCTCCAGGTCCTCCCGGAGCTGCCGCTCGGTGACGCCCAGGTCACCGGCCGCCTCGGCGATCTCGATGCCCGGCCGGGCCAACAGGTAGGGCACCAGGTTGAGCAGTCGGGCCAGCCGGTCGGCGGACGTGCGGGAACCGTTGCGGACGGCCGGGCGGGTCACCGGGCACCTCCGCTGACGGCCAGCTCGTCGTGGCGCACCGCGATCTCCTTGAGTCGTTGAATGACCGCCTCACGGACCTCGGGTGGGTCGAGGACCCGCACGTCCGGGCCGTAGCCGACGAGATGACCGGCGAGCCCGTCCGGGTCGGCGTACGGCAGGACCAGCCGGTCGCCGTCCGGCCCGGCGGTCACCTCCACCGCCCAGCGGCGCAGGCCGGCCGCCCGCCCCGGCGCGGCCAGCACGGTGGCTCGACCGGTGCGCTCCACCGGACCCGACCAGCGGGCCACGTGGCTGATCAGGTCGACGTTCGCCGGCGGCTCGTACGCGCCGGGGGCACCGGTCACCCGGACGGCGCCGACGACCCGGGACAGCCGGAAGCAGCGGGTCGCCTCCCGGTCCTGGTCGTGGCCGACGACATACCACCGGCCGCGCCAGCAGACCACGCCCCACGGTTGCAGCCGCCGCCGGCTGGGCGCGTCACGGTCGGGCACCCGGTAGTCGAACCCCACCTCGCGGCGGTCACGGGCGGCGGCGGTCAACGGCGCGAAGGCCGGGTCGACGGTGACCATCGGCTCCAGGCCGAGCGTCGCCTGCGGGTCCACGTCCACCCCGGCGGCCCGCAGCTTGGCCAGCCCGGACGACGCGGCGGCGGCCAGCCCGGCGTGCTGCCACAGTCGCGCGGCGATGCCGACCGCGGCGGCCTCGTCCGGTTCGAGGAGGATGTCGGGCAGCGCGTACTCCCGGTGCGCGATCCGGTAACCGGGCTCGGCGTCGAACGCGCTCGCCGTGCCGGTCTCCAGTGGCACACCCAACTCACGCAGCTCGGCCTTGTCCCGTTCGAACTTGCGTTGGAACGCCTCGTGGTCGCGCGCGTCGTCCGGATCGTGCTCGTAACCGGGCACGGTCGCGGCGATCTGCGCGGCGGTCAGGAACCGTCGCGTGGACAGCAGGCAGATCACCAGGTTGACCAGGCGTTCGGTGCGGGTCCGCGACACGCGGTAGACGCTAGCAGCCGACCCGCCCAGACCGTGCACCCACGCGGGCGTGCCGCACACTTGTTCGGATCGGGTCTCCCCCGGCGCGCCGTCGTCCGCGGTCATAGGCTGACCCTCATGTCGCAGCCGGAGCCCAGGCCCGAGAGCGAGAGCGTCGGCACCGTCGTCGTCGCCGGTGTCGCCAACCTCGCCATCGCGGTGGCCAAGCTGATCGCCGGGCTGGTCTCCGGGTCCGCCGCGATGCTCTCCGAGGCGGCCCACTCGGTCGCCGACACCACCACCGAGGTGCTGCTCTTCCAGGCGCTGCGCCGCGGCTCCCGTCCGGCCGACCAGCGACACCCCTTCGGGTACGGCAAGGAGAGCTACGTCTGGGCGTTCTTCGCGGCGATGTTCACGTTCGTCGCCGGCGCCGGTTTCGCCGTCACCCACGGTGTCACCACGATCCTGGTGCACGAGCACAGCGGCGACTACCTGATCTCGTACGTCGTGCTCGGGGTGTCCTTCGTCATCGAGTCGATCTCACTGGCCCGGGCGGTGCGGCAGGTCCGCCGCGAGTCACGGCGCTGGCGGACCACGCCCCGACGGTTCCTGCGGCTGACCGCCGACACCACCGTCAAGGCGGTCTTCCTGGAGGACAGCGCCGCCCTGATCGGTCTGGTGCTGGCCGGGCTCGGCGTCGGCCTGTCGCACGCCACCGGCGACGAGGTGTGGGACGGCGTCGCGTCGATCCTGATCGGGCTGCTGCTGCTGACCGTCGCCGGGATCCTCGCCGGCAACAACCTGTCGCTGCTTGTCGGTCGGGCCGTCCCGGAGCGGCTGCGCCACGAGATCGAGCAGGACCTGGCCGGGCTGCCCGAGGTGGAGCGCATCGACACCCTGTTGACCATGCAGCTCGGTCCGCAGGACATCCTGGTCGCGGCGAAGGTCGACTTCCGCGACGAGGCCACCGGGGCGCAGATCGAGGCCACCGCCGACGAGGCCGAGCGGCGGCTCACCGGCCGGTACCCGGAGATCCGATTCGTCTTCCTCGACCCCACCCGCTCACTGCCCGGCGTCACCGGCGACGCGCGACACACCCAGGCCGGGCCGAGCCCGGACGCCGGCGGGCCCGAGCCGGGCTGAACCGCACCCGGGCGAGGGCCGCCGGGGCCGCGCGGGCTAGCGTGCCCGTCATGGTGCGATGGCGTACGGGGACGGTGGTGGCGCTGCGACGGCAGTGGACCGGGGCGGTGGAGCTGGACGTCGACCTGCCCGACGGCACGAGGATGCGGGCCCTCGCGTACCCGGAGCTGGTCGGCACGCCCCAACCCGGCGACCGGGTGCTGCTCAACGCCGGCGCGCTGCTGATGGGGCTCGGCACCGGCGGGTACGCCCTCGTGGTGGCCCTGCCGGACCGGCTGCCGCCGGACCCGCCGGACGTCGCCGACACCCGCGACGCGGGGCACCTGGTCAAGGCCCGCTACACGCCGTTGCAGCCGATCCTGCTCGGCGTCGACGAGGAAGCCTCCCCGCACCGCGACGTGCTTGCCGCCGCCGACGACCTGGGCGGCCTGCCGGTGGTCACCGCCGACCTGCACTCGGCCCTCCCGGCGATCCTGGCCGGCATCCGGGCCGACGCCCCCCAGGCCCGGGTGGCCTACCTGCTCACCGACGGTGGGGCGCTGCCCGCCTGGTTCTCCCGCACGCTCGCCGGCCTACGGGCCGAGCTGGCCGGCACGATCACCGTCGGGCAGGCGTTCGGCGGCGACCTGGAGGCCACCACGGTGCACGGCGGTCTGCTCGCCGCCCGCCACGTGCTCCACGCGGACGTGGCGGTCGTCGCCCAGGGGCCTGGCAACCTGGGCACCGGCACCCGCTGGGGCTTCTCCGGCGTCGCCGTCGGCGAGGCGGTCAACGCGGTCGCCACGCTCGGTGGACGGCCGGTCGGCTCGTTGCGCATCTCCGACGCCGACCCCCGCCCCCGGCACCGGGGCGTGTCGCACCACAGCCTCACCGCGTACGGCCGGGTCGCGCTCGCCCCGGCGGAGCTGGTGGTGCCCGAGGACCTGACGCCGTCGCTCGCTGCGGAGGTGGACGCGGCGCTGGCGCCCCTGGCGGCCCGGCACCGGATCGTCCGGGTGCCCACCGAGGGTCTCGACGCCGCACTGCGGGCCAGCAGCGTCCCGCTGTCCACCATGGGCCGTGGCCTCGACGCCGACCACGCCTACTTCCTGTCGGCAGCCGCCGCCGGCCGCCACGCGGCCACCCAGCTCCCCTGACCCTCCCCGAGCTGATCAAGAGGTTTGCGTCAAGTCGAGCCCGGTTTCTGACGCAAACCTCTTGATCAACTTGAGGGTGGGGTGGGGTGGGGGTGGGGTGGGGGTGGGGTTAGGCCAGGAAGATCAGGGCCAGCCAGCCGCCGACGATGAGCACCAGCGCCAGGGCCAGCACCCACGTCGGCACGGTGTATTCACCGCGCCGGTTGCGGTCGATCTCGGCGCGGATCTTCTCCCGCCGGCGTTCGACCCAGTTCTGCCGCTCGGCGCCGCGCTCGGAGCGGTCGGAAGGTCCAGAAGTCGTCATGGCGCGCTCAGCCTACCGGGCCGCCCGACTCCGGCGGCGCTGCCCGCCGCCGGAGCCGAGGCAACCTGTCACATGCTGGCGATCAGCCGCTCGACCCGCTCGTCGTACGCCCGGAACGGGTCCTTGCAGAGCACGGTGCGCTGTGCCTGGTCGTTGAGCTTCAGGTGCACCCAGTCGACGGTGAAGTCCCGGCGCTTCTCCTGGGCGTGCCGGATGAACTCGCCGCGCAACCGGGCCCGGGTGGTCTGCGGCGGAGTCTCCTTGGCCTCGAAGATCTCCGGGTCGGTGGCCACCCGGTCGACGTCGCCACGGCGCTCCAGCAGCCCGTAGAGACCCCGGCCACGGCGCACGTCGTGGTAGGCCAGATCCATCTGGGCCACCCGGGGGTGCGACAACGGCAGGTCGTGCTTGCGCTGGTAGCGCTCGATCAGCCGCAGCTTGCTGACCCAGTCGATCTCTCGCGAGACCGGCTCCAGGTCGCCGGTCTCCACCGCGTTGAGCACCCGGCCCCACAGCTCGACGACCCGCTTGGCGGCCTGGTCGCCGCCGCGTCGCTCGACGAACTCGGTGGCCTTGGCCAGGTATTCCTGCTGGATGTCCAGCGCGCTGACCTCCTTGCCGTTGGCCAGCCGCACCTTGCGCCGGCCGGTGATGTCGTGCGACACCTCCCGGATGGCCCGGATCGGGTTCTCCAGGGACAGGTCGCGCATCACCACCCCGGCCTCGATCATCCGCAGCACGATGTCGGCGGTGCCGACCTTGAGCAGCGTGGTGACCTCGTTCATGTTGGAGTCACCCACGATGACGTGCAGCCGCCGGTAGCGCTCGGCGTCGGCGTGCGGCTCGTCGCGGGTGTTGATGATCGGGCGGCTGCGGGTGGTCGCCGAGGAGACACCCTCCCAGATGTGCTCGGCCCGCTGAGAGAGGCAGTAGACCGCGCCGCGTGGGGTCTGCAGGACCTTGCCCGCCCCGCAGATCAACTGCCTGGTGACCAGGAACGGGATGAGCACGTCGGCGAGTCGGCCGAACTCGCCGTGCCGCGAGACCAGGTAGTTCTCGTGGCACCCGTACGAGTTGCCGGCCGAGTCGGTGTTGTTCTTGAACAGGTAGATCTCACCCGCGATGCCCTCGTCGTGCAGCCGCTTCTCGGCGTCGACGAGCAGGCCCTCCAGGATCCGTTCGCCGGCCCGGTCGTGGGCGACGAGGTCGGTCACCGAGTCGCACTCCGGTGTCGCATATTCCGGGTGCGACCCGACGTCCAGGTAGAGCCGGGCCCCATTACGCAGGAAGACGTTGCTGGACCGACCCCAGGAGACCACGCGTCGGAACAGATACCGCGCGACCTCGTCCGGGGACAGCCGCCGCTGCCCGCGATAGGTGCAGGTGACGCCGTACTCGGTCTCGAGGCCGAAGATTCGCCGCTCCATGATGAGACATTAGCCGCCCGGAGGCCCGGTTCGTCACTGTCAGACCACAGGTCGTGCCCCGAGCGCGGTCACATACCGGTTGAGTGCGACATTCCGTCCGGCCCGAGGCTCGCCACGAAGCGACGGCAGGCGTCGTACTCCGGCAGCAGACCCTTCTCCCGGGCCCGCGCGAGCGTCGGCGCGGCGTCGTCGCGCGCGGACAGCAGCGGAACCTCGGCGGGCCACTCGATGCCCAACTCCTCGTCCAGCGGGTGCACCGCGTGCTCGCCGGTCGGGTTGTAGGTGGCCGAGCAGAGGTAGCTCAACGTCGCGTCGTCGGTCAGGGCGCAGAATCCGTGCCCCAGCCCCTCGCTGAGGTAGACCGCCCGCCGGTCGGTGTCGTCCAGCCGGACGCCCTCCCACCGGCCGAACGTCGGAGAACCCACCCGCAGATCCACGATCACGTCGAGGACCGCGCCCCGCACACAGGTCACGTACTTGGCCTGCCCGGGCGGGACGTCGGCGAAGTGGACGCCGCGCACCACGCCACGCGCGGAGACCGACATGTTGGCCTGGGCCAGCCGCAGCGGGTGCCCCACCGCCTCGGCGAGCTTGTCGAAGCGGTACCACTCCATGAACATGCCACGCGGGTCGCCGTGCTGCTGGGGGCTGATCTCCCAGGCGCCCTCGATGCTCAGCTCGCGGATCTTCACCAGGAACCCCCGTCGCCGACTACCTGCTCGCTCAGCAGACCCAGCAGGTAGTCGCCGTAGCCGCTCTTGGTCAGCGGCTCGGCGAGCGCGCGCAGTTGCGCGTCGTCGATCAGGCCGGCCCGCCAGGCGACCTCCTCGACACACCCGATCTTGAGCCCCTGCCGCTCCTCGACCACCCGGACGAACTCGGCGGCCTGCATCATCGAGGTGAACGTGCCGGTGTCCAGCCAGGCGGTGCCTCGGTCCAGGACCGTCACCGACAGCTCGCCGGTCTCCCGGTACACCTCGTTGACCGCGGTGATCTCCAACTCGCCGCGGGCGCTCGGGGTGAGCTTGCGGGCGATGTCCACCACCCGATTGTCGTAGAAGTACAGGCCGGGCACCGCGTAGCGGGACTTCGGACGGGCCGGCTTCTCCTCGATCGAGAGCACCCGACCGTCGGCGTCGAAGTCGACCACGCCGTACTCCTGCGGGTTGGCCACCTGATAGGCGAAGACCCGCCCACCGACCGGGTCACCGTGCTCGGCGAGCTGCCGGCCCAGACCCACGCCGTGGAAGATGTTGTCACCGAGGACCAACGCCACCGACTCGGTGCCGATGAAGTCCGCGCCGAGGATGAACGCCTGCGCGATGCCCTCCGGACGCTCCTGGCTGACGTACTCCAGGCGCAGCCCGAACTGGCTGCCGTCGCCGAGCAGCCGACGGAACTGGTCCTGGTCGTCCGGGGTCGTGATCACCAGGATCTCCCGAACCCCGGACATCACCAGGGTCGAGAGCGGGTAATAGATCATCGGCTTGTCGAAAACCGGCATCAGCTGCTTCGAGACCGCCCGGGTGATCGGCCAGAGCCGGGATCCGGTGCCGCCGGCAAGTAGGATTCCACGCACCGGGGAAGCCTAGCCGTACCCGGTTGATCGTGCGGGGGTCGCGTCCCTGTCGTCGTGTCAACCGTCGCGTATACTTCCGGACCCGTGAGGATCCTCGTCACCGGCGGAGCCGGATTCATCGGGTCGGAGTACGTTCGCCTGCTGCTGGGCAAGCCGCTCGGCAGTGCTGACGGCGTGCCGCCGCTCGAGCCGGCCGTCGTGACCGTGCTGGACAAACTGACCTACTCGGGCAACCTGGCCAACCTCGAGCCGGTCAGCGACGACCCACGGCTGCGGTTCGTGCAGGGCGACATCTGCGACCCGGTCGTGGTCGACCAGGTGGTGGCCGAGCACGACGTGATCGTGCACTTCGCCGCCGAGTCGCACGTCGACCGCTCGATCGCCGGGGCCGCGCCGTTCGTCACCACGAACGTGCTGGGCACGCAGACGCTGCTCGACGCCGCGCTGCGCCACGGCACGGGCCGGTTCGTGCACGTCTCCACCGACGAGGTCTACGGCTCGATCGACGAGGGCTCCTGGACCGAGACCTGGCCGCTCGCCCCCAACTCCCCGTACTCGGCGTCCAAGGCCGGCTCCGACCTGCTCGCGCTCTCGTACCACCGCACCCACGGCATGGACGTGGTCGTCACCCGCTGCTCCAACAACTACGGCCCGTACCAGTTCCCCGAGAAGGTCATCCCGCTGTTCGTCAGCAACCTGCTCGACGGCGGCACCGTCCCCCTCTACGGCGACGGCGGCAACATCCGCGACTGGCTGCACGTGCACGACCACTGCCGCGGCATCGCCCTGGTTCAGCAGAAGGGCCGCGCCGGCGAGGTCTACAACATCGGCGGCGGCACCGAGCTGACCAACAAGGAACTCACCGGCATGCTCCTGGACGCCTGCGACGCCGGGTGGGACCGGGTCGTGCCGGTCACCGACCGCAAGGGCCACGACCGCCGGTACTCGCTGGACATCACCAAGATCAGCGAAGAGCTCGGCTACCACCCCAGCATCACCCTGGACCAGGGCCTCGCCGACACCGTCCGCTGGTACCGGGACAACCGCAGCTGGTGGGAGCCCCTCAAGTCCGCGCCGACCGCATGACCCGACTCCTCGTCACCGGCGCGGGCGGGATGCTCGGCCGGGACCTGATCACCGTACTGGGGGCCCGACCCGACCTGAAGGTCACCGCCGCCACCCGCGCCGACCTGGACATCACCGACCGCGCGGCGGTGGACGCCGCCGTCGCCGGGCACGACCTGGTGATCAACGCGGCCGCGTGGACGAACGTCGACGCCGCCGAGGCCGACGAGGCGGCGGCGACCGCCATCAACGGCGACGCCGTGGCCAACCTGGCCGCGGCGTGCGCCACCGACGGCACCCGGCTGATCCAGGTCTCCACCGACTACGTGCTCGCCGGCAACGCCGACACCCCCTACCCTGAGGACGCGCCCACCGCGCCGGTCAACGCCTACGGCCGCGGCAAGCTGGTCGGCGAGGAGGCCGTCGCGCGGCTGCTGCCCGACACCGGGTACGTGGTGCGCACCGCGTGGCTGTACGGCGCACACGGCCCCAACTTCGTGGCCACCATGCTCCGCCTCGCCAACCAGCACGAGCACCTCGACGTGGTCGACGACCAACACGGCCAGCCCACCTGGTCCCACGCCCTCGCCGAACGGCTCGTCGCGCTGGCCGACGCGGCGCTCGCCGGCCGCGCGACGCCCGGCGTCTACCACGGCACCTGCGCCGGGCAGACGACCTGGTACGGGCTGGCCAGAGCCACTTTCACACTGGCCGGACTCGACCCGGACCGGGTCCGACCCACCACCAGCGACCGGTATCCGCGTCCCGCCCCCCGGCCTGCGTACAGTGTGCTAGGGCACAGCCGCTGGGCAGCCGTCGGTCTGCCTCCGCTTCCAGACTGG
Source organism: Micromonospora sp. NPDC048835 (assembly GCF_040649995.1). Classification (NCBI taxonomy): domain Bacteria; kingdom Bacillati; phylum Actinomycetota; class Actinomycetes; order Micromonosporales; family Micromonosporaceae; genus Micromonospora; species Micromonospora sp. NPDC048835. Next base: position 191,598 of record NZ_JBEZGM010000009.1, on the reverse strand, counting down.
CACGACGCCCTGGTTGACGCGTTCCACTCCCCCGCTCCACCCGCCCCGTGGAAGGTCGCATGAAGCTCACCCTCGTCACCGGCCTGACCGGCCTGCTGCTCCTCGGCACCATCGTCGAGCTGCTGCGTCGCCGCCAGCTGCGCGAGAAGTACGGCATGCTCTGGCTCGCCGTGCTGATCATCGTGATTCCGCTGTCCCTGTTCCCCCGGCTGCTCGACAACGTCGCCGAAGTCCTCGGTGTCGCCTCCGGTGTCAGCCTGGTGCTCTTCCTCGGCATCGTCTTCCTGCTGCTGGTGTGCGTACACCTCAGCTGGGAGGTCAGCGCCCTGGAAGAAGAGACCCGCACCCTGGCCGAAGAATTCGCCCTGCTCCGCGCGCAGATCGACGCGGACCGGGCAGCCCGAGACGAACTGGTGTCGACCGATGGTTAACGGCAAGCGCACTTTGATCATCATTCCGGCGCTCAACGAGTCCGGCTCGATCGCCGACGTCGTCGGCGAGGTCCGCGGCGAACTGCCCGGCGTCGACGTCCTCGTCGTCGACGACGGCTCCACCGACCGCACCGCAGCCGTCGCCGCCGCCGCCGGCGCCCGCGTCGCCAAACTGCCGTACAACCTCGGCGTCGGCGGCGCCATGCGCCTCGGTTACCGCTACGCCCGGGACAACGACTACGACGTCGCCATCCAGATCGACGCCGACGGCCAGCACGACCCCCGGTACGTGCCGAAGCTCGTCGACCTGCTCGACGACAACGACCTCGTCATCGGCGCACGCTTCGCCGGTGAGGGCGACTACAACGTCCGCGGCCCCCGCCGCTGGGCGATGGTGATGCTCTCCGCCGTGCTGTCCCGGGTCGCCCGCACCAAGCTCACCGACACCACCTCCGGCTTCCGGGCCGCCAACCGGCGCGTCATCGAGATGTTCGCCGGCTGGTACCCGGCCGAGTACCTCGGCGACACGGTGGAGACCCTGGTGCACACCGCCCGCCGGGGCTACCGCATCCGTCAGGTGCCGGTCGCCATGCGCAAGCGGATGGCGGGCACGCCCAGCCACTCCCCCGCCAAGGCGATGGTCTACCTCGGTCGCGCGTTCGCCGTCCTCACGCTGGCGCTAATCCGCCGGTGATCCGACGGCTACTGAGCCTGGTCCCGCCCGGCACCGTCGCTGTCGGTGCCGGGCTGGCCCTTCTCGGGCTCGCCTCCTACGTTCACCTCGCGGTCGCCGGCCACAGCCTCAGCAAGGCCGACTACTCGTCCCTGTCCGTCCTCTGGTCGATCGTGTTCACCCTGGGCATCGGGGTGTTCATGCCCATCGAGCAGGAGGTCGCCCGGGTCGTCGCCGCCCGGCACAGCCAGGGCCTGCCCCCCGGGCCGGTGCTGACCCGCGGCGTCACCGTCGCCGCGGCGCTGCTCGCTGTGCTGGTGCTGGGCGTCACCGTCGGCCGTCAACCGCTCGCCGACAAGCTCTTCGCCGGTGACGGCAACCTGGTCACCGTGCTGATCGGCGCACTCGCCGCGATGGCCGTCGCCTACGCCACCCGCGGCGTCCTCTCCGGCCTGCAACTGTTCCCCTGGTACGGCACCCAACTCGGGATCGACGGCGGCCTGCGCATCATCATGGTCGCCCTGCTCGGGCTGGCCGGGGTGACCGCTCCCGTCTGGTACGGGCTCGTGCTCGTCGCCGCCCCGCTGGTCAGCGTCCTGTTCACCCTGCCGCCGGTGCTGCGTGCCATCGGCACCGGCCCGCCGGTGCCCTGGGCCACCCTGCTGCGTGGCCTGGGCCTCCTCACCGCCTCCAGCCTGCTCTCCCAGGTCGTGGTGAACATCGGCGTGATCAACGTGCAGCTACTCGCCCCCTCCGACGCGGCCGCGGCCGGCGCGCTGCTCTCCGCCCTCGTCCTGGTCCGCATCCCGCTGTTCGTCTTCGGCTCCCTCCAGGCGTCCCTGCTGCCCGGCCTGGCCACCACCGCCACGACCGGCGACCAGGCCGGCTTCCACAGCCTGCTGCGGCGGGCACTCGGCATCGTCACCGCACTCGGCCTCACCGGTGCCCTCGGCGCCGTGCTGCTCGGCCCGTGGCTGGTCGGCACCCTCTTCGACGCGCCCGGCGTCCTCGGCCACGGCGACTTCGCCTGGTTGGCGGCCGCCACCCTCGCCTACCTGTGGGCGATGGTGCTCGGCCAGGCCCTGCTCGCCCTAGACCGGCACCGCGCCCAGGCCCTCGCCTGGACCGCGGGCGTCGCCGCCCTGGTCGCCGTGACGCTGATCCCGGCTCCGGTCACCCTGCGGGTCGAACTGGCGTACACCATCGGCTCCGTCATCGTGGCCGCCACCATGGCGCTGCTGCTGCGGGGCGGCACCCGCCGACCCACCCCCACCCGGCCGCCCGCCGAGGCCGTCACCCCTGCCGTATCCGGAGGCATCCGATGACCCCACCCCGGGTGAGCGCCGTCATGCTCGCCTACGGCGCGGAGCCGTACCTCGTCGATGCCGTTCAGGCGGTGCTGGCCAGCACCGACGTCGAGATCGACCTCATCGTCGTCGACAACGGCTGCACCGGGGACGGCATCGACATCGTCAAGGGCCTGCCCGGTGTACGGGTGCTCCGACCGGAGGAGAACACCGGCTACTCCGGCGGCTGCCGGGTCGGCGCCGCCGAGGCCACCGGCGACTGGCTCGCGTTCGTCAACTCCGACGCCGTCGTCGCACCCGACGCCCTGGCCAAGACCACCGCCGTCGCCGCCGAAGCGGGCGTCGGCGCGGCCATGGCGTCCATCCGGCTGGCCGACACCCCCGAGCTGATCAACACCAGCGGAAACCCGCTGCACTTCACCGGGCTCTCCTGGGCCGGCGGCAACGGCGAACCGGCAAGCGACCACGCCCGACGGCGGGCCGTACCCTCCCTCAGCGGCTGCTGCTTCGTGATCAGCCGGCAGCTCTGGCGCGAACTCGACGGCTTCGCCGCCGAGTACTTCGCCTACCACGAGGACACCGAACTCAGCCTGCGACTGTGGCAGCGCGGCCTCCGGCTGGAGTACGTGCCGGACGCCGTCGTGCGTCACCACTACGAGTTCTCCCGCAACACCCTGAAGCTCTACCTGGTCGAGCGGAACCGCCTGGTCACCCTGCTCACCGCATACGAGGCGCGGACGCTCGTCGTCCTCGCCCCGGCACTGCTGCTCACCGAGGCCGCCATGTTCACCGCCGCGCTCGCCGGCGGCTGGTCCCGACAGAAACTACGGGGCTGGGGCTGGCTGTGGCGCAACCGCGACTGGGTACGCGGCCGGCGGAGGCAACTACAGGCCGAACGCCGGGTGCCGGACGGGGTCATCGCGGAGCTGATGACCGCTCGGATCACCCCCTCCGGGGGGCCCACCATGCCAGGCATGGGCGCCTTCAACGCCATCACCGGCGGTTACTGGGCCCTGACCAGGCCCCTGCTGCGCCGAGGATGACCGCTGGTGCCGGCCCCGGACAGGGGCCCGGCACCAGCGGGCGAAACCCTAACGCTCGCCGCCCTCCGCGGGCCGGTCCTCCAGGTCCGCGGAGCCGGCCGAGGTCGTCGGCTTGTGCGCCTCCGTGGTCGGTACGACCGGCTCACCGGGACCACCGGCCGCCCCGGTCGACTGGCTCTCCGCCGCCGGGTCCCCGTCCAGCAGGGCCGTCAGCGCGACACCGGTGATCCGTCGGAACGTCCGGCCGATCCGCTGGCGATCCAGGACAGCCACCTCGAGCTGGTTCGCGGCGATCGTCCGGGCGGCACCGCCCTCACCACCGACGCTGCTCAGCGCCTGCACCGCCACCTTGACCGCCTCGGCCAGAGACATGTCCGATCGGTGCTGTGACTTCAACACCCCGGTGATCGCCTCGGCCTGACCGCCCATGGCCATCCGGCCCGGCTCGTCGTTGACCGAACCGTCGTAGGTCAGCCGGTACAGCTCGTCCGCGTCCGCCGTGGCACCGACCTCCGCCACGCAGATCTCCACCTCGAACGGCTTCGACTGCTCGGTGAAGATCGCGCCCAGGGTCTGTGCGAACGCGTTGGCCAGGGCCCTGCCGGTGACGTCACGCCGGTCGTAGCTGAGCCCGTTCAGGTCCGCCATCCGGACACCAGCGCGCCGCAGGTTCTCGAACTCGTTGTACCGACCGACCGCCGCGAACCCGATCCGGTCGTAGATCTCACTGACCTTGTGCAAGGCGCTGGAGAGGTTCTCCGCGACGAAGAGGACCCCGCCGGAGTAGCTGAGGACCACCGCACTGCGACCCCGAGCGATGCCCTTGCGGGCCAACTCGGAGCGGTCGCGCATGATCTGTTCGGGAGAGGCGTAGAACTGCATGGCCACGTCGGCGGTTCTCCTTACGGCGCTGTGCTGACGACTGCTGACTTGTGCGGTGCGGGTCTCAACCGCCCGGGTTCTCCATCCGGCCGGCAACCACGCCCTCGGCGATCGCCGCCGTCTCGGTGTCGGTCAACCGGCGGGTGCCCTCGGCGGTCGCGGTCATCACCACGGGGTAGATCCGGCGGGTCAGGTCCGGACCACCTGTCGCGGTGTCGTCGTCGGCCGCGTCGTAGAGGGCCTCGACCGCCAGCCGGGTCGCGTCCTCGACGGACAACCCGGCCCGGAAACGCTTCTTCAACGCGGACTTGGCGAACAGCGACCCGGACCCGATCGCGTCGTAGCCGGTCTCCTCGTAGGGGCCACCCGTCACGTCGAAGCTGAAGATCCGACCGGCCCGCGCCGGGTCGGCGGCGGCCAGGTCGAACCCGGCGAAGAGCGGCACCACTGCCAGCCCCTGCATGGCCGCACCCAGGTTGCCGCGGATCATCGAGGCCAACCGGTTGGCCTTACCGTCCAACGAGAGCATCGCGCCCTCGATCTTCTCGTAGTGCTCCAGCTCCACCTGGAACAGTCGCATCAGCTCGATGCCGATGCCCGCGGTGCCCGCGATACCGACGAGCGAGTACGCGTCGGCGGGGTGCACCTTCTCGATGTCGCGCTGGGCGATCAGGTTGCCCATGGTGGCCCGTCGGTCGCCCGCCATCACCACACCCTCGGCGGCCGCGATGGCCACGATGGTGGTCGCGTGCGGCGCCAGGTCGGCGGCCATGCCCGGCGGCAGCGGTCGCCGACCGGGCAACATCTCGGGGGCCACCCGACTTAGAAACGTCGTGAAGGAGGACGTCCCCGCGTTGGTGAACACATCTGGTAGACGCCCGGATGGATCAAAGCCCGCTGCCACGTGGTTCCTCTCAGGTACGTGATCGCCCTGGCCAGCCTCATGGGACTGTCACGGAACTGGCCAAGACCACCGTTGCAGTTGAAGCAGAGTATCCCGCGCACCCATCCGTTGCGATGGTCGTGGTCCAGATGTTGCGGGTCGGCACCGCCACAGATCGCGCAGACGTCGTGGTGGTGGGAAAACTGTCGAGTGATTTGATCTGCTCGCAGTCCGGACACCACTTCAGACCCTCACCCACGGGCGTCGGTGACTTCTTCTGCGCAGCGACGCCCCGCTTGCGCCGACTCGCTTCCGACCGGGCATTGGCGCAGGCTTTGCAGTAGAAGGCGAGGCCGTCCGATCGCCGCCGATCACGGTGGAACTCCGTGCGAGCCAGCACCCTCTTACACTGCGGGCAGGCCTTGCCCAGGGGGTCGGCTAAATCGGACATATGCTATCATTGGCCCCCTTTTTGCACATATCCTCTCACGAATTCTTCTGCATTTTCTTCGAGGACGGAGTCGATTTCGTCGAGGAGGTCGTCGACGTCCTCGGTGATCTCGGCGTGCCGCTCGGCCACCTCGGGGTTGGCCTCGGTGGTGACGTCCTCGATTTCCTCGCCCTGACGGGACTTGCCGGACTGCGACTGACCGCCGCTGTCATGAGTGGCCATGGCTGTCTCCTCCACGATCGTCTGCGATGAACTTACCTCGCGCGGGCGACGAAAAGCCCGCCGCGCGCCGGGTTGCGGCACACGGCGGGCAATCGCACCCGGGGTCAGCCCCCGGTCAACGTCTCCAGCAGGTCCTTGGCGCTCGCGCAGCGGTCGAACAACGCCCCGACGTGGGCGCGGGTGCCCCGCTCGGGTTCCATCATCGGCACCCGGACCAGCGACTCCCGACCCACGTCGAAGATCACCGAGTCCCAGCTCGCGGCGACCACCTCGGAGGCGTACTGGGCGAGACAGCGGCCGCGGAAGTAGGCCCGGGTGTCCTCCGGCGGCTCGGTCATCGCGCTGCGCGTCTCGTCGTCGGTGAGCAGCGTCTTCATCGCACCCCGGCTGACCAGCCGGTGGTAGAGGCCCTTCTCCGGCCGGACGTCGGAGTACTGGAGGTCGACGAGCTGAAGCTTGTGCGAGCCCCAGCCGAGCTTCTCCCGCTCCCGGTAGCCCTCCAGCAGCCGCAGCTTGGCCACCCAGTCCAACTCGTCGGCGCAGAGCATCGGATCCCGGCCCAGCCGGTCCAGGACGCTCTCCCAGCGGTCGAGCACGTCGATGGTCTGCTCGTCGGCGTCGGTGCCGTACCGGTCGTCGACAAAGGACCGGACCCGCTCGAGGTAGGCCCATTGCAGGTCCAGTGCGGTGAGCCGGCGGCCGTCGCGCAGTCGCATACGGTGCGTCAGCGAGGGGTCGTGGCTGACGGCGCGCAGCTCGCTGACCGGGTCGGCGATGCCGAGGTCGGCGCCGAGCGCCTTCTCCTCGATCATGGTGAGGATCAGGGCGGTCGTGCCCACCTTGAGGTAGGTGGAGATCTCCGAGAGGTTGGCGTCGCCGATGATGACGTGTAGCCGGCGGTACTTGTCGGCGTCGGCGTGCGGCTCGTCGCGGGTGTTGATGATCGGCCGCTTGAGGGTGGTCTCCAGGCCCACCTCGACCTCGAAGAAGTCGGCGCGTTGCGAGATCTGGAAGCCGCTCTGGCCGCCGTCCTGGCCGATGCCGACCCGGCCGGCGCCGCAGACGATCTGCCGGGTGACGAAGAACGGCGTCAGGTACGCCACGATGTCGGCGAACGGGGTCTGCCGCCGCATGAGGTAGTTCTCGTGGGCGCCGTAGCTGGCGCCCTTGTTGTCGGTGTTGTTCTTGTAGAGGTGGATCGGTTGGGTGCCCGGGATGGTGGCGGCCCGGCGGGACGCTTCGGCCATCACCCGTTCACCGGCCTTGTCCCAGCGCACGATGTCCCGGGGGGTGGTGACCTCCGGGGTGGAGTATTCAGGGTGGGCGTGGTCGACGTAGAGCCGTGCGCCGTTGGTGAGTATCACGTTGGCCAGGCCGAGGTCCTCGTCGGCGAGGGCCTCGGCGGGGTCGTACGCGGCACCGGAGTAGGTGAAGCCGCGGGCGTCGCGCAGCGGAGACTCTTCCTCGTAGTCCCACCGGGCCCGGCCGCCCCGGTTGAGCTCCGGACGTGCCCCGTAGGCGTTGACCACCTGCGATGAGGTGACCATCGGGTTGGCTCCGGCCTGCCCGGGCACGGAGATGCCGTACTCGACCTCGGTGCCCATGATCCGTCTTACACTCATCGACCTACCCGTTTCGCTCGCCCGACCCGGTCCCCGTCAGGTCGAGCGTAGTCCGCCCTGGGCACCTGCACTCTGTAGGTGAGTGCCGGCGGGCCGTAACACTTCGGTGGTTTCGGTGTCGGCGGGGGCGGCTGCCGGCGTCGGCGCGTCGGTCGCGGCGGGACGCGTGGTCCAGATGAGCCATCCGAACAGCACCAGGCCGAGGCTGGCGCTCAGCAGCGGGATCGCCGAGCCGACCACCGGGTGCCAGTCGCCGGCGAGCGGGTTGAGGCTGCTCAGCCCGAGGTTGGCGGGCAGGCCGTTCTGCCAGCGGACCATCGTGTACGCCAGGCAGAAGAGGTGGATCGGCAGGAGCAGCAGCACGGCGAGTCGGGTGAACGAGCGGGCCTGGGCGATCTCGAAGCCGCGTTGTTCGGCGACCCACGCGGCGTAGAGCAGGACACCGACGAGCACGGGCAGCATGTAACGGCCCTGGGTGACGAACCCGGTGTCGTTGATCAGGGCGATCTGCATGAGGGAGGGGACGGCCACGCCGCTGCCGAGGAGCACGAGCAGGCGCCACCGGTCGAGCGTGCTGCCCCAGACGACGCCGATGAGCAGCAGCGCTCCGGCGACGAGTTGCCAGATGAGGTACGGCGGAGCGGGCATCCGGGTGTCCAGCCAGGAGGTGACCCCGACGATCTCGTCGAGATAGTCCCGCCACCGTTCGGCCTCGAGCAGCGTGGCCTGGCCGTAGGTGAACCGTTCGACCGCGTAGTTGCCGAGGTCGGAGGTCTGTTGGCGGACGGACCAGGCGATCACGAGGAGGGTGGACAGCACGATGCCACCGGCCCAGAGTTGGGCGGCCCGGTCGCGGAGCAGGCTGGCGAGGTTGCTGCGGCGCAGTGGGAAGGCGAACGCGACGAAGGCGGTGGCCAGCCAGAGCGGGCCGGTCTGGCGCAGCACCGCCAGGAGCAGCGCGCTGATCCCGACGAGGAGGATGAGGCCGCGCCGTGGGCCGGGTGGGCCGAGCAGCAGGGGGATGACGGCGCTGAAGAAGGCGATGCCGGCGGCGATCTCCAGGCCGTTCGGGTTGACCGCGCTGGCGATGTGCACGGCCATCGGGGTGGTGACGACGACCAGGGCGCCGAGCATGAGGCCGCGGCGGGAGCGGTTGCGGATCACGACGTACGCGCAGGCGAGCAGCGCGGCGCAGCACAGGGCGCTGATCATGCGGGCGAGCAGGACGCCGGACCAGCCGGGCCAGAGGACCGTCGGCGCGCCGACGAGGGCGTAGTAGGCGGGGAAGTAACGGCCGGCCCCGGTGCCGGCCCGGGTCGGGGTGTCGTCGCTGCCGGGTGGCTGGGCACAGGCCGCCGAGACTTCTTCCTTGAACTGCCAGCACTGTTCGCGGACGAGACCGCCGGGGACGGTCTGGAAGGCTCCGGTGCCTTTCTTCGCGGCGGCCGGCGGGGGCGCGATCTGCCCGGAGGCCACGCCGGCCGCCCGGACGATGTGCTCGCGCTCGTCCGGAGTGCCGTCGTAGGGGGCGGCCATCGACCAGGCGAAGATGATCAGGAAGAACGCGGCGAAGGCCAGGGTCCAGTGTCGGCGGGCCGCGCTCGTGGTGGCTGCCGGGCTTGCGTCGGTGGCCGGCGTCACTTTTCCGGGATCAGGCACGTCAACCTCGCGGCTCGCGCGGGCAGGCCCCGCTGGGTGGATGGACAGACGATAGGCTCCCTCGTCGTCGTCACCGCTCCGGGTCCCCCCTGGGAGAACTCTCTTGCAGTCACCTGTTGCCGATTCCGTCTACCGCTTGTCCCGACACAGCGCCGTGCGGTTCCTGGTCGTCGGGGGTCTGAGCATTGCCGTCGACACGGGGTCTCTCTTCGTTTACCACGGAGTTCTCGGGATTGTGCTACCGCTGGCGACCGCGATGTCGTTTCTGACCTCGTTCTGGGTCAACTTCGTGCTGAACCGGGTGTGGTCGTTCGGCTCGTCGGCGCAGATGATGCCGCAGGTGGGGCGCTACTTCGCGCTGGTGATCGCCAACCTGATCGCCAACGTGGTGCTGGTGTCGGCGTTGACCTGGGCGGGCACGCCGTACCTGTTGGCGAAGCTGCTGGTGACGGCGTCGTTGTCGGTGGTGAACTACGTGGTGTCGAAGCGATGGATCTTCGCGGCCTGACTGACGCCTGACATGCCGCAGCGAGGGTGCCCGCCGGGTGGCGGACACCCTCGCTGCCGGGGATCAGAGGTACTGGCCGGTGTTGCTCGCGGTCTCGATGGATCGGCCGGCCTCGGCGCCCTTGCCACCGGAGACGAGCGTGCGGATGTAGACGATCCGCTCGCCCTTCTTGCCGGAGATGCGCGCCCAGTCGTCGGGGTTGGTGGTGTTGGGGAGGTCTTCGTTCTCGCGGAACTCGTCGACGCAGGCGTCGAGCAGGTGCTGCAGGCGCAGCCCCTTGCGGCCCGAGGTGAGGAACTCCTTGATGGCCATCTTCTTGCTCCGGTCGACGATGTTCTGGATCATCGCGCCGGAGTTGAAGTCCTTGAAGTAGAGGACTTCCTTGTCACCGTTGGCGTAGGTGACTTCGAGGAATCGGTTCTCCTCGGTCTCCGAGTACATCCGCAGCACCACGGCGTCGATCATCGCCGCGACGGTGGCCTGCGGGTCGGTGCCGTGTTCGGCCAGGTCGTCCGGGTGCAGGGGCAGCCCGGAGAGGATGTACTTGGAGAAGATGTCCTTCGCCGCCTCGGCGTCCGGACGCTCGATCTTGATCTTCACATCGAGTCGGCCGGGGCGCAGGATCGCCGGGTCGATCATGTCTTCCCGGTTGGAGGCGCCGATGACGATGACGTTCTCCAGCCCCTCCACGCCGTCGATCTCGCTGAGCAGCTGCGGGACGATGGTGTTCTCCACGTCGGAGGAGACACCGGAGCCGCGGGTCCGGAAGATCGAGTCCATCTCGTCGAAGAACACGATCACCGGCGTGCCCTCGCCGGCCTTCTCCCGGGCGCGCTGGAAGATCAGCCGGATGTGCCGCTCGGTCTCACCGACGTACTTGTTGAGCAGCTCCGGGCCCTTGATGTTGAGGAAGAAGCTGGTGTGCTTCTCCTTGCCCTGCCGCTCGGCGATCTTCTTGGCCAGCGAGTTGGCCACCGCCTTGGCGATGAGCGTCTTGCCGCAGCCGGGCGGGCCGTAGAGCAGGATGCCCTTGGGCGGGCGGAGCTGGTGCTCACGGAACAGGTCCGCGTGCAGGAACGGCAGCTCCACCGCGTCGCGGATCTGCTCGATCTGCGACTGGAGGCCACCGATGTCGCCGTAGTCGACGTCGGGCACCTCCTCCAGGACCAGCTCCTCGACCTCGCTCTTCGGGATCCGCTCGTACGCGTACGCCGAGCGGGGCTCGATCATGAGCGAGTCGCCGGCTCGGATCGCCGAGCCGATGAGCGTCTCCGCGAGGTGCACGATGCGCTCCTCGTCGGAGTGGGAGACCACGAGCGCCCGGTCTCCCGGAGCGCCGTTGGGTCCCTCCAGGATCTCCTTGAGCATCACCACCTCGCCGACCCGCTCGTACCCGAACGCGTCGACGATGTTGAGTGCGTCGTTGAGCAGGACCTCCTGGCCACGGCGCAGGTCACCCACATCGAGCGAGGGTGAGACCGCGACCCGTAGTTTGCGGCCGCCGGTGAAGACGTCCACCGAGCCGTCCTCGTGCTTCGCCAGGAAGACGCCGTACCCACTCGGCGGTTGCGCGAGCCGGTCGATCTCCTCCTTGAGCGTCACGATCTGCGTGCGAGCTTCCTTGAGGGTGCTCACCAGCCGGTCGTTGTTCTCGGTCAGCCGCGCCAACTGTGCCTGGGTGGCCGCCAGCCGCTCTTCGAGCTGCCGGACGTGTCGGGGGCTTTCGGTCAACTTACGCCGCACCAGGGCGAGTTCCTCTTGCAGGAACGCGACCTGCGTGGAGAGATCGTGGGCTTCCTTCTCCCACCGTGCGGCGCGCGAGTCCGCGTCGTCGCTACGTGCTGCCACGTCCCACCTCCCCGGGGGGCTTGAACGTTCTGCCCTAACACTAGCCGCTATGAGGCCGATTCGGTCCCACGCAACACCCTCGTCACCGAACCTTGATCGCCAAGGGTGGCCTGACGGGCCGTTACCGGCGTTCGGGTACCGTCGAAGCGTGGGACGGGAGAACATGGGGGGTGCACAGGTGGCCGAGGTCGCGACCGACGAGTTGCAGGTCTGGGTCGACCAGGATCTCTGCACCGGCGACGGGCTCTGCGTGCAGTACGCGCCGGAGGTTTTCGAGTTCGACATCGACGGTCTGGCCTACGTCAAGGGCGTCGACGGTGAGCTGCGGATGGCGCCGGGCAGCCGGGTCGACGTCCCCGCGCACCTGCGACTCGAGGTGATCGACTCCGCGAAGGAGTGCCCGGGCGACTGCATCCACGTGGTGCGCGGCGACGGCGTCGAGGTCGCTGGCCCGGACGCCGAGGACGACTGACCGGCCGGCCGGGCCACGCGGCCCGGCCGGACCCAGAACGGGGTACGCCTCAGAGCATCGGCCGGCCGACCACCGAGGCGACCAGCCGCGCGAACTCCTCCAACCGGGCGATCTGCCCGGCCCCGCCGTCGTCGAGGGTCTTACCGAAACGCAGCGCGTCGTGCCGGGGGGTGCCGGCCATCTCCTCGCTCGGCGGCGCCTCGTCCAACGAGGTGAGCAACAGGTAGACGTCGATGCTGTCGACCCGGATCTCGCCGCTCTCGGCGCGGTTGAGTCGTCGCCGGCAGCCCACCTCGGTGACGGTGGAGACCGGTACCACCCGCAACGACGAGGTCATCGACCCGGGCGGGCCCTCCTCGGGCGGTACGTCCTCGCCGTGCCAGAGAATCAGCCGGCTGCCGTCGCAGACGACGACCTCCTGCCACACCCCGTTGACCTCGTTGACGAAGCGTTCCAGGGTGAAGCCGAGCACCGACGCGCCGCGCAACACCCCGCCGAGCGCCTCCAGGGCGACGTCCGGGTCACGCAGGTAGGCCCGCGCCGCCGACTCCAGGTCCTGGTAGGGCGACCAGTCGGGGAAGACCGCGGGGAGGTCTCCACCGCCGTAGCCCGGTCGGCTCATGCCAGCGTCTCCCCCTGCTCGGCGGTGCCGACACCCAGCTCCATCGTCACGGCCTGTCCATCTCCCCCGTACCGTTGGGCTGGGCGCCTGCCGCCTGGGCGCCTGCCGCCTGGGCGGCCGCGGCCTGTCGGGCCGCCTCCGCCTCGCGCAGGTCCTGGCGGCGCTGCGCGTACGCCTCGGTGCCCTTGCTGGGCTTGCGGCGGCGCGGCGGCGCGGTGACCCCCGGGGCCAGTTTGCGGGCGGACACCAGGAAGGCGGTGTGCGCGATCATCCGGTGGTCCGGGCGGACGGCGAGGCCCTCGGCGTGCCAGTCGCGCACCAGGGACTCCCAGGCCCGGGGCTCGGTCCAGCCGCCGCGCTCGCGCAGCGCCTCCACCAGCTCGGAGAGCTGCGGCGTGGTGGCGACGTAGCCGATGAACACCCCGCCGGGCACCAGTGCCCGCTCGACCATGTCGAGGGTCTCCCAGGGGGTCAGCATGTCCAGGATGATCCGGTCGAAACCGGTCTCCTGGCACTGCGCGACGTCGCCGACGTGCAGGTTCCACGAGGGGTGCGGCCCGTTGAAGAACGCCTCGACGTTGCGTTTGGCGATCTGGGCGAAGTCGTCGCGCAGCTCGAACGAGTGCAGCTCACCCTCGGTGCCGACGGCGCGCAGCAGCGAGCAGCTCAGCGCGCCGGAGCCGGCGCCGGCCTCGAGGACCTTCGCGCCGGGGAAGATGTCGCCCATCGCGACGATCTGCGCCGAGTCCTTCGGGTAGATCACCTGCGCGCCGCGCGGCATGGACAGCACGTAGTCCGACAGGAGGGGCCGCAGAGCCAGGAACGCGGTGCCGCCACCGGAGGTGGTCACCACGCTGCCGTCGGGGAGCCCGATCAGCGCGTCGTGGGCCAGGATGCCGCGGTGGGTGTGGAACTCCTTGCCGGGCTCCAGCGTCACGGTGTGCATCCGCCCCTTGGGGTCGGTCAGCTGGACCCGGTCGCCGGGCCGGAACGGCCCCCGGTGCACGGGTGTCAGCGCCGGCGTGGCGGGGTCGGCGGCGACGGTGGAGGGAGTTGCGGTCACGGTGTCATCTTCCGGTTGGGTTCGAGGAGCTGTGCCAGGTCCGCGATGTGCAGAATGCCGACGACATCTTCGCCTGACGTCACCACGTACTGCGCGCCCGGGTGGGTCTGTACGGCCTCCATCACCCGCTCGCCGTCCCACCCGAGGGGCAACGAGGGGAGTGTGCCCAGGGACCGGGCGACGGCGTCCACCGCCAGCCACGGTCGGCGCTCGACGGGCACCGCGTCGGCGGCGGCCGGGTCGACGAGCGCCACCGGCCGACCCGTGGAGTCGGTGACCAGCAGCGCGGCGCCCGGCTGGTCGCTCTCGGCGCGTCGGCGCTGGGCCTCGGCCAGGGGCGTGCCGGTCGGCACCGGCCAGGTCGGGCGGGCCAGCCGGGCGAGGTCGATGAGCGGGAACCGGCGGCTGACCCGGGCGGCCCGGATCGACTGGCCGGCGCCCCGCCAGAGGGTGACGGCGACCAGCAGCATCAGCGGCAGCGCCAGCGGCGCCAGCCGCCGCTCGACGGTGAGGAGCAGCACCAGGGCCGCGGTGCCGACGGCGACCACTCGGCCGGCCCACCCGGCGACCTCGGTGCCGAGGTGCCGGTCGCGGGTCAGCCCCCACACGGCGGCGCGCAGCGCCCGGCCGCCGTCGAGCGGCAGCCCGGGCAGGCTGTTGAACAGCGCCACGATGACGTTGCTGACCGCGAGCTGGAAGGCGAGCTGGTGGGCCACGGTCCCCTCGGGCAGGGCGAGCGTGGCGGCGACGGCCAGGACGCCGAGCACCGCGGAGACCGCCGGGCCGGCGAGCGAGACCAGCAGGTCGACGCGGGGCGACGGGGCGTCCCGGTCCATCTCGGTGTAGCCGCCGAGCAGTTCCAGGGTGATCCCGCGCACACCGATGCCGTAGCGTCGGGCGGTGAGGGCGTGGCCCAGCTCGTGCAGCAGCACCGAGCCGAGCAGCGACACGACGAACCCGAAGCCGATCAGATAACCGCTGAGCTGCGGCAGGCCCAGTTGCCGGCGGGCGAACTCGCCGTACAGCACCGCGATGAGCACCGCGAGCAGGACCATGGAGCCGTTGAGGTGCAGTGGCACCCCGAACACCCGACCGACGTTCAGGCCGAGACGTCGGTCTGGTCGGCGCGGCGGCCGGCTTGTCTGCTCCATCGCCACGATGCTACGGACCGTCGCTGTGCGGGACGGGCGGCGGGCGGTGTCACACCGGTGCCCTAACCTTTGCCGACATGACGGCGGAACCGGTCACCACCTCCCAACCCTCCCCCGCGGCGCAGGCGCCACCGACGGTGCGGGCCTCGCTGTCCCCGTCCCGCGCGGCGGATTTCAAGACCTGCCCGTTGCTCTACCGGTTCCGCAGCATCGACCGGCTGCCCGAGCGCACCACCATCGAGCAGGCGCGGGGCACACTCGTGCACGCGGTGCTGGAGCGTCTGTTCGACCTGCCGGCCACCGAGCGCACGCCGGAGGCGGCCGGCGACCTGGTGGCCCCACAGTGGGACCGGCTGGTCACCGAGCAGCCGGAGCTGACCGGCATCTTCGACGACGCCGAGCCGGCGGGGCCGGTGGAGTTCCTGCGCTCGGCCGCCGGGTTGTTGCAGGGTTACTTCGCGGTGGAGGACCCGACCCGGCTGGAGCCGGCCGAGCGCGAGAGCCTGATCTCGGCGGTCGTCGACGACGAGTTGCTGATCCGGGGCTACCTCGACCGCCTCGACGTCGCGTCGGACGGCGCGCTGCGGGTGGTCGACTACAAGACCGGCGGCGCTCCGCGGGAGGCGTTCGAGGCGCGGGCGCTGTTCCAACTGAAGTTCTACGCCCTGGTGCTGTGGCGCACCCGGGGGGTCGTGCCCCGGGTGTTGCGGCTGCTCTACCTGCGTGACGCCGAGGTGTTGGACTACACCCCGGACGCCGACGAGCTGGTCCGCTTCGAGCGCACCGTGGTGGCGCTGTGGCGGGCGATCGAGCAGGCCACCGCCCGGCAGGATTTCCGGCCCCGGCCGAGCCGGCTCTGCGACTGGTGCAGCCACCAGGCGCTGTGCCCCACGTTCGGCGGCACCCCACCCCCGTTCCCCGTAACGGCGACAACCGCCGACCCCCTCCGCGACGCACGCACCACCCCCGCACCCCCCGGCGCCGACGAGTAACCCCCCGACGCCCCACCCACCGCGCCGCCCGCACCCCACCCCGCCCGCCCGCCCGCCCCGCCCCGCCCGCCCGCCGATCTTGCACTTTCGGATGTCGACTCATCGGATTCGCACCATCTATCTCAGCAGAAAGTGCAAGATCGACGGCGTCAGGAGGGTCGAGCCCCGGCACCGCCCGACCGGAGCGGTGCTGTCCGGGTCGGGACAGGGCGCCCGGCCGACCTCTACCGTGGTCCGCGACGCACAGGCCGGCGACGCGGGACGGGAGACGACATGAGCGATCGGGTGCCCTCGGCGCGGCCGGTGCGGATCCTGCTCGCCGACGATCAGCCGCTGCTGCGGACCGGGTTCCGGATGGTGCTAAGCGCCGAGAGTGACCTGGACGTGGTGGCGGAGGCCGGTGACGGCGTGGAGGCGGTGGAGCTGTCCCGTCGGCTGCTGCCCGACGTCGTGCTGATGGACATCCGGATGCCCAGGATGGACGGGGTGGCGGCGACCCGGGCCATCGTCGACGCCCGACTGCCGGTGCGGGTGCTGGTGCTCACCACCTTCGACCTGGACGAGTACGTGGTGGGCGCGTTGCGGGCTGGTGCCAGCGGGTTCCTGGCCAAGGACGTGCCGGCCGAGGACCTGATCGCGGCGATCCGCACGGTCGCCGGCGGGGACGCGGTGGTGACCCCGCGGATCCTGCGGCGGCTGCTGGATCGGTTCGCCGAGTTGCTGCCCGACCCGGCGGCGACGCCGTCGGCCGCGCTCGCCGCGCTCACCGACCGGGAGCGTGAGGTGCTCGTGCAGGTCGCCCGGGGGCTGTCGAACGCGGAGATCGCGGCGGTGTTGTCGGTGAGCGAGACCACCATCAAGACCCACGTCGGGCACGTGCTCACCAAGCTGCGGCTGCGTGACCGGGTGCAGGCGGTGGTGCTGGCGTACGAGTCGGGGCTGGTCCGCCCCCGGGGGTAGCCGCGCCGGCCCGGGTACCTCACCAGGCGTACTCGAAGATCCCTCCGTGGGGGGACGGCTGCCGTTGCCACCGTCACCTACCGTGACCGGAGATGGCCCGGCGCGGTTGACCCTCCTGTGGCGTCAGGTGCGAGCGTCGGTGTCGCCGCCCGGCGCCCAGTGGGGGAAATCGGTCGACGGGCCGTCGAGTCAGGGGCAACCCTGAGCCGGCATGGGGGTGCACCCGCAGCGGGAAATCCGCAGCGGGTCCCCCCAGGGTCGGACGGAGCGGGCGGACACAGCACCGATGATTGAACGGTCGCGCCGGACCATCGGGGGGCGGCGTGCATTTTCGGACAGACGGAAGAGGTAGATGACGTGACCGCGACGGTAGGCCAGCAGGCGCAGGCCGCGGCCCGGGCGAACGACGTGTGGAAGGTGTACGGCAGCGGCGAGGCTCAGGTCATCGCCCTGCGGGGGGTCAGCGCCGAGTTCGAACGTGGCCAGTTCACCGCGATCATGGGCCCGTCGGGTTCCGGTAAGTCGACGTTGATGCACTGCCTGGCCGGCCTGGACTCGGTGACCCGGGGGACGGTGGCGATCGGTGAGACGACCGTCACCGGGCTCGGCGACGCGGGGTTGACGAAGCTCCGGCGCGACAAGGTGGGCTTCATCTTCCAGCAGTTCAACCTGCTGCCGACGCTCACCGCGAAGGAGAACATCCTGCTGCCGCTGTCGATCGCCGGGCGCAAGCCGGACCCGGCCTGGTACGACACGGTGATCAAGACGGTGGGTCTGCAGGACCGGCTGGACCACCGGCCGGCGCAGCTCTCCGGTGGGCAGCAGCAGAGGGTGGCGTGCGCCCGGGCGCTGGTCTCCCGCCCTGAGGTGATCTTCGCGGACGAGCCGACCGGCAACCTGGACTCGCGCTCCGGCGCGGAGGTGCTCAACTTCCTGCGCAACTCGGTGCGGGAGCACGGCCAGACCATCGTGATGGTCACCCACGACCCGACGGCCGCCGCGTACGCCGACCGGGTGGTCTTCCTCGCCGACGGGCAGATCGTCTCGGAGCTGATCGAGCCGACCGCCGAGACGGTGCTGGACACCATGAAGAAGCTGGACACGTCGGCCGAGGTGGGCAACTGATGTTCCGCGCGACGATGAAGAGTCTGCTGGCCCGTAAGGTCCGGCTGATCCTGTCCGGCCTGGCGGTGGTGCTCGGGGTGATGTTCGTCTCCGGCGCGTTCGTGCTGACCGACACGCTGGGTCGCTCCTTCGACTCGGTCTTCGCCGACGGTTTCTCCGAGATCGACGTGAACGTCGCGGCGAAGCCGAAGGTGCAGGTCGACGAGTTCGAGGGCGAGCAGACCGCCACATCGCTGCCGGCCGCCGTTGTCGACCGGGTCAAGCAGGTGCCGGGGGCGGCCTCGGCGACGGGTGTGGTCAACGCCGACGGTGCTCGGGTGATCGGCAGCAACGGCAAGGTGGTCACGTCGTTCGGCCCGCCGCAGCTGGGCGAGAACTGGATCGGCGAGAGCGAGCTGCTGAAGCTGCGTGAGGGGCGCGCGCCGCAGGCCGAGGACGAGATCGTCGTCAACAAGGCGTTGGCCACGGCCGCGAAGGTGCAGGTGGGCCAGAAGGTCGGCGTGCTGACCGCGTTCGAGTCGAAGAAGCGGGACTTCACCCTGGTCGGTGTCTTCGGTTACAGCGGTGACCGGGACTCGATCGGTGGCGTCAACGAGGTCTTCTTCACCACGCCGGTGGCGCAGCGACTGATGCTCGGCGAGCCGGACGTGTTCAGCAGCATCACCGTGACCGCCGCCGACGGGGTCTCCGACGAGAAGCTGCGCGACGACGTGGCCCGCACCCTGGGCACGGACTTCGAGGTGAAGACGGGCGAGCAGGTCGCCGCGGACGCCTCGGCCAGCCTGAAGGAGGGCCTGTCGTTCTTCAACAAGATCCTGCTCGGTTTCGCCGCGGTGGCCCTGCTGGTGGGCACCTTCCTGATCCTCAACACCTTCTCGATCATCGTGGCCCAGCGCACCCGCGAGTTGGCGCTCATGCGCGCCATCGGGGCCAGCGGCCGGCAGATCATCGGTTCGGTGGTGCTGGAGGCCATCGCGGTCGGGTTGATCGCCTCGGTGCTCGGTCTGGCCGCCGGCATCGGGGTGGGCGCGTTGCTGGCGTACCTGTTCGGCAGCCTGGCCGGTGGGCTCACCCTCGCCGGGATCGGCGTGCCGGCGGCGGCGGTGATCGGGTCGTTCGCTGTCGGGCTGGTCATCACGGTGGTGGCAGCGCTGTTGCCGGCGCTGCGGGCGTCGCGGATCCCACCGATCGCGGCGATGCAGGACGTGGCCACCCCGGACCGGCCGTTGACCAAGGTCACCGTGGCCGGCTCGCTGGTCACCGGCATCGGCGCGGTGCTGCTCTTCCTCGGGCTCAGCGGTAACGCCGGCGGTCAGACGCTTGCCACCATCCTCGGTGGGGTGCTGTTCGCGTTCATCGGCGTGGCGTTGCTGACCCCGCTGATCAGCAGGCCGGTGGTGAGTCTGCTCGGCGGGATCTTCTCCTGGTCGTTGCCGGGCAAGCTGGGCCGGCTCAACTCCGGGCGCAACCCGCGCCGGACCGCGATCACCGCCGCCGCGCTGATGGTCGGCATCGCGCTGGTCACCGGTGTCACGGTGATCCTCGACTCGGCCAAGGGCAGCATCAGCGCCCTGGCCCAGGACACCGTCAAGGCCGAGCTGGTGATCGCCGGGGCGCAGGGCGGGCCACGCCCGCCGAGCTTCGACCCGGCGGTGCTGGACCAGACGAAGGCCCTGCCCGGCGTGCGGATGGTCGACGGCGAGTACGGCGACATGGCACAGATCAACGGCGAGCGCACCTGGGTCGGGGCGAGCAGCGACATCGCCTCGCTTCGGCAGATCTTCAGTGCCAAGCCCGTCGCGGGTGACATCGACCGACTCGGGCCGACCCAGATGCTCGCCAGTTCGGACACCGCCACGTCGCGCGGCTGGTCGGTGGGCTCGACGGTGAACGTGCAGTTGACCCGCGGCCAGACGCGGACGTACACGATCAGTGGCATCTACGAGTCCGGGCAGCTGCTGAACCCGGTGATGCTGCCGGCGACGGCGGCCAAGGACTTCGCGATCCCGCAGCCCTTCCAGGGCTTCATCCAGTTGGCCCCGGGCACTCGGGTGAGCGACGTGCTGCCGCGGGTGGAGACGCTTCTGGCGGACAGCCCCGAGGTGTCGGTGGCCGACCGGGACGCGTTCATCAAGCAGCAGACCGGTCAGCTCGACGGGCTGCTCAGGATGATCCAGATCCTGTTGGCGCTGGCCATCGTCATCGCCGTGCTGGGCATCATCAACACCCTGGCGCTATCGATCCTGGAACGGACCCGCGAGTTGGGGCTGCTACGGGCGATCGGCCTGCGTCGGTCGCAGACCATGGGCATGATCACCGTGGAGGCGGTGGTGATCTCGGTGTTCGGCGCGCTGCTCGGCGTGGTGGTGGGCACCGGCCTCGGTGCCGCGGTGGTCGAGGCCCTCAAGGACGAGGGCATCACCGACCTGATCCTGCCCTGGGGCCAGATGGGTGTCTTCCTGGGTCTCGCCGCGATCATCGGTGTGGTGGCGGCGGTGCTCCCGGCCATCCGGGCGGCCCGGATCAACGTCCTGGGCGCCATCGCCCACGACTGATCGGCACTGCCGAGGCCCCCGGTCGCCATCCGTGCGACCGGGGGCCTCGGCCTGTCCCATATTCCCTCGGCCACCCGTGCACGACTGCCAGACTGGTGCTGCCGGCAGGGCGCTGGCCCGCCCTCGACCCGGGCGGCCGGAGAGCCGGGGCCGGTGACATGACCGATGAGGACGCGTACCAAAGGGCACTCGACAACGCCGAGCGGCTGCTCGGCCAGCCGTTGGTCCTACCGCTCGGCGAGGGCGAACCGTCGGTGGGGCACGACTTCCGTCGTCTCGCCACCGTGCAGACCTTCGGCGCGGCCTGGCCCCGGGAGGGACTGGACCTCCGCAGCCGGTGCCTGGTCTCGGTGGCGATCGCCGCCGCCCTCGGCACCCACGAGCCGCTGCGCGGGCAACTGCGCATCGCGCTGACCTCGGGCGTGACCAGGGAGGAGATCGTCGAACTGTTCATCCACCTGGCCGCGTACGCGGGGGCCGCGCGGGCGTTCGACAGCTACCAGGTGGTCGCCGCGGTCTTCGCCGAGCGCCAGTGAGCCGGCCGGTCCCGTCAGCCGAGCGCCCCTGACCCGCGCCGGGTTAGCTCAGCCGGTCGCCGCGGCCCGGTCGGTCAGCAGCGCCGCGAGCAGTTCCAGGTCCACGCCGGCCAGGCTCTCCACCTGGCGTACGCCGACAGTGCTCGGCAACGCCACCTCCGCCGGTACGGCCAGCACCGCCGCGCCCGAGGCCACCGCGCTGGCCACCCCGGTCGGCGAGTCCTCGATCGCCACGCAGCGCTCGATCGGCACACCCAGCAGCCGGGCCGCGGTGAGGTACGGCTCGGGGTGCGGTTTGGCCGCCACCACCTCGTCACCGGCGACCACCGTGTCGAAGGTGTCCCGGCCGAGGGTGTCCAGGGCGATCTCGACGAGCGCCCGCGGGCTGGAGGTGACGAGTGCGGTGGGGATTCCCGCCGCACGGATCGCGCGCAACAGCTCGAACGCTCCCGGCCGCCAGGGCAGACCGGCACGGAACAGGTCCAGGATGCGGGCGTTGATCCACGCCGCGCTCAGCTCCGGATCCCGTTCGGGTTGCCCCAGGTCGTCGTGCAGGATGCGCATCGACTCGGCCATGGCGGTGCCGATGATCGCCTGGCGGGCGGCGACGGAGAGTTCCCCGCCGTACTCCTCGGCGAGTTCCTGCAACGCGACGTCCCACAGCTTCTCGCTGTCGACCAACGTGCCGTCCATGTCGAAGAGCACAGCGGCGGGGTAATGGCTGCTCAGCGGAACCTCCAGGGTCGTGACCGACACCGGCGATCCTGCCAGCACCGCCCGTTGCCGGCGCCGGCAACGGGCGGCAGGGTGATGCGGGCAACCCCGCTCAGCCCAGGTCGCACTCCTTCAGGGAACCCTCGTAACCCCTGAAGAACATGTCGGTGCGCTGCTCGGCGGTGCCGTGCGCCCCCTCGGCGAACCAGGGCTGGTCCGGGTCGTCGCCGACTGCCGCGACCCCCTCCCGGAACTCGTCCAGGTCACCCTCGGCGAGGGTGAGCGCGCGCGAGCGCACCGAATCACCGAGGTACGCCCCGGCCATGCAGTCGGCCTGCAACTCCTGCTGGATGGTGAAGCTGTAGTTGATGCCGAGCCGCACCTGGATGGCGTGCGCGTACTCGTGCCCGAGCAGGTAGAAGACGAACGCGTCGCCGACCTGGCGGAACGCCGCCACCGACCAGGCGACGTCGTACGCGATGAAGTCGCCCTGGGAGCAGTAGACAGCGTTGTTGCGGGGCAACCGCTGGCCGCCGCAGGACACCTCACCGTCGCGCTGGTACGGGATGATCCGCCGGATCGGTCGGAACGGCTGCCCGGACTCCTTGAACTGGGCCGCCCAGTACCGCTCGGCGACCGCCTGCGCGTCGGCGACGTCCTGCTCGAACTCGGCGACGCTGGTGGTGCTGTCGGCCCGGGTGGTGCTCGCCTCCGGTGCGGCGGCGGACGGCTTCGCCCCGGGGCGCTCGGCCTCCGGCTCGGCCAACCCGCCGCCGGCGCAGGCGAGGGAGACCAGGGCGGCGACCACGAGTCCCGCGAGTGGGCCCCGCGCGCCGCGTCCGAACCGTACGCCCACTGTGCCTCCCCAGACATCGGTGCTCGCGCTGCGATGTACCCCGACGATACGGCCGCCACGCCCACCACCGGATTCACGCAGAGCGCGCCCAAACGGTTCACGCCGGACGTCGCCGTGGCCGACGGTCAGGAGGATCGGTCAGCCGCTCGACTCTCGCCCGCGCTGCCAGGTGTCACCCTGGTCCCCGTGCCGCTCGGCCTCGTACCGGTGCTGCCGACCCCGGGCCTCCCGCCCGGCCGCCGGATCGTCCCCGAAGTTCGTCCGCCCCCGCCGAACCACCGCCGCCCAGGCCGCCCCCGCCACCACCACAAAAGCCCCACCCACCACCCACACCACCGTCATGCCCACCAACCTAATCCCCACCCACCACCCCTCGCTCCCCGGTGATCAAGAGGTTGGCGTCAGCCCGCCCGGCGTGTCGTGACGCAAACTTCTTGATCAACAGATCGGGTGGGGTGGGGGTGTCCGGGAGCGGGGTTGGGGTTCGACGTTTCTGGTGAGCGGTGCCGGGGCGGCACCGGAGACAGGAGGGCCACTGTGAAGTACATGATTCTGCTCTACGGGTCGCAGCAGGACTACGACGTGCTGTCCGGGCGGGCCTCCGACCGGCCGGCGATGTCGCCCGAGCAGATCGCCGCCATGCACCAGCACATGGAGACCTTCCACCAGGCGCTCGCCGAGTCCGGGGAGCTTGTCGACGCCCGTGGCCTGAGCGAGCCGGTGCACGCCCGCCGGGTGCAGGTGCGCGAGGGGGCACCCGTGGTCACCGACGGGCCGTACCCGGAGACGCAGGAGGTCCTCGCCGGTTACACCATCGTGGAGTGCGCCAGCTTCGACCGGGCCACCGAGATCGCCGCCGGCCTGGTCGACCCGGACGCCCCCGGCGGGTACGTGGACGTGCGGCCGGTGCTCGACGGTGTCGAGGACCTGGCCGGCTGACCCGGTGCCGGAGACTCCCGCCGAGGACCTGCTGCGCGAGTTGGCGCCGCAGGTCCTCGGCGCGCTGGTCCGTCGTTACGGGCACTTCGACACGGCCGAGGACGCGGTGCAGGAGGCGCTGATCGCCGCGGCGAACGGTTGGCCGCGTGACGGCGTACCGGAGAATCCGCGCGGTTGGTTGATCACCGTGGCGTCCCGTCGGCTGACCGACCTGCTCCGTCGCGAGCAGGCCCGGATGCGGCGGGAGGACCGGGTGGCCCGGTGGGTGCTGCCGGAGCAGTGGCGCTCCCCCGCCGCGGACCATCCGCCGGCGGACGCCGACGACACGCTCGTCCTGCTGTTCCTGTGCTGCCACCCGGCGTTGTCGGCGGCGTCGCAGATCGCGCTCACCCTCCGGGCGGTCGGCGGGTTGAGCACCGCCGAGGTGGCGCGCGCGTTCCTGGTGCCGGAGGCGACGATGACCCGGCGGATCAGTCGGGGCAAGCAGCGGATCCGGGACAGTGGGCTGCGGTTCGCCCCGCCCACCGACCCGGAGCGCGCCGACCGGCTCGCCGCGGTGCTGCACGTGCTCTATCTGATCTTCACGGAGGGGTACTCCCGCACGGCCGGGCCCGGGTTGCTGCGCGCCGACCTGACCGCCGAGGCGATCCGACTGACCCGGCTGGTGCACCGACTGGTGCCCGAGGACCCCGAGGTCACCGGGCTGCTCGCGTTGATGTTGCTCACCGATGCCCGCGCGCCGGCGCGGATCGGCCCGCACGGTGAGCTGGTGCCGATGGCCGAGCAGGACCGCACCCGGTGGCGGGCGGACCAGATCGCCGAGGGGGTCGAGCTGATCACCGGGGCGCTGCCGGGCGGGGTGGTCGGGGCGTACCAGCTCCAGGCGGCCGTCGCGGCCGTGCACGACGAGGCGCCCAGCGCGGCGGCCACCGACTGGGCGCAGATCACCGCCCTCTACGAGGTGTTGCTGGGGATGTCCGACAATCCGGTGGTAGCGCTCAACCACGCGGTGGCGGTGGCGATGAGCCGGGGCGCGGCGGCCGGGTTGGCGCTGCTCGACGCCCTGGCCGACGACCCCCGTCTCGCCGACGACCCTCGACTGCCGGCCGCCCGCGCCCACCTGTGGGAGCGCGAGGGCGAGCGGGTCGCGGCGCGGGAGGCGTACCGGATGGCGGCAGCGCGCTCGATGAACCTGGCGCAGCAGCGTTACCTGAATTCCCGCGCGGAGCGTCTTGCGGGCGACCCGCCGCCCGCCGGCTGAGCCGGCGGGCAGGGGCGGGTCAGCCGGCGGGCCGAACGGTCACGGCTGAGCCCGGCCGGCGGGGCCGGTCAGCCGGCGGCGGGCCGAGCCGGTCACGGCCGGCAGGGCCGGTCACGGGCTGGCGGCCAGGAAGACGAAGGCGGCCAGCAGCACCAGGTGCACGCCGCCCTGCAACACGTTGGCCCGGCCGGGCACCACGGTGAGGACGGCGGTCACGGCGGTGAGCGCGAGCAGGGCGAGCTGGGTGCCGCCGAGGCCGAGCAGCAGCGGGCCGTCGAGCCAGATCGAGGCGATCGCGATGACCGGGATGGTCAGGCCGATGCTTGCCATCGCCGAGCCGAGCGCGAGGTTCAGGCTGATCTGCACGCGGTCGCGGCGAGCGGCGCGGGCGGCGGCAAGGGTCTCCGGCAGCAGCACCAGCAGCGCGATGATCACGCCGACGAACGCGTGCGGCAGGTTCGCCGCGGCGACGCCCGCCTCGATGGTCGGGGAGACGGTCTTGGCGTCGCCGACCACCGCGACAAGCGCCACCAGCAGCAGCACCAGGCTCATCAGCGCGGCGCGGGTGGTCGGCGGCTTGGCGTGCTCCTCCGCGTCGATCACCTGGCCCCGACTGTCGACCGGCAGGAAGTAGTCGCGGTGCCGGCCGGTCTGCACGAGCACGAAGAGCCCGTAGAGCGCCAGCGAGGCGACGGCGGCGAAGGCGAGCTGGGCCGGGCTGAACTCCGGGCCGGGCCGGGCCGTGGTGAAGGTCGGGATGACCAGACTCAGGGTGGCCAGGGTGATCACGGTGGCCAGGGCCCCGCCGGTGCCCTCCGGGTTGAACACCGCGACGCGACGGCGCAGTGCCCCGAGCAGCAGGGACAGGCCGAGTATCCCGTTACAGGTGATCATGACGGCGGCGAAGACGGTGTCCCGGGCGAGCGACTGGGTCTTCTCCGGCCCGCTGATCATCAGCGTGACGATGAGGGCGACCTCGATCACGGTCACCGCGACGGCGAGCACCAGCGACCCGTACGGCTCCCCCACCCGGTGGGCGACCACCTCCGCGTGGTGCACGGCCGCGAGCACGGCACCCCCGAGCAGCACCGCGACGACCACGATGATCGGGCCGGGCAGGTTCCGCCCCCAGGTGACGATCAACACCAGAACGGCGAGCACGGGTACGACGAAGGTCCAGTCGGTCATGCGGGAGCGAAGCAGGGCGGCCATCCGTACAGAGTGCCAGGTCAGGTGATCATGTGCCCACCATCGACGCACCGTTCTGCGTTGCCGGGGGTCCACAACGGGCAGACGCGTAACCTGTGGGTTACGCTTTGGGGGTGGATGACGTGGCCGTCGCGATCGCCGACCCGGTGCGGCGGCACATCCTGACCATGTTGCGCGCCGAGCCCCTCACCGCCGGCGACATCGCCGAGCGGTTCACGATCAGCCGGCCCGCCGTCAGCCGCCACCTGCGGGTGTTGCGTGACAGCGGGCTGGTCCGTGCCGAGCTGGTCGGGCGACAGCGGGTCTACCGGCTCGACCCGGACCCCCTCACCCCGCTGATCGACTGGCTCACCGCTCTCACCACTGGCGACAGGTGGGGCCGCCATCTCGACGCGTTGGAGACCGAGGTCTACCGCACCCGCCGAGAGCGCCGCAGCCGCGGCCCGGCGGAGCACCGAAGGGAGCACACCGCATGACCCGCACGCCCGCCGGACGCCTGTTCCGCACCGCCACCGGCCACGATCTCGTCCTCACCCGGACCTTCCGCGCCCCCGCCGCGGACGTCTGGGCCAGCCTGACCGAGCCGGAGCGCACCGCCCGCTGGTTCGGCCCGTGGGAGGGCGACGCCGGCCCCGGACGGACCATCCGGGTCCAGATGGCGTACGAGGAGCAGCAGCCCTGGTGCGAGGTACGCATCGACGCCTGCGAACCGGACCGGCGCCTCGCCGTGTCGATGGTCGACGACTTCGGCAGCTGGCTGCTGGAGCTGTCGCTGACCGAGACCGACGGCACCACGGAGCTGCGGTTCGTGCAGCACCTGAGCAGCGTGGAGGGCATCGCCGAGGTGGGCGCCGGTTGGGAGTACTACCTGGACCTGCTCGTCGCCTCCCGCGACGGCTCGCCGCGCCCGGAGTTCGACGACTACCACCCGGCGATGCAGCCCTACTACCAGAAGCTGGCGGCGGCAGCCGGTTAGGCGTCCAGCTCCCGCCGCAGCTTGGCGAACTCGGCGGTCAACGCCGGCAGCGGGAAGTGCGCGTTCAGGCCGCTGGGGTTCGGCAACACCCAGACCCGGGCCGGGCCCAGCCGCTCCGGTCGCGGGCCCAGCCCGGCCGTCGGTCGGGCGAAGGCGATCCGGTACGCGCTCACCCCGAGCACCGCCACCCAGCGCGGCCGATAGCGCTCGGCCTTCACCGCCAGCCCGGTCACCCCGGCCACCAGCTCCTGCGCGGTCAGCTCGGCGGCACGGGCGGTGGCCCGGTTGCTCAGGCTGGTGATGCCCAGGCCCTGCCGCAGCAGCTCGTCACGTTCCCAGGAGTGCAGCTGACGGTCGGTGAAGCCGGCCCCGTGCAGGGCCGGCCAGAACCGGCTGCCCCGGCGGGCGAACGGCTCCCCCACGGCGGCCGAGTAGAGGCCCGGGTTGTAGCCGCAGAACAGCACACGCAACCCGGGGGCGATGATGTCCGGCAGGCCCCGGCCGGCCGCCGCCGCCACCTCCTGCGGGGTCGGCCGCCGCGCCGGCCCGGCACGCTCCGCGTCCACCCCACCGATCCTGCCGTACGCCCCGGTGCCCGGTCCGGCGCACGCTTTGACACCCTCGACGGATGCAGTCGACCGACCACCTCTCCGCCAGCCGTCACGCCCGGATGCGCTGGAACACTCCGCTCTCACCGGAGCACGCCGCTCTGCTGCTGCAACGGCTCGACGTCCGGCCCGGAGCGCGCGTGCTCGACCTCGGCTGCGGCTGGGGGGAGCTGCTGCTGCGCGCGGTCGCCGCCGGCGGTGCGTCCGGCCCGGTCGCGACGCGTGGCGTCGGTGTGGACACCGACGAGGCGGCGCTCAATCGAGGGCGGCGACTGGCCGCGGATCGGTCACTGGACCGGCACGTCGCCTTCGTGCTGGGCGAAGCCGCCGCCTGGCAGGAGCCGGCCGACCGGATCATCTGCATCGGGTCGGCGCACGCCTTCGGCGGCACCACGGCCGCCCTGGACGCCCTCGCCGCCGTGGTCCGACCCGGTGGACGGCTGCTGTTCGGCGACGCGTACTGGGAACGGACCCCCACGGCGGAGGTCGCCGAGATCTTTGGCCCCGACGTCCCGACCCTTCCCGAGCTGGTCGAGGCCGCCGGCGAGCGGGGCTGGCGGTTGCTGCACCTGAGCACCGCCGACCAGCGGGAGTGGGACGACTTCGAGTCCACCTGGCTCGCCGGCCGGCAGGAGTGGCTGCTGGCGTACCCGGAGGATCCCCGTGCGGCCGACGTCCGCACGGAACTCGACGACCGGTTGCGTGAGTACGTCGGCGGTTACCGGGGTGTCCTCGGCCTCGGCTACCTCGTCCTCGGCCGTTGACGCTCGGCCGTTGACCCCGCTGGCTACGCTGCGCGGGGTGAGCGCCGAACCCCGTCTCGCCCTGCCGTGGCGGGTCCTCGTCGTGGCCACCGCCGCCGTGCTGGTGTGGCTGTCGCTGGATGCCCTGCTTGGCAGTGACTACGACCGGACCACCCACGCGGTCGGGGCGGTCCTCACCAGCGCTGTCGTCGTACCCCTGGTGGTCGTCGCCCGTCGCGTCCTGGACCGGCGGCCCTGGGCCGGCCTCGGGTTGCCGTCGCTGCGCGCCGGCTGGCGGCACCTGCTGTTCGGGATGGCCTGCTGGCTCGTCCCCGCGGCGGTGGGGTTCGCGCTCTGCCTCGGCCTCGGCTGGGTCGAGATCAGCGTCCGGACGTCCGTCGGGGACGTGCTGCGCGTGGCGGCCCTGCTGGTGGTGCTCGTCTTCCTCAAGGAGGCGCTGCCGGAGGAGGTGGTCTTCCGCGGGTACCTGCAACACCACCTCGCCACCCGGCTGCCCGCCTGGCAGGCGGTCGTCGGGCAGGCGGTGCTGTTCACCGGGTTCGGGTTCCTGATCGGGGCGGCCAGGTCCGTCGACCGACTGGCGCTGTTCCTCGTCTTCGCGCTGCTGGTGGGCGCCTTCCGGGCCGCGACCGGCGACGTCTGGGCCGGCATCGGCCTGCACGTCGCCTTCCAGACGGTCGCTCAGTTGTTCGGCGAGGTCGGGGCGGTCTTCGACGTGGTCGGCGCGGATGTGCTGGGCGTGGTGGCCATCGGAGCCGTTCCGTTCTCGGTGAGCTGGCTCGTCCTGCGCCACCGCTACCGCGACCACCTGAACTGGAACGCCATCGCACCGGAGCCGGTGCCGCAGAGCGGCTGAAGCCTGGGCGTCCCCACCCACACGCGCCCCGCCCCGCCCCGCCCCGCTCCGCCCCGCTCCGCCCCGCCGATCATGGAGTTGTGCTGGGGGACAAAGCACTCGTCAGAACCCAAAGCAGGCACCATAGCTCCATGATCGACGGAGCAGGCCCTCGCGGCCCACGACCAGGTGCGCCGATCTTGCACTTCTTGTTGCGGCATTTGGGGCATCCCACTCAATGCGACATCCGTAAGTGCAAGATCGGCGCGCGGGCGGGGCGGGTCGGGGCGTCGTGCGGAGGTTTTCGCATCGGCGATGCCTGCAATCATCCGACGGTTACCGCGCTGGTGTACGTAGCGGCGCGCACGCCGGCCGCCTGGCGGGGCAAGCCCTGCCACCTCCTCAATCCCCACGCAGAGACCGCACGACCGCAGGAGCCCTCGTGGGCCCGGCTGGGGCGACCGGGGCCAGCCGTACGACATCCGGGGCGTCGGGGCAGGTCAGGGTGCACGCGGATCCGCAGTACGGGCAGTACGCGCGCTTGGCGTTCGAGATGACCGCGATGTCGCACGACACGCAGTGGCCGTTCTCCCACCGGCCCTGGTCTGTCCCGAGTCCGCCGTCGTAGACGTCGCGATCCGGCCAGACGAACTCGCGGCCCGGCAGCGACATGGGGTGCTCGGCGAGACGTGTCCGATCTTCGTCGGTGCTCAAGCTGCCGACCTTACGTCCCACCTGCACCGCGACCCGGGCCGTGCGCGGGTGCACCCGGTGGGCTTGACGGGGCGCATACATCAGAGGTTTACTGCGTCAGCGATACCAATCGATGAATTCTGACCGTCCACAGTGGTTGTCCGAGGTCAACGATTGGTCCAGCACACCACCCCTTCACCCCCCACCACCCCGCAGCACCTCAGCCGAGCATCGGCGGCCCGGCTCCCGTACCGCCACCGTGGCCCCTGGCCTGCCCACGTGCACGCCCTGAGGTCGACGCTCAGCAGAGGAGCAGATCCATGCGTTCCCGTCCCCGCCTGTTGGCACTCGTCACCGGACTGGCAGTCATGCTTGCCAGTCTGGTCGCCCTGCCGACCCCCGCCTCGGCGGCACCACTGACCAAGGTCCTGGTGTTCAGCAAGACCGCCGGCTTCCGCCACTCGTCGATCCCCAACGGCATCGCCGCGATCCAGCAGCTCGGCTCGGCCAACGGCTTCACCGTGACCTCGACCGAGGACGCCGGCCAGTTCACCACCTCCAACCTGGCCCAGTACCAGGCGGTGGTGTTCATGTCGACGACCGGGGACGTCCTCAACGCCAGCCAGCAGACGGCCTTCGAGTCGTACATCGCGGCCGGTGGTGGCTACGTCGGCGTGCACGCCGCGGCCGACACCGAGTACAGCTGGCCGTGGTACGGCCAGCTGGTCGGCGCGTACTTCGACTCGCACCCGGCGATCCAGAACGCGACCGTGCGGATCGAGGACAACACCAACCCGTCGACGGCGCACCTCAGCGCCACCTGGGTCCGCTCCGACGAGTGGTACAACTACCGCACCAACCCCCGGTCCACCGCGCGGGTCCTGGCCAACCTCGACGAGTCGTCCTACAGCGGCGGCAACATGAGCGGCGACCACCCGATCACCTGGTGCAAGGCGTACGGCGGCGGGCGGGCCTGGTACACCGGCCTCGGGCACACCGAGGCGTCGTATACCGACCCGAACTTCACCCGGATGCTGCTCGGCGGCCTCCAGGTCGCCGCGGGTTCGGTGACCGCCGACTGCTCGCCGCGCACGACCACCCCGCCGCCCACCGTCAGCGGCTCCACCCTGCGGGCCCGTGCCAACAACCAGTACGTCAGCGCACCCAACTCCACCACGGCGTTGATCGCCAACAAGACCTCGGTGAACACGAGTGAGCGCTTCGACCTGGTCAACCTCGCCAACGGCAACGTGGCGCTGCGGGCCAAGAGCAACTCGCAGTACGTCGCGGCGGAGAACTCCGGATCGTCCGCGCTGATCGCCAACCGGGCCTCCGCCGGCGCCTGGGAGACGTTCCAACTGGTCCGTAACTCCGACGGCACGGTGAGCCTGCGGGCCACGGTGAACAACCGGTACGTCTCCGCCGACAACGGTGGCGCCTCCCCGTTGATCGCCAACCGGACCTCCATCGGCCAGTGGGAGAAGTTCGACCTGGTCACCACCAGCTGACCTGCTCCCCCGCCCGCTCTTCACCACCCCCACCTGGTCGTGGTGCGCCCCCGCGCACCCGCACCCCCGGTCGTCGAGAAAGGACGATCATGCTCTCGTATCCCCGGCGCTGGCCCCGGGCGCTCTTCGCGGCGGTTCTCACCGTCACAAGCGCGGCCCTCGCTGTGGCTGCACCGTCCACCGCGCAAGCCGCGGTGATCCCCGCCTCCGACTATCAACAGGTCAAACTCGCCACCGGCTCGGCCGAGCTGGGTGAGGCCATGTCCCTGGCCGTCCTGCCGAACCGCTCGGTGCTGCACACCGCCCGCAACGGCGTGCTGCGGGTGACCGACGTGGCCGGCAACACCAAGACCTCCGGCACCCTGTCGGTCTACACCCACGACGAGGAGGGGTTGCAGGGCGTCGCCGTCGACCCCGGCTTCGCCACCAACCGGTGGATCTACCTGTACTACTCGCCCACGTTGAGCACCCCGTCCGGGGACGCGCCGACCACCGGGTCGCAGTCGGACTGGGACCGGTGGAAGGGGCACCTGCGGCTGTCCCGGTTCACCCTCAACTCGGACGACACGCTCAACGTGGGCAGCGAGAAGATCGTGCTCCAGGTCGCCAACGACCGTGGCCAGTGCTGCCACGTCGGCGGCGACCTGGACTTCGACTCCGCCGGCAACCTGTACCTGACCACCGGCGACGACACCAACCCGTTCGAGTCGTCCGGCTACGCGCCGCTCGACGAGCGGACCAACCGCAACCCGCAGTTCGACGCCCAGCGCACGGCGGGCAACACGAACGACCTGCGGGGCAAGCTGCTGCGGATCAAGCCGCAGGCCGACGGCACGTACACCATCCCGTCGGGCAACCTGTTCGCACCCGGCACGGCCAACACCCGGCCGGAGATCTACGCGATGGGTCTGCGCAACCCGTTCCGGATGAGCGTCGACAAGGCCACCGGCGTCGTCTATCTCGGCGACTACGGCCCGGACGCGGGCAGCACGAACTCCAGCCGGGGCCCACAGGGTCAGGTCGAGTTCAACCGCATCGCGTCGGCCGGCAACTACGGCTGGCCGTACTGCACCGGCGCCAACACCAGCTCCGAGACGTACAACGAATACACCTTCCCGTCCGGGCCGTCGCAGTCCAAGTACAACTGCACGGGCGGGCCGACGAACAACTCGTTCCGCAACACCGGGCTCGGCACGCTGCCCGCGGCGAGGGCGGCGTGGATCAAGTACGCCGGCGACTCGGGTTCACCGTCGGAGTTCGGCAGCGGCTCGGAGTCGCCGATGGGCGGGCCGGTCTACCGGTACGACGCGTCGCTGAACTCCAGCGTCAAGTTCCCGCAGTCGCTCAACGGCCAGTTCTTCGCCGGTGAGTACGGTCGCCGCTGGATCAAGGCCATCGCGGTCAACTCCGACGGCTCCCGCGGGGAGATCTCCAACTTCCCGTGGTCCGGCACCCAGGTCATGGACATGGCCTTCGGACCGGACGGCGCGTTGTACGTGCTGGACTACGGCACCGGGTCGAACAACCAGGCGTTGTTCCGGATCGAGTACATCGGCGGCGGCAACCGCAACCCGATCGCGGTCGCCTCGGCGAACCCGACCTCGGGGGCCAACCCGTTGACCGTCAACTTCTCGTCGGCCGGCAGCTCGGACCCCGAGGGTGGGGCGCTGAGCTACCTGTGGACGTTCGGTGACGGCACCACGTCGACGGCGGCGAACCCGACCAAGACGTACACCACGAACGGCACCTACTCCCCCACGTTGAGGGTCACCGACCCGAATGGGTTGACCGGCACGGCGAGCCTGGTCATCACCGTGGGCAACACGGCACCGACGGTGACGCTCACCTCGCCCGCCGACGGGCAGCTGTTCAGCTTCGGTGACACGGTCTCGTACCAGATCAGCGTGAGCGACCCGCAGGACGGCACCATCGACTGTTCCAAGGTGAGCTTGACCTACGCGCTGGGACACGACAGTCACGCCCACCAGATCACCTCGAAGAACGGGTGCAGCGGCTCGATCACCCTGCCGACCGACGGCGAGCACGACTCGGCGGCGAACATCTACGGGGTCTTCGACGCCGCCTACACCGACAACGGCGGGCTGACCACGCACAGCATCAAGACGCTGCAACCGAAGCACCGCCAGGGTGAGCACTTCGGCGCCCAGTCCGGCGTCCAGGCCACCGACCACACCAACGCCGAGGGTGGCCGCACCGCCGGGTTCATCGAGAACAACGACTGGATCTCGTACCAGCCGTACAACCTGGCCAACGCCAACCGCATCACCGTGCGGGCGTCGTCGGCCGGCGCGGGCGGCACCATCGAGGTCCGGGCCGGGTCGGCGACCGGATCCCTGCTGGGCACCGTCACGGTGCCGGTGACCGGCAACTGGGAGACGTTCGTCGAGGCGTCC
Source organism: Micromonospora sp. NPDC048835 (assembly GCF_040649995.1). Lineage (NCBI taxonomy): Bacteria > Bacillati > Actinomycetota > Actinomycetes > Micromonosporales > Micromonosporaceae > Micromonospora > Micromonospora sp. NPDC048835. The sequence continues at coordinate 157,816 of NZ_JBEZGM010000009.1, read as the reverse complement.
GGCACGATCAGCAACCCGCCGAGCGCGTCGACGACCCTGTACCTGGTGTTCAAGGGCGGGTCCGGCTACCTGTTCGACGTCGACGCGTTCACCTTCGCCACCGGCACCGGTAGCAGCACGCCGGTGAGCACGCTGCGGGCGCAGGTGAACAACCAGTACGTGTCGGCGGTCGGCACCACCGCGTTGATCGCCAACAAGGCCAGTGTCGGTGGCACGACCGAGCAGTTCGACCGGGTGGACGCCGGCAACGGCAACATCGCGCTGCGGTCGCGCGCCAACGGGCTCTACGTCTCGGCCACGAACGCGGGCGCCGGGGCGTTGGTCGCCAACGCCAGCTCGATCGGGTCGTGGGAGACGTTCCAGCTCATCACCAACTCGGACGGGACGGTGGGCCTGCGGGCCACGGTCAACAACCAGATCGTGTGCGCCGAGAACGCCGGGGCCGGATCCCTGATCGCCAACCGCACGTCGGTTGGCGCCTGGGAGAAGTTCACCCTGACCACCGGCTGACAGGTGGCGGGTGGTGGGGCCCGGTCTGGTCGCTGACCAGGCCGGGCCCTACCGTGTGAAGTAGGCGGCGCTCTGCGCGTCCGCGGGGTAGTAGGACTCGACCGCGATCTCCTCAATGGTGATGTCCGTGCCGAGGGTCGGGAGGTGATCGGACCGGCGGCGCACGCACCCGCCAACGGGGCGTGGTGGAAGGGTGGCTAGATCGGGAAGCGGCCGTGGCGCCAGTGCCAGTGGCCGCCGGCGCGCAGGTGGTCGATGATCGCGCGTTGGAGCACGGTGCCGCGCGGCAGCTCGTCGAGGGGCGTGGTCAAAGTGCGGAACCCGAACCGCAGCACCTCGATGTCGGCGTCCGGCCCCTCTGACGCCTGGTAGGGCTCCAGCTCGAAACGGCGTTGGAACCGCACGATGTTGGAGTCCTCGGGGAGGTATTCGCGCAGTTGCGGGTCGAGCAGCCACGAGGCGCAGGAGAACGCGGTGTACCGCTCGTCGGGGAAGTGCCGGGCGAAGAACGCGCGGGCCTGGTCGAGGGACGACTCGACCGCCTGCGGGGTCATCGGGCCCGAGTCGGGGACGTGCAGACCGATCGCGCCGTCGCCGCGCTGGTGTTGCAGCCGGCCCAACTCGTAGACGCTGCCGCGCGAGTGCAGCGTCAGCCAACTCTGCATGATCGGCCAGCCCTCGCCGCGCATCCGCCGGTCGATCGCGAGGTTGCGGCCCAGGTCGGCGAGGGTCACCCAGGAGACCGCGTCGGGGACGCCGTGGTCGCGGTGGTAGCCCCGCACGACGTCGACCAGGGCCAGGTACGCGTACACGTAGAGGTGCCGCCAGGCGGGGCCCCGGTCTCGGGGCAGCTCCGGGCCGGGTGACATCCACTCGTAGCCCGCGAGGTCGGCGCGGACCAGGGCGATCGAGCGGTCGAGGAGCCAGCGCAGCTCCTCGGTCCACAGCGGAGAGCCGGGGTCGGGCCAACCGGCCATGATCTCGGCGGCGTCCTGCGGCGGCACGGCGAGCCGGTCGAGGAGAGCGGACGCGTCGCCCTTGGCCGGTAACGGAGCTGACGGCCCGTCACCGGCGAGTCGGTGCACACGGGTGACGTCCTCGACGGGCACCCCGAGCCGGGCGGCGATGTCGTCCAGGTCCACGGTGACGACCATACCGGCCGGCGGGCGGCTCAGGAGCCCGCCGGCACCCCGGCGTCGAGCTGCCCGACCATCGGCGCGAGAAGGTCGTTGAGTTCCCGGGCCAGCACCGCCACGGCCCGCCGTGCCGCCACCGGGACGTCGTCGTCCGGCCCGGCGGGGGTCGGCGGCAGGTCGTCGAGCGGGACCGGAGCCTCCACCTGGAGGAGCGCGCGCAGGTGTGGGCGGCGCGTCTGGTCCTGCTCGGTGGGCGTGGTGAACTGGCCGAACAACTGCGGCCAGTTCTGCCAACCACGGTCGCGCTGCCACTGCTTGGTCCAGGTCAGCTCGGCCGGCCAGCGGGAGGCCACGGTCACCGCGCAGACCAGGCTGCCGTCCCACGGGCTGCGCGCGCAGGTCGCCGTGATGATCCGCCGGTGCCAGCGGACGAAGCCCGGCGACAGCTCGGTGGCCAGCCGCCAGGCGGTCACCGCGAACGCGACGGGCGCGAAGTCTCCCCAGGTGTCGGTGAACTCGTCGAGGCGGCCGAGCACCTCGGCCTCGTACCGGCCGTGTCCGTCGGTGCCGTGCTCGCGGTCGAACTGCTCGTCCAGCCAGAAGGCGCGCGGTTCCGGCATCCTCAACCCCCGTTTGTGAGAACTTCTCGGACACAGCCCGGTGCATCTCGCAGTCAGGCAACCGTCACTGACCGTATACGACACGCCCACTGTAGACCGTGCATCCGAGCCTAGCGTCTGCGGGAGGACGTCGGCGCGCATCCGCTCCGGCCACCAACCCCAGGAGGTCTCGTGCGTAGGCAACTCGGATTACTCTCGGCCGGCGTCATGCTGCTGGCGGCCGTCACCGTCGCGCAGCCGCCGGCCCAGGCCGGCCCGACCGCCGCCGCCGAGTCCGCGACAGTGACCGAGGCCCGCGCCACCATCCACGGGCGGCCGTCCACCGACGCCGACGCCGCGGCGAGGTCGAGCGCCGCCTACTGGACGCCCGAGCGCATGCGAGCGGCACGACCCGCACCCATGCCGGACGGGGTCGACGCACCCGACGGGGAAGCCACCGACCGCCCCGGCCGGGTCGGCGCGCCCCGCGACGTGGAAACGCCGGCGGCACCCCGGCCCTCGACCGCCACGCTGAGCGCGGCCCCGGCGGGCAGCGGTCAGGCGACCCAGGCGGTGAACGCCTCACCCGGCGTCGGACGGGTCTTCTTCACCCACCACGGCGATGACTTCTTCTGCTCCGGTGCCACCATCAACAACCCCCAGGCGAACCTGGTGTCCACCGCCGGCCACTGCGTACACCCGGGTGACGGCGGGTCGGTCTGGTTCGACAACTGGGTGTACGCGCCGGAGTTCACCGAGGGCGAGCCGCTGCACGGCCTCTGGTCGGCCAAGGAGTTCACCTCGGTGGAGGGCTGGGTCGACTGGGGTTACCTCTGGTGGGACTTCGCGTTCGTCACCATGCACCCGCTCGGCGGCGACCGACTCGTGCACGTCACCGGTGGGCAGGGGCTCAGCGTGAACAAGTCCAAGTCGTTCTCCGCGATGCTGCTCGGCTACCCGGGTGAACCGCCGTTCGACGGGCAGTCGCAGTTCTTCTCCTCCGGCACCACAAAGGCCGCCGGGGTGCAACGGATCAAGCTGAAGGACTGCCCGCTCAACAAGGGCGCGAGCGGCGGCCCCTTCCTGCGCGGCTGGGACAACGACCTGCGGTTCGGGTGGGTCAACTCGGTGATGTCGTACAAGTACTCGGGGAACATGTACGGCCCCTACTTCGACGACGACGTCCTGGACATCTACACCGTCGCGAAGAACAAGCAGTGACCCGCCCGGCGGCGACCGTGGCTTGACAAGACACCCGTTCCAGAGTGGACGATGCACCGTGCGAATTCTCGTGGTGGGTGGCAGCGGGCTGATCGGCGCTCACGTCGTGGACGTCCTGCGCGACGGTGGTCACGCCGCGACCACCGTGGCGCGGACCGCCCAACCGGGCGTCGACCACCTGCTCGATGTCGGGTCCGCCTCGGTCGACGACCTGCGGCCGTTGCTCGCCGGGCACGACGGCGTCGTGTACGCCACCCGCACCGACGAGCAACGGCCGCTGCCCAAGCCGATCTATCCCGAGTTCCGGCGCGACAACGTCGACCCGGTGGTACGCCTGCTCACCGCCGCCCGCCTCGAAGGGCTCACCCGGGGCGTCGTGATGGGCTCCTACTACACCTACTTCGACCGGCTCCACCCGCAGTGGCGCCTCGCCGAACGGCACACGTACATCCGCTGCCGCCTGGAGCAGGCCCGGGAGGGGCGGGCGGCAGCCGGCGATGGCCTTCCGGTAGCCGTCCTCGAACTGCCCTTCGTCTTCGGCCGGGCCGGCGACCGGCTGCCCAACTGGGCCGGTCCGCTGGACCGGTGGGCGCGCTCGCGTACCCCCCTGGTCGCCCCGACCGGCGGTAGCGCCGCGGCCTCCGCCCGCAGCGTGGCCGAGGTCGCGGTCGATGCCCTGGAGCGGGCCAGCGGCGCGGACATCCCGGTCGCCGACGAGAACCTGACCTGGGCCGACATGCTCGCGCGCATCGCTGACGCGGTGGGCCGGCCCCGCCGGGTCGGCCGCCTGCCGGCCGGCGCGGCGCGGGCCGCGCTGCGACTCGGCGGCGCGGCGCAGGCCCTGGGTCGCAAGGAGTCCGGCATCAACCCCAGCCACCTCGGCGACCTGCTGCTCACCGACCTGTTCATCGAACCGACGAGCGGCCGCGCGCTGGGCCCGGCCCTACGCGAGACCTTCCCGGTCGGCGACACCCACTGACGGTCACCCGGACGCCGCCGGGCACCGGGGTCGAGACGGCGTCACCGCCCTCGTCGGGCAGGCTGGGGGCACCAGGCCGCACCGACAATCGGGAGAGAGCACGTGCCGACCCACCGCCACCCGGGCACCCTCATCAGCGATCACACCTTCCGGGTACCGCTCGACCACGCGGACCCAACCGGGGAGCAGATCGAGGTGTACGCCCGCGAGGTCGTCGCCGCGGGCGCGCAGCGGGAGTCCCTGCCCTGGCTGCTGTTCCTGCAGGGCGGGCCGGGCGGGCGGTCCCCACGCCCGGTGGGCCGGGACGAGTGGCTGGACCGGGCGCTCGACGACTACCGGGTGCTGCTGTTGGATCAGCGCGGCACCGGCCGGTCCACACCCGTCGACCGGCACACCCTGCCACTGCGCGGCGACGCCGCCGCACAGGCCCGGTACCTGGCGTACTTCCGCGCCGACTCGATCGTGCGGGACTGCGAGCTGATCCGCCGGGAGTTCCTCGGCAACGCCGGGCAGTGGAGCCTGCTGGGCCAGAGCTACGGCGGCTTCTGCACCCTCACCTACCTGTCGTACGCCCCACAGGGGGTGCGCGAGGCGTTCGTGACCGGTGGTCTCGCCGGGCTGCGCCGCACGCCCGAGGCGGTGTACCGGGCGGCCTACCCCCGGGTGCAGCGCAAGGTCGAGGCGCACTACACGCGCTACCCGCAGGACGCCGACACCGTCCGGACCGTCGTGCGCCGGCTACGCGAGCAGGAGGTACGGCTGCCCGGCGGTGGTGTGCTGACCGCCGAGGCGTTCCAGACGCTGGGCATGTTGCTGGGCACCGGGAACGGCTCGCACACGCTGCACTACCTGCTGGAGGAGAGCACGCTGCCCGGCGTGCCCTTCGCCGACGCGTTCCTCGCCCAGGTCGAGCGTCACCTGTCGTTCACCGGCCGCCCGCTCTACGCCGTACTCCACGAGTCGATCTACGGCCAGCGCTCGGTGTCCCCACACGGCACCCGATGGGCGGCACAGTCGGTCCGCGCGGAGTTCCCCCGCTTCGACGTCGACCGGGCGCTCGCCGAGAACCTTCCGGTGCTGCTGACCGGGGAGATGATCTACCCCTGGATGTTCGCCACCGACCCGGCGCTGGCGCCGCTGGCCGAGGCGGCGGACCTGCTCGCCGAGCGGGAGGACTGGCCCGACCTGTACGACCCCGGACAGCTGGCCCGCAACGAGGTGCCGGTGGCCGCCGCCATCTACCACGACGACATGTACGTCGACACCGGCGACTCGCTCGACACCGCCCGCTCGGTCCGCGGGCTGCGCACCTGGGTCACCGACGAGTACGAGCACGACGGCCTGCGGGTCAGCGGCGGCCGGGTCCTCGACCGGCTGATCCGGCTGGTCCGGGGCGAGCTGTGAGGCGTACACCCGCTGGGCCCGCCCCGGGCCCCGGTTGATCCGGACCGGCGCCCCTCAGCGCAGCTGTTCGGCCAGCCCGACGATGATGCCCTCCGGGCCGCGCAGGTAGCAGAGCCGGAAGATGTCCTCGTACCGCTCCACCTCCCCGACCAGTTCGGCCCCATGGCCGCGCAGCCGGGCGATCACGTCGTCGATGTCGTCGACGGCGAACATGATGCGCCGGATGCCCAGCGTGTTCGCCGGGGCGTCCCTCGGCGTGCCGCTGGCCGCCGCCGGCGAGTGGAACATCGCCAGCTCGACCTTGCCGTGGCCGTCCGGGGTCCGCAGCATCGCCACCTCCTGCCGCACGTCGTCGAGCCCGATGACGCGCTCCACCCACCTCCCCTCGACCGGCCCTCGCCCCTCCACCTCCATGCCCAGTTCGACGAAGAACGCGATGACCGCGTCCAGGTCCTCGACAACGATGAGGACGTTGTCCATCCGCTGGATCGCCATGCTGACCCTCCCTGGCCTGGCGCGGTCCCCGGTGACCGCCTTCTCTCTGAAGAGAGAACCATTCCGTCGTTCTCGCCATCCGGAGCCGGGGTCAGCCGCCGCGAGTTCTGCGCCGATCAGCCGGCTGGCGTTCCGAGCGTCACGGTGAGCCCTTCCTCAGCCGTCAGCACAGCGCCGCCGAACTCCGCCCGCGCGGCGGCCACCGCGACCGTCCGGTCGTTGCCGGGCCAGAAGTGGGTGAGCATCAGCCGCCGCGCACCCGCCCGACGAGCCCACTGACCCGCCTCGGTGGAGGTCATCAGGTTGCGGGCGGAACGACTGGTCTCGCCGTCGTGGTCGGTGGCCTCGACGATGAACAGGTCGGCGTCGCGGCCCAGCTCGGCGAGCGCGGGCATCGGCCCGGTGTCCCCGGAGTAGGCCAGCACGATGCCGTCGGCCTCGATCCGGATGCCGACGTTGGGCACGAAGTGCGGCAGCGACAGCCCGGTCAGGTCGAACGGCCCGACCCGGTAACTACCCGGCATTGGATGCAGGTCGAACACCGTGCGCAGATCGACATCGGGCTCCAGGCCGCTGAGCCGGTCGAGCACGCCGGGCGGGCAGAACAACGGCAGCCGGGGCGCCCCGGGCCGACCGTAGAGGCGCATCCGGAACAGACCGTGCAGGTCGACGCAGTGATCCGGGTGTTCGTGGGTGATGACCACGGCGTCCACCGCGCCATCGGGCCAGTGCTGGAGCAACCGCGGCAGCGTGGCATAACCCAGGTCGAGCACCAGGCGGTAGCCGTCCCAGTCCACCGCGAAACCGCTACAGGCACGGCCCGGCTCGGGAAAGGCACCACAACTGCCGAGCACGGTCACCTGTCGCATCCGCACAGCCTGCCAGAACACCAACACCGTGTCCGTCCACCAGCTCGGGGGCACGACGGCGAGGCACCCGAAGATCACGTGATGGAAAGTAGCTCTGGACGGGCTCCTGGCAGCTACTTTTCATCACCTGATCAAGCGGGAGCCTCGGACGTTGCCGAGCGGCGCGGGAACGGGGACCTCACCCCTGATGGCCTTCTCACTCAACTCGACGCGTTCCGGGTGCAGGTTGTTCTCCTGCAACGGGTGGCCGGGCGCGTTGACGCAACGCTGCCCCGACTGCGCACTACAGACCGGGCACTGAAGGAAGAAGCCGCAGGAGGGCACCAGTTCGACGCCCTGCGCCAACGCCGACCTACCGATCTTGACGATGGCGTTGTACAGGGCGGAGTCCTGGTGCCGGGCGGCGGCAGCGGCAGCCTCCCGCATCCCGTTCCAGAACTCCTCGACCGCGTTTGGTTCGTCGACGTCAACCCACATGGCCCGGGGCTGCCCGGCTCGGACCTGACTAAACCTGACCATTCGCCGCGCTCTGCCGGCGCTTCGGTGACGTGGCATCAGCACCCGACACACGTGACGTCGCATTGATCAAGGACGAGGCGTAGCTGATCAAGCGACGACATGCCGCGTGAGCTGCTGCTTCGCTTGACAGCGATGGTCGGCTGTGGACCCAGCCGACCCCGGTGGACAACCCGCCAACGGCATGATCTTGATTGGTTGCTCGACATCGGGCAGGCGCGACAATCACCCGAAAGGCTTGCTCGGCAGCGCCAACCCTGGTCGCAGCGCCTAACCTCTTCGGCATGCAACAGCTGCGTGACCTTGCCATCCGGCTGGCCTTGGATCAGCCGGTCGGCGATGACCTGCCGATGGCGGCTGCTCACGCTCTGACCCGCGGCGTCGACTCTCCGAGCTTGCGCGAGCTCGCCGGTCTTTCGAAGGGCCAGTCACGGGAGGCCGTCGACCTGTTCCTGCAGGCGATGGACGAGCTCGGCTGTCCGGTCCCGGACGAGAGCGGCGCCCGCCTGCACCGCATGCGTGAGGCAGCAGCGCACATCGTTGCGGGAGAGGGAGACCCCGAGGACTTGGCCCACGAGATCTACTGGCAGGCGTGCTACTCCGGCATGCCGGAGCTACAGGCGGTGGGTGATCGATTCTTGGAGCTGTACGCCCTATGGGGCGCAGCGGCTGACCAGGCCGAGGAAGTAGTAGCGGTCATGAAGGCAGCGGCGCGGTCGTTCCTCCGGGACTCGTCGCCCTGATCGTCACTGAGTTTGTCAGTCAGGGGGAAAAACACCGCTCGCCGTGTACCGCTCGTCGTCGTCGCCTTGGAGATTGGCCCGCAGGTCCTCGGCGAAAGACCCGAACTCGCGGTAGGGGTCACCATCGACATGACCCTTGATGTCGATCGCACCTTCGAACCAGGTCAGCGAAACCGGGCTTCCGTCCGCGCAGGTGTACTCGTAGATGGGCTGGCGGTCCTCATCCCAACCAAGCCATCCGACGACGTTGAGCGCGGGATTACCATCCGCGTAGGACTGCCATTCGGGCATGTTTATCGGCTGCCCCTCGCTCTCGTAGTACTCCTCGGCTCGGCTGATATGAATCTCGTATCCCACGCTTCCTCCACCGTAGTCGGCTCTCTTGCCAGGAGGGACGCAGGATACCGGGCAGACGGATGCTGGCCGAAGGTCGTCAGCAATGCGCTGGCGCATGACGCCCACCCGACACCATCACCAGCCGGAGCAGCAGCCACTGACAGGTACCGCGCCCGCAACTCCGCCCTGACGTGGGCAACTCTCTGCGGTCAGCGCATGTCGCTCCACCTTGATCGGCCCTGAGAGCGGCGTACCGCTGCTTCAACCCGGCTGTGCTCCGACAACTGTGTGCGACACGACTCCGTCAGGTGACGCGCGACGGGGGGTTCGGCGCTCGAACGGCGGTTCAGCCGCCGACAGACCTCCTGCAGGCCGAGTTGGGTGCACTCGATCTATGGGCTGTTGTGAGCAATAATCAGCGACGTGGATACTGTCATCGCCATCTCTCAAGTCGTTTCCACTTTAATCGTTGCGCTGGCGCTGCTGGTCGGAGCTCGCCAGGCCCGGCACGCTGGGCGGCAGGTCGAGGCGGTATACCGTTCGCAACAGGTTCAAGGAACAATGGAAGTGGTCAGGCTGATAACCTCGCCCGAAATGCGGGCCGCCGCCCGGGTGCTGCCGTCGGTCATCGAAGTGCCTTACAGTCAGTGGACCGAGGAGCAGAAGACAGCAGTCACGGTACGTGGTAACGGCTTCGATGTGGCGGGCATGTTCGTCCGTGCCAACATGGCCGACGAGAACTTCATCGTCGACAACTGGGGAGCATCCATTCTGGAGATCCGCGAGATAGCGAGCCCGCAGATCGCCGAGCTGCGAAACAGGTACCGGGTCGAAAGCTACTGGGGGAACCTGGTGTGGCTGGCAGGTCGTTGGGAGTCCCGGCGGGCATTGCGGTCAACGCGCGATTCAGCCGCCGATGCCGCTGAATCACCCTTCAGTTTGTAACGATCATTATTCGGACGGCCCGCACCCCCTCTATGTGTTCGACGTAGGTTCGGTGACGAAATTACTGTCATGCCGCTGCGCCGGTTATCGCAGAATTCCCCGATGACCGGCGCGGCGGCAGGCACGTTCTGAGGCACACCTACGCCCCGGTCCGCCAGGACGCCCTCGACGGCCTGAAGACGGCATGACTATGGTTCAGCAACCCTCGGAACGGTCGTCATTGCAGGTCAGCGACCTTGCGCCCGTCACTTGGCGTTGAAGTAGTTGGCCTCCGGGTGGTGCACCACGATCGCGTCGGTGGCCTGCTCCGGCATGAGCTGGAACTCCTCGGACAGCTCGACCCCGATCCGGTCCGCGCCGAGCAGATCCATGATCTTCGCCCGGTCCTCCAGGTCGGGGCAGGCCGGGTACCCGAACGCGTACCGGCAGCCCCGGTAGTCGTTGTGCAGGATGCCGGCCAGGTCCGCCGGGTCGTCGTGCCCCAGCGGACGCCCGTCAGGCAGGGTCAACTCGGCGCGGATGCGCTGGTGCCAGTACTCGGCGAGGGCCTCGGTGAGCTGCACGGAGAGCCCGTGCACCTCCAGGTAGTCGCGGTACTCGTTGCGGGCGAACAGCTTCGCCGCGTACTCGCTGACCGGCTGACCGACGGTGACCAGTTGCAACGCGACCACATCGAGCTGGTCGCCCTGGGGCTTGAAGAAGTCCGCCAGGCAGAGCCGCCGCTCCTGCCGCTGCCGGGGGAACGAGAACCGGGCGCGCTCCGCGTGCCCGTTCTCGTCGAGCACCACCAGGTCATTGCCTTCGGAGTACGCGGGGAAGTAGCCGTACACCACGGCTGCCTCAAGGATCTGGTCGGCGATCAGCCGGTCCAGCCAGTACCGCAGGCGCGGCCGACCCTCGGTCTCGACCAGCTCCTCGTAGGAGGGCCCGCTGCCACCCCGGGCACCGCGCAGCCCCCACTGCCCGGAGAAGGTGGCCCGCTCGTCGAGCAGCGCCGCGTAGTCGGCCATCGGCACCCCCTTGACGACCCGGGTGCCGAAGAACGGTGGGGTGGGCACCGCCACGTCGGCCGCCACGTCGGAGCGGACCGACGAGTCGTGCAGCTCCGGCAGTGACGTGGTGACCATCGAGCGTTGCCGCTCCCGGCGCGCCCGTCGGGCCGCGAGGGCCGCCTCCCGCTCCGGGTCGATCACCGGGGCGCCACCACGCTTGGCGGTCATCACCCGGTCCATCAGGGACAACCCCTCGAACGCGTCCCGCGCGTAGTGCACCTGCCCGGGGAACGTCGAGCGCAGGTCGTCCTCGACATACGCGCGGGTCAGCGCCGCCCCACCGAGCAGGACGGGCCACCGCTCCGCGACCCCGCGGGTGGCCATCTCGGCCAGGTTCTCCTTCATGATGACGGTGCTCTTGACCAGCAGCCCGGACATGCCGATCGCGTCGGCGCGGTGCTGCTCCGCGGCCTCGAGGATGGCGCTGATCGGCTGCTTGATGCCGATGTTCACCACCTCGTAGCCGTTGTTCGACAGGATGATGTCGACCAGGTTCTTGCCGATGTCGTGCACGTCGCCGCGGACTGTGGCGAGCACGATGCGGCCCTTGCCGCCATCCTCGACGGCTTCCATGTGCGGCTCCAGGTAGGCCACCGCGGTCTTCATCACCTCGGCGGACTGGAGCACGAACGGCAACTGCATCTGGCCGGAGCCGAACAGCTCACCTACCACCTTCATGCCGTCCAGCAGGATGTCGTTGATGATCGACAGCGGTGACCGGCCGCCGGCCATCGCCTCGTCCAGGTCGGCCTCCAGGCCGTTGCGCTCCCCGTCGATGATCCGCCGCTTGAGCCGCTCGTCGAGCGGCAGCGCCGCCAACTCCTGCGCCCGACTGGCCCGGGCACTTGTCACGTCGACGCCCTCGAAGAGCTCGAGGAAGCGCTGCAACGGGTCGTACCCCTCGCGGCGCCTGTCGTAGACCATGTCCAGGGCGACCTCGCGCTGCTCGTCGGGGATCTTCGCCATCGGCAGGATCTTGCTGGCGTGCACGATCGCGGAGGTCAGGCCGGCCTGCACGCACTCGTGCAGGAACACCGAGTTGAGCACCTGCCGGGCCGCCGGGTTGAGCCCGAAGGAGATGTTCGAGATGCCGAGGGTGAAGTTGATGCCGGGATAGCGGCGGGAGATCTCCTGGATCGCCTCGATCGTCTCGATGCCGTCGCGCCGGGTCTCCTCCTGCCCGGTGGCGATCGGGAAGGTCAGCGTGTCGATGAGGATGTCGGACAGGTCCATCCCCCACCTGCCGGTCAGGTCGTCGATGGTGCGCGAGGCGATGCGGACCTTGTCCGCGGCGGTACGCGCCTGCCCCTCCTCGTCGATGCACATCACCACCACGGCGGCGCCGTGCTCGCGGATCACCGGCATCACCCGCCCGTAGCGGGACTCCGGGCCGTCCCCATCCTCGAAGTTCACCGAGTTGACCACGCACCGGCCGCCGAGCATCTCCAGCCCGGCCTCGATGACCGCCGGCTCGGTGGAGTCCAACATGATGGGCAGGGTGGACGCGGTGGCGAACCGACCGGCCAGCTCGCGCATGTCCTGCGTGCCGTCGCGGCCGACGTAGTCCACGCAGAGGTCGAGCAGGTGTGAGCCGTCGCGCGCCTGACTGCGGGCGATCTCCACACAGGCCCGCCAGTCGCCGGCGAGCATGGCCTCCCGGAACGCCTTCGAGCCGTTGGCGTTGGTCCGCTCCCCCACCATCAGCACCGACGCGTCCTGGGCGAACGGCACCGGGTGGTACACCGAGGAGACGCCCGCCTCGTGCCGGGGCTCGCGGGCCGGGGCGGTGACGCCGTGCAACCGCTCGGACAGCACCCGGATGTGCTCCGGGGTGGTGCCGCAGCAGCCGCCGATCAGCCCCACGCCGTACTCGGTGATGAACCGCTCCAGGGCCTCGCCCAGCTCCACCGGGCTCAGCGGGAAGTACGCCCCGTCGGCGGTCAGCACCGGCAGGCCGGCGTTCGGCATCACCGACAACGCAATGCGGGAGTGCTGCGACAGGTAGCGCAGGTGCTCGCTCATCTCGGCCGGGCCGGTCGAGCAGTTGAGCCCGATCAGGTCCACGCCGAGCGGCTCGATCGCGGCGAGGGCCGCACCGATCTCGCTGCCGACGAGCATCGTGCCGGTGGTCTCCACGGCAACGTGACAGATGATCGGCACCGACTGGCCCAGCTCGGCCATCGCCCGCTTCGACCCGACCACGGCCGCCTTGACCTGGAGCAGGTCCTGGCAGGTCTCGATGATCAGCGCGTCCGCGCCACCGACGATCAGACCGGCCGCGTTCTCCTGGTAGGCGTCGCGCAGCGTCGAGTAGGCGGCGTGCCCGAGGGTGGGCAGCTTGGTGCCCGGACCGATCGAGCCGAGGACGAACCGGGGCCGCTGCGGGGTGCTTGCCGCGTCGGCGGCCCCCCGTGCGATCCGGGCGCCGGCCTCGGACAGCTCGCGGATGCGGTGCGGGATGTCGTACTCGGCGAGGTTGGCGAGGTTGGCGCCGAAGGTGTTTGTCTCCACGCAGTCGGCACCGACGGCCAGGTAGGCGTCGTGCACCCCGCGTACCACGTCCGGGCGCGTGACGTTGAGGATCTCGTTGCAGCCCTCCAGCCCGTCGAAGTCGTCGAGCGTGAGGTCCGCGGCCTGCAACATCGTGCCCATCGCGCCATCGGCGATGAGAACCCGCTCAGCCAGCACATCCATCAATGAAGTCCGCACCCGTTCAGGTTAGTGCGATTCGGCGGGACTCCACGACCATCCTCGAGCGATCCCCTATTGTGTCACGGGGATCACCCTGTCTGGTTCGTTCGGGTATGACCTGCTGCCGGAGTGGCTGACCGGCGCGGCCGACGGGCCGCGCACTCGCCCTGCACGTAGGCTGACGGACGTGAAGGACAACAGGGACGCCGCCGTGCCACACGGTGTGACGACCGGGCGCGGTCCCGGCGCCAGCCGCGACGAGCAGGGTGAGGTGACGGCGTGACCGAGTTCGACGGACTGCCGGTGCTGCGGTCCCCGGTGGCGATCGCCGCGTTCGAGGGTTGGAATGACGCCGCCGACGCGTCCACCGCCGCGGTCGAGCACCTGGAGCAGGTCTGGAACGCGCGGCAGATCGCCGAGCTGGATCCGGAGGACTTCTACGACTTCCAGGTCAGTCGGCCCACGATCACGATGGCCGACGGGGAGACCCGGCGGGTGGAGTGGCCGACGACCCGGTTCATGGTGGCCAGCCCGGAGGGCACCGACCGCGACGTGGTGCTGATCCGCGGCATCGAGCCGAGCATGCGCTGGCGGACGTTCTGCGAGCAGGTGCTGGAGATCTGCCACAGCCTGGAGGTGGAGCGGGTGGTGCTGCTCGGCGCGTTGCTCGCCGACGTGCCGTACACCCGACCCCTGCCGATCAGCGGCAGCGCCTCCGACGCGCAGGCCGCCGAGCGTTACCAGCTCACCCCCACCCGGTACGACGGGCCGACCGGCATCGTCGGCGTGCTGCACGACGCCTGCTCCCGCGCCGAGGTGGACGCCGTCTCGTTCTGGGTGCACGTGCCGCACTACGCCAACAACCCGCCCTGCCCGAAGGCCACCCTCGCCCTGCTGCACCGGGTCGAGGAGGTCGTCGACCTGCCGGTGCCGATGGCCGACCTCGCCGAGGAGTCCGCCGAGTGGGAGCAGCGCGTGCGCAGCGCCGCCGAGCAGGACGCCGAGCTGGGCGAGTACGTCCGCGAGTTGGAGGAACGGGTCGGCGACGAGGGCATCACCCCGTTGACAGGTGACGAGATCGCCCAGGAGTTCGAGAAGTACCTGCGCCGCCGGGGCGGTTCGGCCGGCCCCACTGCCGGCTCCTGGTAGCACCGTTTCGCTGCGGGCCCCTGGACCTTCTGGTCCGGGGGCCCGTTTTCCGCGTGTCCGGGGTAGCGCCGTCACACCCGCTAGGGCATCCTAGGAACCTAGATGTGATCAAGGAGGCGGGTGTGCAGATCAACCCCGGGGCCGCCGAGTTCCCGCACCGACAGATCGCCGCGCAGCTCAAGGCCCAGGTCCGCCGGGGCGACTGGGGGCCGGGCGAGCGACTGCCGTCCATCCCGGCCATCGCCGAGATGTTCGGCGTCGCCAAGCAGACCGTGCAACGCGCCGTCGACCAGCTGCGGGTCGAGGGCATCCTGATCACCAAACCCGGCTCCGGTACGTACGTCCGAGGCACCCGCCGCCGACTCAACCGCCTCTCCCGAGGCCGGTACGGCGGCTTCCGCGGCTACCACACCGACCTGGCCGCCCGGTACCGGCAGCAGCTCGTCTCCGTCGGGCCCGCCCCCGCCCCCGCCGAGGTCGCCGACGCCTTCGGCGTGTCCGACGGCACCAGCCTGCTCTGCCGCCGGCACCTCGTCCGCACCGACGACTCCCCCGTCGAGGTGGGCGCCTCCTGGTTCCTGCCCCGCGACACCGCCGGCACCTCACTGGAGCGCACCGAGGCGTTCGGCCGGCCGCTCTACCAGGAGGCCGAGGAAGCCACCGGGCGGCGCTACGTCTCCGCCACCGACACGATCAGCGCCCGCCAGCCGAGCCGGGAGGAAGCCGAGACCCTCCAGATCCGGCCGGACACTCCGGTGCTGCACCTGCTGCACGTCGCGTACGACGCGCACCGCAAGCCGATCGAGGTGTCCCAGGCGACCTGGCCCGGCCCGATGACCACCCTCACCGAGGAATACAAGATCCCCGGCCCGACCCCCGACCCGGAACCCGACCCCGGCCTGGTCCTGGGCTAGCGGCTACCGCCGCGCCTCGCCCCACCCCACCTACCTCGCCCCGCCCCGGCCTCGCCCCGGCCTCGCCTCACCCGTGCCTCGCCTCAGCGATCTTGCACTTTGTGTCGCCGCTTTTCCCCGACTAGCACCTTTCGCGTCGACACAAAGTGCAAGATCGGCGAGGCGAGGCACGGGGAGCGCGTCGATCAAGGAGTTGTGGTGCCTCGTATAAGGGGCGCAGCATCACATACCGGCCACCACAACTCCATGATCGACGCCAGCCGGGCGGGTAGGGGCTGAGTATGCGCGCAGGACGCCAGCCTTGCGCGCGGGGCTAAGCAGGCGCGCACGACGCCAGCCAAACGCGCAGGAAGCCAAGCAAGCGCGCAGGAGCCACCTAGGCGGGCAGGACGCCGAGCCGGTGCCTAGAGGCTAGAGGCGGATGCCGAGGAGGGCGTCCATCGTGGTCGCGAAGAGGGCCGGGGCCTCGGGGTCGTCAGTCGCGCCGGCGAGGGTCGACTCGGCCCAGCGGTCCGCCGCCGCCAGGGCGCCGGGGGTGTCCAGGTCGTCGGCCAGACGTACGCGTACCTCGGCCAGCAGCTCAGCCCCGGACGGCCCGGCGGGCGCGGCGGCGGCCCGCCGCCAACGGGCCAGGCGCTCGTGCGCGGCGGTGAGCAGGTCGTCGGTCCAGGTGCGGTCGCTGCGGTAGTGCCCGGAGATCAGCGCCAGCCGGATCGCCATCGGGTCGACCTTGTCGGCGCGCAGCCGGGACACGAAGACCAGGTTGCCGCGGGACTTGGACATCTTCTCGCCGTCCAGACCGATCATGCCGGCGTGGACGTAGTGCTCGGCGAACGGCGCCTGGCCGGTGAGCCGCTCGGCGTGCGCGGCGGAGGCCTCGTGGTGCGGGAACAGCAGGTCGTTGCCGCCGCCCTGCACGTCGATCCGGTCGCCGAGCAGGTTGAGCGCGATGACCGCGCACTCGATGTGCCAGCCGGGACGGCCCGTGCCCAGTTCGCCGCCCGGCCAGGACGGCTCGCCGTCGCGGGCGCCGCGCCACAGCAGCGGGTCCAGTGGGTCTCGCTTGCCGGCGCGGTCGGGGTCGCCACCGCGGTCGGGGAAGATCTCCAGCATCTGCTCGCGGGTCAGGTTCGACTCGTAGCCGAACCGGCCGGTGGCAGAGATGTCGAAGTAGACGTCGCCGGTGCCGTCGTCCAGCCGGTACGCGGCGCCGTCCTTGAGCAGCACCTCGACCTTGTTGGCGATGTCCGGGATCGACTCGACCGCGCCCACGTAGTGCGCCGGCGGGATGATCCGCAGCGCCTCCATGTCCTCCCGGAACAGCGCCGTCTCGCGCATCGCCAGGACCACCCAGTCCTCGCCGTCGCGGGCGGCCCGCTCCAGCAGTGGGTCGTCGATGTCGGTGACGTTCTGCACGTAGCGCACCGGACGGCCAGCGTCGCGCCACATCCGCTGCACCAGGTCGAACGTGATCATGGTGGCGGCGTGGCCGAGGTGGGTGGCGTCGTACGGGGTGATGCCGCAGACGTACATGCTGCCCGCGTCGGCCGGCTCACTCGGGTGGACGCCCTGCCGCGCCGAGTCGTACAACGCCAGTGGCTCGCCCCTGCCCGGCAGCCGTGGCACCTCGTGTCCCGCCCAAGACTCCATGGGATCAGCCTAGCCAGCCCGGCGGCGACGCCGGAGCACCCCACGGGTGATCAAGATGACAGCGGGTCACATGGGTGGCCAGGGCATCGCCGGCCAGTCCTCCGGAGGCTGCGGGAAGCGGCCGGTCTCGCGCAGCCGGTCGACCCGGGCGGCCACCTCGGCCACCTCGCTGATCGTCAGATGGTCGGCCAGCTCCGCGCCGAGCGCACCGGCGACCTGGTCGGCAAGCGCGTCGAGCATCTCCACGGCGTCGGCCGGCAGCCGCTTACCGGCCCACCCCCAGAGCACCGTGCGCAGCTTGTCCTCCACGTGGAAGCTCACCCCGTGGTCCACGCCGTAGATCCGGTCGTCGGGACCGACGAGCACATGACCGCCCTTGCGGTCGGCGTTGTTGAGCACCGCGTCGAGCACCGCGAGCCGGGCCAGCCGTGGGTCGTCGGCGTGGGCGAGGGCGTAGTCGGCGCCGTCCTCGTCCCGGGCGGCGGCGATCGGGATCCAGCGCGGCGGCAGCTCCCCGGCGGGCAGGAAACCGACGAGCGCCTCGGCGTCCTCCGGCTCGTCGATCCAGAGCTGGCAGGAGCCGGGGCCGAACGGGCCGTCGCGCAGCACGGTGGGCGGCACGAGATCCCAGCCGGTGGCCCGGGAGACCAGGTACGCCGAGACCTCCCGGCCGGCGAGGGTGCCGTCGGGGAAGTCCCAGAGGGGGCGCTCGCCACGGACCGGCTTGTAGACGCAGCGGGCGGTCAGACCGTCCAGGGTCAGGATGCCGCGCAGCGTCGTGTTCGACGCGTCGACAAGCCGACCCTCCAGATCGAGGGCGCCGTCACGCAGCAGCCGCAGCGCGGCGTCGCCGTCCTGGCGGGGCTGGAGGCCGGACGAGGTCACCGGTGGTAACCGTTGTGCCGCGGGCAGAGGTGCCCGGCGGGGTCCAACGGTTGGCCGCAGAGCGGGCACGGTGGCCGGCCCGCGTTGACCACTCGCCGGGCCCGCTCGATGAACTGGCGGGTGGCCTGCGGGGTGAGCCGGACCCGGAGCCGGTCGAGGTCCTCGTCCGGCTCCTCGTCCTCGTCGTCGTCCTCGTCGTCGTCGTCATCGCCGAGCTCGACCTCGGGCTCCACCTCGCCCGCGGCGATCGCCTCGATCACCACGGTCGCGGTGTCGACGTCGAAGGCCAGCCCGAGGGTCCCGACCCGGAACTCCTCGTCGACGGGAGTGTCCAGCGGCTCGTTGTCGCCGATCACGGGCGCCAGCTCGGGCAGGTCCACCCCGAAGCGACGCTGCGCCTCGGTGAGCAGCTCCTCCAGCTTTTCGGCGAGCAGGGACACCTGGACCTTCTCCAGCGCGACGCTGACCAGCCTGCCGCCGCCGCGGGCCTGCAGGAAGAACGTGCGCTCCCCCGGCGGCCCGACAGTCCCGGCGACGAACCGCTCCGGCGGTTCGAAGGCGTGCACCTGGTGGGTCATACCCACGACCCTATCCGGCCCGCCCTGGCGTCGCGCACCCCACCGACGCGAATCGCCGCAGCGCCGGCGCGCCCGGCGTACCAGGGGCGATACCCGGGCGTGGCGGCCTTTTCGACCTCCGCTGGCGTGACCCGCCTCACCGTGACACACCCGCCCCGCCGCCGACGGCCGCGTCCGAGTCGGCCGCCCGGTTCGCGCGCCGACGCCGCTTCGCCGGCGGTGGCACCAGCGCCGCCAGGTCGCCGCCGGTGTCGTTGAGACGCACCACGAACGGACGCAGCGGCGTGAACCGGATCGCCGTCACCGACGCCGGGTCGGCCACGATCCGCTGAAAGGCATCCAGGTGTACGCCGAGCGCGTCCGCCACGATGGCCTTGATCACATCGCCGTGGCTGCACGCCAGCCAGACCGCCTCGGGCCCGTGTTCGGCGTTCACCCGGGCGTCCCAGGAGCGCACCGCCGCCACCGCACGCGCGGCCATGGCCGCCATCGCCTCACCGTCCGGGAAGACCACCGCGCTGGGATGCTGCTGGACGACCGGCCAGAGCGGCTCCTTGGCGAGCTTCTTCAGCGGCTGCCCCTCCCAGCTGCCGTAGTCGCACTCGATCAACCCGTCCTCGACCACCGGGGTGGCCTGTGGAAGCGCCAGCTCCAGGGTCTGCCGGCAGCGGATCAGCGGGCTGGTCACCACGGCGGCCAGCGGCACCGCCCGCAACCGCTCGCCGACCGCGCTGGCCTGGGCACGCCCGGTGTCGTCCAGTTCGACCGGTTGCCGACCGGCCAGACCGCCGTCCGCGTTCGCGGTCGTCCGGCCGTGTCGCAGAAGCAGAAGGGTCGCCACGGTGACCACCCTATGACCTGGGCTCGACGGCGGGCCGTCGCGGGCAGCGGACGGCCCCCGGGTCCGCGCGCGGGCGGGACCGGGGGCCGTCGGCAGGGCCGGTCAGGTGGCGCTGATCGTGCCGGTCAGCAGCAGGGCCAGGACCAGGGTGCCCAGCGCGACCCGGTACAGCACGAAGACGTACAGGGTGTGGTGGGCGACGTAGCGCAGCAACCAGGCGATGGCCGCGTAACCGACGCCGAAGGCGATGGCGGTGGCCACGATCGTCTGGGCCACGGTGGGTACGGACGTGCCCGGGGCGGACGGTTCGAAGACGTCACCGAGGCTGAACACGCCGGACATCACCACCGCCGGGATGGCCAGCAGGAACGAGTACCGCGCCGCCGCCTCCCGGGTCAGGTTGAGCAGCAGGCCGGCGGTGAGCGTGCCACCGGAGCGGGACACCCCGGGGACCAGCGCCATGGCCTGGGCGAAGCCCATCACGATGCCGTCCTTCATCCGGAAGTTCTCCAGGGTGCGGGTCTGCCGCCCCCAGTACTCGGCGAAGGCCAGCACGAACGCGAACACGATAAGCGTGGTCGCCACCACCCACAGGTTGCGCCCGGCGGTCTTGATCTGGTCCTTGAAGAGGAAACCGAAGAGCCCGATGGGGATCGAGCCGACGATCACGTACCAGCCCATCCGGTAGTCGAGGCTGGAGCGGACCGACGTGTCCCGGATGCCCACCAGCCAGGTCCGGGTGATCCGCCAGATGTCCTTCGCGAAGTAGATCAGCACTGCCGCTTCGGTGCCGAGCTGGGTGACCGCGGTGAACGACGCGCCGGCGTCCTGGTCGAAGAAGATCGCCGAGGTGATCCGCAGATGCCCCGACGAGCTGACCGGGAGGAACTCGGTCAGCCCCTGGACGATGCCCAGGACGATGGCCTCGATCCAGGTCACTCGCCGACTCCGGACAGGTCGAGAGCCTCGGCGACGGTACGCAGGGTCTGCACACCGCTGTCCCGGTCGGCCACGAAGAGGGTCACCGACAGCGTGGTGACGCCGGCGGCGGCGTACTCCCGCATCCGCTCGGCGATGCGCTCCTTCGGGCCCAGCAGCGAGGTGCGGTCGATGAACTCCATCGGTACGGCGGCCGCGGCGTCGCGCTGCCGCTTGGCCAGGTACAGGTCCTGCACCTCACGGGCGGCGTCGCCGTAGCCCATCCGGGTGGCGAGCTGGTTGTAGAAGTTCTGCTGCCGGCTGCCCATACCGCCCACGTAGAGCGCGGCGTACCAGCGGACAAGCTCGGCGCAGGACGCCACGTCGTCGCCGATCACCACGGGCACCGACGGCACCACGTCGAACCCGGCCAACTCCTTGCCGACCTTGGCGCGGCCGGCGCGGACCGAGGCGAGCTGCTCCTCGGCGAACTCCGGGGCGTAGAAGACCGCCAGCCAACCGTCGGCGATCTCGCCGGCCAGCTCCAGGTTCTTCGGGCCGACCGCGGCCAGGTAGATAGGTATGTGTTCGCGGGGTGGATGGAAGCCCAGTCGCAGGGCCTTGCCCGGGCCGTCCGGCAGCGGCAGCGTGTAGTGCTCGCCGTCGTACGCCACCTCCTTGCGGGCGATGGCGAGCTTGACGATGTCGACGAACTCGCGGGTCCGGGCCAGCGGCTTGGCGAACCGTACGCCGTGCCAACCCTCGGACACCTGCGGACCGGAGACGCCCAGACCGAGCCGGAACCGGCCGCCGGAGAGCGCGTCGATGGTGGCGGCGGTCATGGCGGTGGACGCCGGCGTACGGGCGGGGATCTGCATCACCGCGGCGCCGACGTCGATCCGTTCGGTCTGCCCGGCCATCCAGGCCAGCATGCTCGGTGAGTCGGAGCCGTACGCCTCCGCCGCCCACACCACCGAGTAGCCGAGCCGGTCCGCCTCCTGGGCCAGCGCCAGGTGGTCGGCAGGTGTGCTCCACGCCGTCTGGTATCCGAGACTGAGCCCGAGTCGCACTGGTCCTCCCCCATCCGTGGCACAGGTCGCCCCAGGTTACGCAATGCCGATAACGGACTCGATCACCGGCTCGACACCTTTGATCCCCCCTCCATCGGGGCAGCCCGGGACGGCGGAACCGGCAGAACCGGCAGAGATACGGGAGCGAGGATATCGGTGGCGGCAGGTTGCAAATAAGGTTCACCCATGCAACAGCGACCGCTCGGCCGAAGCGGGCTGGCGGTTTCCCGGCTCGCGCTCGGCACCATGACCTGGGGCCGGGACACCGACGCCGATGACGCGGCCGCTCAGCTCAAGAGTTACCTGGACGCGGGCGGCAACCTCATCGACACCGCCGACGTGTACGGCGACGGCGACGCCGAGTCGGTGATCGGCTCCCTGCTGGGCTCCCTCGTCCCCCGCGAGGAGCTGCTGATCGCCACCAAGGCCGGGTTGCGTCCGGGCAGTGGCCGACGCCGCGACGGCTCCCGGGGGCATCTGCTGCGCACGTTGGACGCGTCGCTGCGCCGGCTCGGCACCGACCACGTCGACCTGTTCCAGGTGCACGGGTACGACCCGGACACCCCCCTGGAGGAGACCCTGGCCGCCCTGGACCATGCGGTGGCAAGCGGAAAGGTCCGCTACGTGGGGGTGTCCAACTTCTCCGGCTGGCAGACCGCGCGGGCCGCCGCCTGGCAAACCGCCTGGCCGGGGCGGGCGCCGGTGGTCGCGTCCCAGGTGGAGTACTCGCTGCTGGAGCGGGGCGTGGAGCGGGAGGTGCTGCCGGCGTGCGACGCGCTCGGTCTGGGCGTGCTGCCCTGGTCGCCGCTGGGTCGGGGCGTGCTCACCGGCAAGTACCGGCACGGCCGTCCGGGTGACTCCCGGGCCGCGTCGCCGCACTTCGAGCGGTTCGTCTCCACCTACCTGGAGCCGCGCTGCTCCAGCATCGTGGAGGCGGTGGCGACCGCGGCCGGCGGGCTGGGGGTGTCGCCGCTGGAGGTGGCGTTGGCGTGGATCCGGGACCGACCCGGTGTGACCGCGCCGATCCTCGGCGCGCGCACGGTGGGTCAGTTGCTCGGGGCGCTCCAGGTGGAACGGATCACCCTGCCCGAGGAGATCACCACCGCGCTCGACGACGTCTCCGGGGTGCCGGTCGGCTACCCCGAACGCGACGGCTGACCGCCGGCAGGTTCACGGCCGGCACCGCGCACCGGGCTCAGGCCGGCGACGACGATCTGAACGAGGTCTGTGCAGCCGCGGTGGCGCGCGGTCGCGACGCAGCCGACCACGAGAGCGTTGATGTCGTCGGGGGTGATGTCCGCACGGATGGTTCCGCGTTGCTGCGCCTGGTCGAGGAGTTCGGCGAAGGCTGCGTTGAGGGCGGCGTCAGCGTCGGCGGGTATCCGGTAGCCGCCGCTGGCCAGCACATCCGCGATGGCGCGATTGGTGACGCCGGCCTCCACCATGACGGTGAAGAACTCGGCGAAGTCGATGCCGGAACGGGCCTTGTCGGTCAGGGCGTGGAGGCGGTCGAGCACCACGGCCTGGATAAGGGACTCCTTGGTCGGGAAGTGCCGATAGACGGTGCCGGCGCCGACGCCTGCGCGGCGGGCGATTTCGTCGATCGGCACGCCCAGGCCCTCGGTGGCCAGGACCTCGTAGGCAGCGCTCAGCACGCTCTGGCGATTGCGGCGAGCATCGGCACGCATGGAGTCCTCCGGCCTGTCGACAAGCGGGGCGGCCGTTCCGTATAGTCAAACGGGGCGACCGTTCCGATTATAGGAGACGCCATGTGGAGTGCGCGCGACATCCCCCGGCTCGACGGCACCACCGCGCTGGTGACCGGAGCCACCGCCGGCATCGGCCTGGAAACGGCAACGGCTCTGAGCGCACGAGGAGCCCACGTGGTGATCGGCGCTCGCGACGCGGAACGCGGTGCGGAGGCCGTGCGTGCGTTACCCGGCACAGGCAGCGTCCTCGCACTCGAACTCGCCAGCCTGCACAGCGTGCGGCAAGCGGCAGGCGACCTCCACGAGCGCTTCGAGCGGCTCGACATCCTGATCAACAACGCCGGCCTGTGGTGGCAGCCGGCACAGCGCACCGAGGACGGCTTCGAGTCTCAGATGGGAGTCAACCACCTCGGCCACTTCGCGCTGACCGGCCTGCTCCTCGACATGCTTGAGCGATCACCGGCCGGACGGATCGTCACGGTCAGCAGCAAGGCGGCAGCGGCAGGCTCCGTCACGGCCCTCGACCCCAGGAGCCTCGACGGGTACCGGCCAACGACGGCCTACAACGCCTCGAAACTCGCCAACTTGCTGTTCGCGTTCGAACTGCAGCATCGACTCGCCGCGGCCGACTCATCGACGATCAGCCTCGCGGCCCACCCGGGTGGAGCGCGCACCAGCCTGTTTCGTGACGCGTCGGCAGGATTCCGGGTGGCCAACGCGACACTCGGGTGGCTGTTCACCCAGCCGGCGCGGGCCGGTGCACTGTCGGTACTCCGAGCGGCTACCGACCCGCAGGCCGTCGGCGGCGAGTACTACGGACCGGGCGGTCCCGGGCAGTTCAAGGGCGCCCCCGAAGCACACCGGGCGCCGGAACGTGCCTGCGACCCGGCCGCCCGACGCCGACTGTGGGCGATGTCCGAAATGGCGACAGGCGTCGTCTACCCCTTACCCACCCAGGCCGCGCACTGATCTGTTCCTCAGCGATGGATCGCTAACCAGCAGTGTTGCGACGACCGTGTGCCTGCGCCGGGTCACCGCCGCCCCCGCCCGCCCGGTCACGGCGTCGGGCGTTGGCCGGGGAGGTCCTGGATCGCGGTCAGGAAGCGCGACTGGTCGTCGCGAAGCGCGGGCTGGGTGAGCCGGATCCACGACCCGTCGTCGAACACGACGGTGGAGGCGAGCTGCACCAGCCCGCTCGCGCCCCGCTCGGAGTCGACCCGGGCCACCCGGTCGCGGCGCACACTCCACAGCACCCGCGGTTGCCGCCGGTCGGGCCGGTCGGCGTCCGGGCGGGGCCCCATCCGCAGCAGGTGCAGGTGGGTGTCGGTCACCGCCAGCGGGGTGCCGCTGTAGCGCTCCAGGAAGAGCAGCAGGCTGCCGGCGAGGGTGGCGAGGTCGCCGCTGAAGACGTACCGGCGGCGGTAGGCGATCTCGGCGAGCTGCTCGGCCAGCGGACGGTACCGGCTCAGCCGGAACAGCGCCCGGAACGCCTCCTGCTCCTCGGTGAGCGGGATCGGCTCCCGCTGCGCGGGTTGCTGCGGCAGGCCCGGTTCCGGCGCGGCTGACTCCGGCACCCCGGCCGCGACGGCAGCGGCCCTGCCCGGCAGCAGCAACACACCCGCGGCCAGCCGCACCGGCGTCAGCACGGCGTCCACCCAGACCACCGGGTTGATGATGTTGAGCAGCCCGAACAACGCCTTCGGGTCGAGCGCGTCGGCCAGCTCGTCGCCCACCTCGTCGGCGAGCTGGCGACCGGCCCGGTGGGTCTGCGACATGCGCACCGGCGCGAGCCCCACGTAGCGAAGATCCTGCCCCTCGAGCAGCGGCGCCACCAAGGCGCGCTCCGGGTCGTCGCTGGTACGGAACTCGTCGCGCAGCTCACAGGCCTTGTCCCGGGCGGCCCGCGCGCCGCCGAGCACCGCGTCGGTGAACCGGCCCAGCCGGCCCCGCTCCCCTGCCATCACCCGTCGCCCCCCCTAGCGGCCCGCCGGCTGCTCCGCCGGCGGCTGCCCGAAGACATTCTGGTCGACCCAGTCCGCGCCGCCCCGCACCGCCTCGTTGATCTGGTCACCGACCTGTTCACTGCCGGGAACGGAGAGCCCGGTGGTCAACGCGACGGTCCCCCAGGTGACCCCGTGGACGACCGAGTTCGGCACGTTCCACGGCAGGTGCGTCGCCCAGTCCCGGGCGATCACCCGGGCACCGTCGGCGACGCCGTGCGCCCGCAGCGCGGCGGCCCGGTCGAGGGCGCCCATGTCGAACGGGGAACCCGACTTGCCCAGCTTGTAGGTGCCCTTGGTGGGGTCGAGGAACTTGTGGTGCCACTTGTCGAGCTTGCCGGCGGCGCGGCGCTTGTCGGCGTACTTCTTGCCGGCGCGCAGCCCCTTCTGCATGTCGACCAGCTTGTCCAGGTGTGCCCGCAGCTTGCGCAGATAGAGCAGGACCCGTTGGAGCAGGCGGATGACCTTCTGCAGGTGCACCGCCAGTGGGCGGATGACCTTCAGCATCCGGGTGACCACGATCAGGCCCCTGGTGACGGCCAGACCCACGCCGGCGGCCCAGGACGCACCCATCGTGACCGGCGCCATCAGCAACGCCGTCACCAGCGTCACCAGAAGGAAGTTCACGAACTCCACGCAGATGTCCACGAGCACGTCGTGCACGGTCTGCAGACCGTCGGCGACGCTGCGCAGGTACTCGGCGGTCGCGGCGAACTGCTCGGCGACGTCGAGGAGCTGCTGCTCCACCTCGGCCAACCGCTGGCCGTACGCCACACCGGACGGTGAGCGCCACCCGGCCTGCGCGGACTCCCTGGTCCCGCGGTGGCCCTGCGCCAGGTCGCGCACCTGCGCGGCCAGCGCGTCCCACTCGGCGGCCTTCGCGCGCAGCACGGCGGGCTCGCCGTCGACGAGGTCGACGAGCTGGATGAGTGGCCAGGCCAGGGTCCGGCAGACGCTGTTGACGGCGTCCTCCACCCCGGACAGCGCGTTGTCCAGGCCGTTCCAGAGCTGGACGGCGCTGCCGGCGGGGCCGCTCATCCGGGCAGCCCCGACTGGATGGCCTTGAACCCGGCGTCGAGGTCCCGCTCGTTGAGCTCGTACGCCTCGGCGGTGTCGGCGAGCGCCGTGGCGACCCGCCCGAAGGCCGCGTTCGCGGCGGCGAACAGCTCCTTACCGCCGGTGACCTGCTCGGCGTACTTGTCGCGGAGCATGTCGCTCGCGAACGGCAGGTGACCGAACGCGTCCGACGGCACGTCGCCGGCCGACACGATCTGACTCTCCAGCGCCGCGAGCGAGCTGGCAACCTGTCTGGCGGCTGTCTCCAGTCGACGGACCACCTGCACGTCGACATCGATATCCGGCGGCATGCCGTTCCTCCCCCATGAGTCGCGCGAACCGACGATACGATCTCCCGGCTGCCGGGCACCACCCGGTCGCACGATTCACGGGGAGGAATCTCATGACGGACCCGTCCTCGGCGTTCGACGCGCTCACCGGGCGGATCGCCGACATCGAGCGCCGGTTCGCGGGTCTCCGCGACGACCTGGCCGAGTTGTCCGGCACCGCGGTCGACGAGAGCGGGCTGGTCTCGGCGACCGTCGACGCCACCGGCGCGCTCACCGGTCTCACCCTCGCGCCCGCCGCCCTGCGCGCCGGCACGGAGGGCGTGGCCGAGTTGGTCCTCGACGCGTACCGGCGGGCTCGGGAGGTCGCCGCCACGCACGTCGACGAGCACACCGAAGGGCTTGACGTGGCGCTCGGCAAGGGGCTCGGCGACCTGTTCGGCACACCCGGGGACTTCTCGGCGCTGGGCCGCCTGGAGGAGACCGTGGCCCGGCTCGGGCGGCTGGACGACCGCCTGCCGGGCGCACCGGCGTGACGTCACCGTCCCCGACCTGGCCGGAGATCGCCGCCCGGCTGCGGGACACCGTCGCCCGCTGCGACCGGGACACCGACCTGGAACTCTCCGCCGGTCCGCGCGGGATCCGACTGCTGGTGCGCCGCCAGGTGGTGCGGGTGGTCTGCCCCGGCCACGACGAGGCACGCCTGGCCGCGCTCGGCTGGCACCGTCCGACCGGCGACGAGGGCTGGTGGTACGAGGCACCGCGCACCCCGGAGCAGGTCGAGCGGCTCAGTGCGTTCGTGACCCGTACCGCCGCCGAGGTGTTGACCGACGAGCCCGGCGCGCTCTCCTGCCGGGCACTGCCGGCTGCCGCACTGCCGGCGCCCGAGCCCCGCACCGCCCCAGAGCCGCGCCCCGACCTCGGGCAGCGCCCCGACCTCGGGCAGCGCCCTGGTCCGCTCCTGCCACCGGCCGTGCTCCCTGGGCCGCCAGCGCGAACGGCTGCCGACCGGCCGGCACCGGGCGGGGCCAGACCCGCCGGGGCGACACCGGCCGGGGCCAGACCCGCCGGGGCGACACCGGCCGGGGCCAGACCCGCCGGGGCGACACCGGATGGGACCGCGCCGGACGGGGCCACACCCGCCCGGGCAACACCAGCTGGGACCGCAGCGGACGGGACCGCACCGGACGGGGCCGCGGAGGACGGGACCGCACCGGACGGGGGTGCACCGGACGGGGGTGCGGAGGCGGCGGTGGTGGCGGCGCTCGCCACGGCCGGCAAGCGCCGTGACCTGCCTGGCTACCTCGCCGCGCTGGCCGCCGCCACGGTGTGCGTCCCGCTGGCCGGGGAGCCGTCGCCGGATGCCGACTTCCCATGGTCGGTGCTCAACGACGCGACAGGCGCGCCGCTGCTGCCGGTCTTCACCTCACCGGTGGCGCTCGGCGCGTTCACCGGAGACGGGGTGCCGTTCATCGCCCTGCCCTGCTCCGAGCTGCTGGAGGACTGGCCGGACCCCTCCTGGGGTCTGGCAGTCGACCCGGGCAGCCCTCAGGCGCTAACGCTTACCGCCCCAGCGCTGGCCGCCCTCCTGACAGCGAACCTCCCCACCCTCTGACCCCACGGCCGCCCCAGCCCCAGCCCAGCGCAAGCCCCTCACCCCAGCCCAGCCCGAGCCCTCACCCAGCCCGAGCCCTTCACCAGCCCGAGCCCCTCACCTAGCGCTGCCCCACCGCCCAGCTAAGCGCCACCGCCCCGTCCACCCCGTCCACCCCGTCCACCCCGTCGATCATGGAGTTGTGGTGCCTGATCTGACCCAGATCGAACCTTTCATCCCCCACCACAACTCCTTGATCGACGAAACCTGCGGACTGACAGGTGCCGCGAGTGGGCTTCGAGGCCACCGGAAGGCTCGCTTGTCGGCTCCGTGCGTCGATCTTGCGGTTTCGGTTGACGTTATGTTTGTATACGCGGCTTTTGTCGCCACAGAAAGTGCAAGATCGGTGCGGTGAGGGCGCGGCGGGGCGCGGTGAGAGCGCGGCGCGGCGGGCCGCGGCTCGGCGGGGCGCGGTGAGGGCGCGGCGCGGTGAGAGCGCGGCGCGGTGAGAGCGCGGCGCGGCGAGGGCGCGGCGAGGGCGCGGTGGGGACGCGCGGGGTGGCACTGGGCGGGCTTGGTGGCGTTGTTGGTCACCCTGGAGGGGGTGGCGAATGGCCGCTGGGCTGGGCAGCATGGGTGGCATGGACTACGAGTACGCGCCGCTGCGGTTGCCGCCGAACGTCGACCGGTTGACCGCCGCGGCGCAGTTGGCGATCCAGGCGGAGTTCTCCGGGTGGGAGTTGGCCCGGGTACGGCTGTTCCGGGACGGCACGCGCCAGGTGGTGCTGCGGCGGCGGCGGGTCAACCAGCCGCAGCCGGGCCTGTCGTACTGAGCGCCGTGGCCCGGGGCCCGCGTGGGGCCCCGGGCGCACGCGGGCCCTAGTGCTGGTGCCCGGCGTGGTCGTGGTCGTCGTCGAGCTCCAGGAACGGGTGCTCGTCGAGCCGGCCGACCAGCCGGTCGTCGACCGCCGGCTGGAACGGGCCGACCGCGTCGTCGTCGTCGAACGACTCCAGGTCGACAGGGGTGCCGACCTCGCTGACCATGACCACCCCGTCGAGTGGTTCCAACTCGGGGACGTCCAACGCGCCGAGCGAGCCGTCGCCGCTCTGCAGCAGCTCCAGCACCGCCTCGCCGACGCCCTCCACCGGCGCCGGCTCGTCGTCCTCGGGGGTGCCTTCGCGGCGGGCCGCCTCGGCCACCCGCAGCAGCGCGGCGACGCTCGGCACCCGGTAGTCACGACGCTGGCGCACCGAGATCACCCGGGGGTGCGGGTCGCTGGCCTCGGCTCCCTCGCCGCCGCCGAAACGCTCGTCGGCCTCGTCCGGGTCGATGGAGTCGACGTCCCACGGCGTCACCTCGCCGAAGGCGTCGAGCAGTCGCTCGTCGTACGCGAAGGAGGCGTTGTTCAACGCCACGTACGCCTGCCAGACGTCGTCGTCGTCGACGCGGCCCTGTGCGGCGCGTACGGCAGCCAGGTGGTGGCGGGCCGCTTCGATCACCCGCTCGAGAGCGGCGTCCAGCTCACCATTCTGGTCGGTCATGTGGGGCAGTCCCTTCACGATGGGGAGGTTGCGCGCCGGCGGCAACGGCCGGACGCGGCTAGCAGGTGCGGAGGAACCGGTCGAGAACCCGCACGCCGAACTGTAGTCCGTCCACCGGAACGCGCTCGTCGATGCCGTGGAACAACGCCGAGAAGTTCAGGTCGGCGGGCAGCCGGAGCGGGGCGAACCCGAAGCAACGGATGCCGAGCTGCGAGAACGCCTTGGCGTCGGTGCCTCCGGAGAGCATGTACGGGACGGGCCGTGCCCCCGGGTCCTCCGCGCGCAGGGCCGCCGACATGGCTTCGACCAGGTCACCGTCGAAGGTGGTCTCCAGCGCCGGTTGCCGCTGGACGTACTCGATGGCGATGTCCGGGCCGACCAGCTCGCGCAGCTGTCGCTCCAGCAGCTCGGACTGGCCGGGCAGGCTGCGGCAGTCGATGGTGGCGGTGGCCCGGCCGGGGATGACGTTGTCCTTGTAGCCGGCGCTCAACCGGGTCGGGTTGGCGGTGTTGCGGATGGTCGCGCCGATGATGTTGGCGATCGGGCCGAGCTTCGCGATGGCGGTCTCCGGGTCGTCCGGGTCCAGCTCGATGCCGAGCAGGTCGGAGACCTCGGTCAGGAAGGCCCGCACGGTGTCGGTGACCACCACCGGGAAGCGGTGCCGGCCGATCCGGGCGACCGCTTCGGCGAGCGCGGTGACGGCGTTGTCGTCGTGCATCATCGAGCCGTGCCCGGGGCGGCCCTTGGCGTGCAGCCGCAGCCAGTCGATGCCCTTCTCGGCGGTCTCGATGAGGTAGAGCCGCTGACTGTCGTTGACCGAGTAGGAGAAGCCGCCCACCTCACCGATCGCCTCGGTGCAGCCGTCGAAGAGGCCACGGTGGTTGTCCACCAGGAAACGCGCGCCGTATTCGCTGCCCGCCTCCTCGTCGGCGGTGTACGCGAGCACGATGTCGCGCGGGGGTCGGACGCCGGTGCGTTGCCAGTGCCGCACCACGGCGAGCACCATCGCGTCGAAGTCCTTCATGTCGATGGCGCCCCGGCCCCAGAGGTAGCCGTCGCGCAGCTCGCCGGAGAACGGGCCCACCGACCATTCGTCGGCGTCGGCGGGCACCACGTCCAGGTGGCCGTGCACCAGCAGCGCGCCCCGGCTCGGGTCGGTGCCCGGGATGCGGGCCACCACGTTCGCCCGGCCCGGGGCGGACTCGTGCAGGACGGACTCCACGCCCACCTCGGCGAGTTTCTCGGCCACGTACTCGGCCGCGCGGCGTTCGCCGACGCTTGTGTCGTTGTCACCGGTGTTGGTGGTGTCGATGCGCAGCAGGTCGCGGCAGAGGTCGACGACCTCTGCGGTGGGATCGGGTCGGGCGGAGGCGGCGTCGCTCGTCATCGCCTCTTCATACCAGCCCGGGCGGGTCGACAGGCCGGCGCGGGTGGACGCATCGACGGGTCGGTTTCGCGGTCGTCGTGTTCGGGTACCGCCGCCCACGACCGAACGTCCCCTGCCGGAGCTTCCGCCCGCCAGTCGAGGAGGGCACCATGTCCGCCGTTCCCCTGCCGCCGCTGCCGCCCGCGCCCGTTCCCGAGGAGGGTTACCGGCCCGCCGGTCGCAGCATCGCCGACATCGTCGACCGGGAGCACCGGCAACTGCTGGCGCTGCTGGACCAGCTCACCGGCCCGGACACCACGCCACAGGAGGGGCTGCCGGTGCTCACCGCCGCGCTGTCGCGGCACCTGTCCGCCGAGGAGCAGTACCTGCTGCCGGCGGTCCGCGCGGCGCTGCCGACGGCCACCGAGCGGGTGGACGCGGAGATCAACGCGGACGCGGCCCTGTTGAGCGCCCTGAAGGGGCTGACGGACGAGGCGCTGAGCGAGGTCGCCGAGCGGGTCCGCCGGCACGTCGACGGGGTGGGCGCGCTGGTCACCGAGCTGCGCGCGGTCGCGACCGAGGAGGAGCTGATCCGGCTCGGCAACCGGCTGGAGATCGCCGAGGAGGCTGCGCCGACCCGGCCGCACCCGAGCACGCCGGCCACCCCGCCGTGGAACCGGATCGTGGAGCCGGCGGTCGGGGTGGTGGACAAGGTCCTCGACGCGGTGACGCGGCGGCCGACGTACCTGGCGGACCTGCCGGAGCCACCGCGCGAGCGGTGACCGGCGACAGCCCGCGCAGTGCATTCATTATCACCGATCCGCTCGGGCTATTCCGCCAGCAGACGCGTAGTCCTACCGTCACCCTATGAACCTGGAGCTGCGTCACCTGCGGGTGGTCTGCGCGATCGCGGAGACGGGAAGTGTGACGAAGGCGGCGTCGGCGCTCGGCCTCGCCCAGCCGGCGCTCACCGCCCAGCTCCAACGCATCGAGCGGACGCTCGGCGGCCCGCTGTTCGACCGGGACCGGCGTGGGGCCCGGCCGACCGCGCTCGGTGAGCTGGTGCTGGCCCGTGCCCGGGTGCTGCTGCCGGCGATGAAGGGGCTGCAGGACGAGGCCGCCCGGCTGGCCGGGGCGGGTGACACGCCGCCCTGCTACCGGTTCGGTGGGGTGAACAGCCCGATCCTGGGTCGGCTGGTGCACCGGTTGGCGGCCGAGCAGCCGCCCGCCCAGATCACCACGTTCGCGTCCTGGTCGGTGGACGAGTTGGCGCAGTTGGTGGCCGGCGGCCGACTGGACTTCGCGCTCGCCGGTGTGTGCGGCGACGCCAGTCCGTCGGGCGGGTTCGGGTTGAGCTGGCAGGAGGTGGCCGTCGACCCGGTGCTGGTGCTGCTGCCGGAGACCCACCCCCTCGCGACGCAGGACGAGGTGCGCCTGGCGGACCTGCGCCACGAGCAGTGGGTGGCCGCGCCGGGTGACGGCTGCTTCGCCGACTGCTTCGCCGCCGCGTGCGCCCGCGCCGGCTTCACCCCCCGCAAGGTGTACGAGACCGACATCCGTGGCTGCGTCGACCTGGTGGAGGCGGGCGTGGCGGTGGCCCTGTGCCAGGCGACGTTCCGCCCGGTGAGCGGTCTGGTGACCCGTCAGCTCGCCGGGACGCCACTGCGCTGGCGACTGCTGCTCGGCTGGCACCCGGACTCCCCCGCCGCCGAGGGTGCGGGCCTGGTGCTGGAGACGGCCAAGGCGGCGTACGTCGACTCGTTGGCACCGCATCCGGCGTATCTGGCCTGGTTGCCCCGCAACCCGGGGTTCGGTGTCCGGCAGCCCAGTGGGGTCCGACCGGGCTGAGCGGCAGGTATTCCCTGGCCCTGGCGGTGCGAACCGCCGTGGGCCGGGTATCTGGCGGACATGACCGACCTCTACCCGCCCGCCGACGACCGCGAACTGCTGCGCCAGGCGGCTGCCGCGCACACCGCCGCCACCCGCGCGGTGGAGGCGTTCCTGCGCCGCCTGCCGACGGTGCCAGACCCGGCCGATGTGACCGAGTACGCGAACCTGCTCAGTCGGGAGGACCAGACCCGCGGCGACCGGGACGCCGCCGCCGACGCGGCGGGTCTGACCATCGGCAGCCTGGAGCCCGACCAGGGTCAGTAGTACGCCGCGACGGTGCCGTCCCGGACCGGGGCGGCACCGTCGTGGGTTGCCTCGCTCAGCGTTCGACGAGCGGGTCGTGACCGAGGTCCAGCAGGGAGTGGCGCCAGGTGTCGTCGGCGTTGCCGCGCGACGGCTTGGCGTCCATCAGCTCGCGGATCCGCTCGACCGCCTCCCGCATCACCTCGATGTCCTCCGGGGTGAGGTCCACCTTGCGCTTGTTGAGCACCTTGAGGATCTCCCGACCCGGTTGGGGCAGGTCGAGGTTCGGGTTGGGGCTGAACGACTCCTCCCCCGAACCCCGGGTCAACAGCCAGGTCCGCAGCTGCTCCGACGGGACGTTGACCTCGGCGTGGAAGTCCTCCCAGAGCACTTCCACCTCGGGGTCGAGCCGCGCTTCGCGTACCATCAGGTCTCCTCTCGCCGGCGGTGCCCGGACGTCTCCGGGTCGTCCTCCTGGTCGGTCTTCGGATGCAGGCCCTCCGCGGGCACCCGGGTGCGGCGGGGGTTGGCGGTGGGCGACGCCAGGATCGGGTCGGGATGGTCGTCCTCGTCCCGGTTCTTCGCGGGCTCCGCGGGCTCGTGCGGGTCCTCGTGGTCGTCCTGTCGCGCCGACCCGCTCATCGCGGGTGGGTGGTCGTGGCGGCGGTGTACCCCCGCTCGCCGGCGGCCACGTCGAAGGTGAGCGCGCCGTCGCGGACGTCCACCGTGACCTTCTGCCCCGGCGAGATCGCCGACTCCAGCAGCATCCGGGACAGGTGGTTGTCGACCTCCCGCTGGATCACCCGACGCAGCGGGCGGGCGCCGAACTCGGGCTGGTAGCCGTGCTCGGCGAGCCAGTCGATGCCGGCGGTGGTGAACTCCACCTGGAGGTCCTGGGCGTGCATGCGGCGGCGGGTCTCCTCCAGCAGCAGCGCGGTGATGTCGCGCAGCTGCTCGGCCTCCAGCCGACGGAAGATGATGATCTCGTCGATGCGGTTGAGGAACTCCGGGCGGAAGTTCTCCTGCAGGCGGCGCATGAGCCGCTCCCGCAGCTCGTTGCTCTCCTGCTCGCTGCCCACGTCGCCGGTGCCGAAGCCGACCGAGCGCTGGGCGCCGGTGATCAGCTCGGAGCCGAGGTTGCTCGTCATGATCAGTACGGTGTTCTTGAAGTTCACCGTGCGGCCCTGGCTGTCGGTGAGCCGCCCGTCGTCGAGCACCTGGAGCAGGATGTTGAACACGTCCGGGTGGGCCTTCTCGATCTCGTCGAGCAGCACCACCGCGTACGGGCGGCGGCGGACCGCCTCGGTGAGCTGACCGGCCTCCTCGTAGCCGACGTATCCGGGCGGCGCGCCGACCAGCCGGCTGACCGTGTGCCGCTCCTGGAACTCGCTCATGTCCACCCGGACCATCCGGTCCGCCTCGCCGAACAACGCCTCGGCCAGGGCGCGCGCCAACTCGGTCTTGCCGACACCGGTCGGGCCGAGGAACAGGAAGCTGCCCATCGGCCGCTCCGGGTCGGCCAGCCCGGCCCGGGAGCGACGGACCGCCTCGGCGACGGCGGTGACCGCGTCGTCCTGGCCGACCACCTTCTGGTGCAGGTGACCCTCCAGGCGCAGCAGCCGGTCGCGTTCCTCCTCGGTGAGCTGGCTGACCGGGATGCCGGTGGCCCGGGAGACCACCTCGGCGATCTCCTGCGGCCCCACCTCGGGCACCTGGGAGCTGGACGAGCCGTCCTCACCGTTGGCGCGTCGGATGTCCCCCTCCAGCTCGGCGATCCGGTCCCGCAGCGCGGAGGCCCGCTCGTACTGCTCGTCGGTGACGGCCTGTTCCTTGTCCCGGCGTACCTCGTCGAGTTCCTGCTCCAGCTCCCGCACATCGGACGCGGGGGTACGGGTGCGCAACCGCACCCGGGCGCCGGCCTGGTCGATGAGGTCGATCGCCTTGTCCGGCAGGAACCGGTCGGTGACGTACCGGTCGGACAGCTCGGCGGCGGCGACGAGCGCCTCGTCGGTGAAGCGCACCTGGTGGTGGGCCTCGTACCTGTCGCGCAGCCCGCGCAGGATGGCGATGGTGTCGTCGACGCCGGGCTCGGGCACCAGCACCGGCTGGAACCGCCGGGCCAGGGCGGCGTCCTTCTCGATGCTCTTGCGGTACTCGTCGAGCGTCGTCGCGCCGATCACCCGCAACTCGCCCCGGGCGAGGGCGGGTTTGAGCATGTTGGAGGCGTCCATTCCGCCCTCGCTGCCGGCGCCACCGGCACCGACCAGGGTGTGGATCTCGTCCATGAAGATGATCAGCTCGTCGCGGTGGGCCCGGATCTCGTCGATCACCTTCTTCAGCCGCTCCTCGAAGTCGCCTCGGTAGCGGGTGCCGGCGACCAGGCCGGCCAGGTCGAGCTGGACGACCCGCTTGCCGAGCAGGGTCTGCGGTACGTCGCCGTCGCAGATCCGTTCGGCCAATCCCTCGACGATGGCGGTCTTGCCGACACCGGCCTCGCCGATCAGCACCGGGTTGTTCTTGGTACGTCGGGAGAGGATCTCCACGGCCTGCTCGATCTCGTCGGCGCGTCCGATCACCGGGTCGATCTGGTCGTTGCGCGCCAGGTCGGTGAGGTCCTGCCCGTACTGGTCGAGGGTGGGGGTGCCACGGTCCGGCTTCGGCCCGTTCATCGGCCCCCGCTCGGCGTTGGCGGCCTGCAACGACTCGGGTTGGATCCGGCCGGCGGCGAGCATCCGCCCGGCCGGCGACTCCGGGTTGAGCGGCAGCGCCATCAGGATGTGCTCGGGGCCGATGTAGTTGGCGCCCATCGCCCGGGACAACTGGTGGGCGTCGAGCAGCGCCCGCTTGGCGGCGGGGGTCAACGACAGGTTGGGCGGCACCTCCCCGCGCGGCGCGCCGTCGCCCTTGCCGCCGAGGGCGTTGAGCAGGGTGTCCGGGTCGGCCCCGGCCCGGCGGACCAGGTCGCGCAGCGGTTCCCGTTGCAGCGCCGCCCAGAGCAGGTGGTCGGTGTCCAGGTCGCTGCTCTGCCGTTGCGCCGCCCTCCGGGCCGCGTCGGCCAGCATCTCCCGGGCGTCGGCCGTCATCAGTCGGGTGATGTCGACCCGGTGCGGCGGTCGGCGCCCTCCCTCGCCCCGGCCGAAGTACCTGGCCAGGAATTCGTCCCACGGGTCGGAGCCGATGTCACCGGGTCCCATCATGTCTGTCCTCCGCGGTAGGGCTCGGCACGGTCGGCAGGGGCTACCCGGCGCGCGCCCCGACAAACGCCGCAGGTGACGGAGCACCGGCATTCCGGGAGTGGCGTCCGGCCGGGGCCGGCCCGTGGTGGCAGGCTTGCGGGATGGATGAGACCCCGTTGCTGATCGTGGATGGCGCCAACGTGGTGGGCTCCCGCCCGAACGGTTGGTGGCGGGACCGGGCCGGGGCCGCGGCCCGGTTGCGCGACTCGCTCGCACCGGTGGCGACCGTCGGGTTGCCGGCCCGGCTGCCCGCCCCGGTGGAGGTGGTCCTGGTGGTGGAGGGGGCCGCGCGGGACGTGCCGGGCACCGAGGGCGTGCGGGTGGTCTCCGCCGCCGGCTCCGGCGACGACACGGTGGTCGAGCTGGTGGAGGGCGCGCCGCGCCGGCGTCGGCTGGTGGTCACCGCCGACCGGGAGTTGCGCGGGCGGGTGACGGCGCTGGGCGCCGAGGTGTACGGCCCGCGCTGGCTCCGCGAGGACCCGACCAGCAACTGAGAAATTCTCGCAGTGGGACTCCCACACATCGGACTCCCCGCACTTCCGAGGGCCTTCCGGACAGGCGGGCAGGAACACCGACAGGGCGGATGTTCTTTCGGAACCACCGATAGGCTCTAATGGAGATCTCCCCGCCCCCAGGAGGTTCCGCCGTGGCGA
This sequence comes from Micromonospora sp. NPDC048835, assembly GCF_040649995.1. NCBI lineage: Bacteria > Bacillati > Actinomycetota > Actinomycetes > Micromonosporales > Micromonosporaceae > Micromonospora > Micromonospora sp. NPDC048835. The sequence continues at coordinate 120,739 of NZ_JBEZGM010000009.1, read as the reverse complement.
GCGTCGCCGAGTTGAAGGCTGCCATCGATGTCGCCCTCCAACAGATCGGGGACGGGCAGACAGCCGTGCAGGCAGCCGGCGAGAAGTTGTCCGAGGCACAGCAGACCCTGGCCGGGGCGCTGGAGGGCAGCGGGCACGAGACGGTGGAGGCGGCCCAGGCGTCGCTGACCCAGGCCAGCCAGGAGCTGGAGGAGTGTCTCGCCGCGACACTTGTCGCGGTGGAGCAGGCGCAGCTCTACGTCGCCACCCTGTAGGCCGCCATGTCCATCATCGAGGATGTCGGCGGGCAGGTCCGTGCCGCCACCGAGGAGTTCCCGGTGGCCCTGCTCGGGCAGGCGCTGGAGAAGTTCGGCCTCGCCGCGGAGCGGCTGCGCTGGGTACGGCAGGAGTCGGCCAACCCGATGGGGGTGCCCGAGCTGTCCGCCGCCACCGAGCACGCCGAGAGCGCCGGCTACGCGCTGCGGGTGGCACAGGAACAACTGTCGGCGTACCTGACGGCGATCGGGCTCGGCGCGGACGGCGCCCCGGCGCCGCGCCCGGAGCAACGCGCTCCCAGGCACGACACACCACCGGCGTCCGAGCCCACCGCCGTCGCGCCGGAGCCGGCCGAGCAGGTGCGGATGCGCCGCTGGTGGTCGGTGCGGGTGGCCGAGCTGACCGGCGGGCGCGAGAGCAGCGACGACGAGCCCGACGAACGGCTTGCCGACTCCCAGGAGTTGCTGCGCCGGGTGGTGGGTGGGGTCCGCTCCGGCGACCGCGACCGGCTGCGCAAGGAGCTGCGCCGGGCCCCGGCCGACGTGGGGTTGGGCATGGCCGCGCTGGCACCACCGCTGCTGCGCGAGCTGGCCGGCGAGCTGCTGGGGCACCCGCCCCGCGCCACCGACCTCGGGCGGCTGCGCGGCGAGTTGGACGGTCGGGTCCGCGACCTGCTGCCCGGGCTGCCGCCGCCGGTGCTGGAGACGCTGCTGACCCGGGTGTGCCGGATGCCGCCGCCGCGCACCTCCGGTGAGCCACCGCACGCCGCCGACTCCGCGGTCACCGCCGGGGTGGCGACCGCGTTGCTGCTCGCCCGCCTCGGCCGGGACCTGCCGGCCGCCGGCGCGAACGAACCGGCGGGCGGGAAAGCACCGGCGGCCGCCGGGCAGCGAGGCGACGCGGGGCAGCCTACGCGGGACGGACGGCCGGCGGGCGCGCAGCAACCGGGCGGGACCGGGCGGCCGGCGGGCGCGGTTCCCCGCGCCGGCGGTGCCGTGCCGCGGCCGGGCACGCCCGCCGCGCAGCGCTCCGGAGGGCTGCCGCGCCCGGATGGGCCGACGACACGCCCCGGTGGGCTGCCGCCACCACGCACGGGCAGCCCCTGGCGGGACGCGCCGACGCGTCGGGGCTCCGATGGCTGACCGGCGCGGTCAGCTGGCCAGCCGGGCCCGGGACACCCTCGCCGAGGCGTTGGGTGCCACCCGTACCCGGCTGTCCGCCGCCCAGGCCGACCTGACCGCCGCGCGGGAGCGACTGGCCCGGGTCCAGCGGGCCGCGGCCGCCGTACCGGAGCGGGTGGGCGCCCAACGGGACCGCCGCGTCGCCGAGATCGACGCCCGCTACTCCGCCCGGATCGCGGAGCTGGCCCGCCGCGCCGCCGACGCGGCCCGGAACGAGGCGCCCGGCTGCGCGGGGGCCGACTGGGCGCGGTGGGCGCCGACGCCCGCCCACCGGGCCGAGCCGCCCGGTGCGCTGCGGGTAGGCACGGTCCGGATCGACGGCGTCGACCCGGTGCCCGCGCTGGTGCCGCTGCTCGACGCCGGGCACGTCCACCTCTCCGGCGACGACCGCGCCGGCTGCGACGCGGTGGTCTCCGCGTTGCTGCTGCGGGCCGTCGGCCGCGCCGACCCCGGTGCGGTACGACTGGTCGGGTACGACCCGGACCAGCTCGGCGGCGGGCTCGCCGGGTTCGCCCCGCTGGGCACGGCCGGGCTGCTCACCTTCGTCGGCCCCGGCGGGCTGGGCCCGCTCCTCGACGACCTGGTCGAACAGATCCGCCGGATCAACGAGACGGTCCTCGCCGGCGAGTACGCGTCGCTGCGCGAACTGGCGGCGGCGACCGGCCGGCGACCCGAGCCGTGGCGGGTGGCGGTGCTGCTCGGTGGTGAGGAGCTGAACCGGCACGAGCGCGGCCAACTCGACCGGGTGGTGCGGGCCGGCGCGGCCTGCGGCGTACACCTGGTGGTGCATGGTGTGCCGTTGCCGGAGGACCCGACGGTGACCCGGGTGGTGGCCGGGGTGGGTGGCGCGCGCATCGGCGGAGCGTCCGGCCTGCCGATCCGGCTGGATCCGCCGCCGCCGGCCGTGCTGGTCACCGAGACCTGCCGGGACGTCGCCGCCCGGGTGAACGCGGGCCCGCCGCCGACCCCCTTCGACGACCTGCTGCCGCCGCCCGAGCTGATGTGGCGGGAGGGCTCCGCCGACGGGCTGACCGCCCCGATCGGAGAGGGGCCGCAGGGCCGGCCGGTGCGGTTGACGCTCGGTGACTACCCACCGCACGCGCTGATCGGCGGGCCGTCCGGCACCGGCAAGACCAACCTGATCTTCGCGTGGATCGGCGCCCTGGCCGCCCGCTACTCCCCCGCCGAGCTGGAGTTCTACCTGCTCGACTTCAAGGAGGGGGTCTCCTTCGCGCGGTTCGCGCAGGGCCGGCGCGACCCGAGCTGGCTGCCGCACATGCGCCTGGTCGGCATCAACGTCAACACCGACCGCGAGTTCGGCTTGGCGCTGCTGCGCTTCCTCACCGAGGAGTTACGTCGGCGCGCGGACGCGGCCAAGAAGCACGAGGTGACCAAGCTGGCCGAGCTGCGGGCGGTCGACCCGACCGGGCACTGGCCACGGATCGTCGCGGTGGTGGACGAGTTCCAGATGTTGCTGGCCGGCCGGGACGTGGTCGCCCGGGAGGCGGCCGACCTGTTGGAGGACCTGGCCCGCCGCGGCCGGTCCCAGGGCATCCACCTCGTCCTCGCCTCGCAGGACGTGCGGGGCATCGAGGCGCTGTGGGGCCGGCCCGCGCTCGTCGCCCAGTTCACCCTGCGCATCGCGTTGCCCAAGGCGCTGCGCATCCTCGCCGAGCGCAACGACGCGGCGCAGTCGCTGCCGCGCTGGCACGCGGTGGTCAACGCCGAGTCGGGCATGGTGGAGGGCAACGAGGTCGCCCGCATCCCCTCGGCGAGCGACTGGGAGACCTGGAGCGGGTTGCAGCACCGGCTGTGGCGGATGCGCGCCCCCGACGCGGCACCCGCCCGGCTCTTCGACGGCGACGCGATCCCCCGGCTGGCGGACGCCCCGGACTTCCGGGCGCTCGCCGTACCCCCGGACGGGACCGCGCCGCGCAACCCGGTGGCGCTGCTCGGCGAGATCATCGACGTGCAGTCCCGCTCGGCGGCGCTGCGGCTGCCGCGCGCCCCGGGCCGCAACCTCGCGGTGCTCGGCACCCGCGTCGACGAGGCGTGCGCGGTGCTGGACGCGGCGGCCCGGTCGCTGGCCCGCCAGCACCCACCGGGCACCGCCCGGTTCTCCATCGCCTGCCTCGACCCGGACGCCGACCCGATCGCCCGCGCCCTCTACGACGACCTGGCCGACGACGCCGCCTGGTACGACGAGGAGACCGTCGGTGAGCTGATGGCCGAGACGGCCGACGGGCTGGGCGGCCCGGCAGCTCCGCACTACCTGCTGCTGTTCGCCGTCGACGCGGCGGCGGGTGCGCTGGCCGCCCGGGTGGGTCGGCGTACCGGCCTGGAGCAGCTGCGCCGGATCATGCACGACGGGCCGGAACGGCGCACGCACGTGCTGGCCTGGTGGCGCGGCGTGGCCCGGATGCGCGCCGACCTCGGCGGGCCGGGCGCCCGCACCGACCAGATCGGCGCCTGGGTGGCCCTGGACGCGCACGGCGACGAGCTGGGCTCCTCGCTCTACCCGGGCACCGGCGGCCCGGACTGGTATCCCCGCCCCTGGCGGGGGCTCTTCTTCGACCGGGCGGTCCACCGCACCGGACAGGTGATCATCCCGTATGGACCGACACGATGAACGAACCGGTGACGAGCGAGACGTACGCGGCACAGCTTCGGCGGCTGGCCGACCTCACCGCGCGGGTGCGCGAGCAGCGCGCCGAGGCGCACACCTGGCACGAGCGACAGTGCGCTGCCGCCGAGCGGGCCGTCGCCGAGGCGACCGACCAGCTCCAAAGCGCCGAGGAGGAGCTCGACGCCGCCCGTGAGCAGCAGGAACGGGTCGACGCCGAGGTGGCCCACCTGTGGCAGCAGGTCCGCTCACGCCTCGGTGCCCGCCGCCTCGGCGGCCCGCCCACCCCGGCGAACGGGGTCGGTGCCACCGACCCGGTGCCGCTGCTCGCCAAGGTCCGGGACCTCCTGGACCGGGCCGGGCAGCCGGGCGAGTTGCCAAGCTCGGTCAACCCGCTGCTAGCGCTCTGCGGAGTGGCCGGCGCCGTGCTGGCGTACGGGCTGGGAGCTGGGGCGAGGGCGTTGGGCACCGGGTACGGCGGTGACCTGGCGGTCGGACTGCCGGTGCTGGCGCTCGTGGTGACGCTGCTCGGGCCCCTGGTCGGGCTGGCGCCGGCCCGGGTGCTGGCCGACCGCCGGCACGCGGTGCTCGGGCCTCGGCCGATCACCGTGGTGATCGGCGCGGGCCTGCTGACCACCGTGCTGCTGCTGGCGCTCGGCCGCTGACCCCGGGCGCGGGCGGCCCGCCGGGCGCGGGCGGCTTGATCGACTCGGTTTCCTGAAAACCGCGCTGTCCAAGTCTCCCGGACACCGCGACTTCCTGAAAACCGAGTCGATCACCGCCGACCGGCCGGTCACCGCCGGCCCGCCGATCAGGCCGGGCCGGTCGCCCCGCCGGCCTCAGGCCGGGACGAGGACGGCCTCGCGGAGCAACCGGCGGGCCAGGGTGATTCGGTCGGCGTCGTCGGGCAGGCCGGGCAGGTCACCGACCCGGGTGACGGCTCCGGTGAGCAGCGCGCGGGCGGCCGGTTCGCAGCTCACCGGAAGGGTGATGGTGCGGTCGAAGAGCCGCAGCGCCACCATGTCCGAATCGTGCGGCACGAGCTGCCACCGCAGGCCCGCCCGCAGGGTGAGCCGGGAGTCGGCGTCCAGGGTGGTCAGCGCGTCGGCCTGGGCGAGCGGGCGGATCGGCGCCGGGCGGGCGGCCGGCCAGGCACGCTGGCGCAGCCGCGCGGCGACCGCGCCCGGGTCGGCGCGCAGCAGCCAGTCCCGCAACGCCTCCACCGTCTCGGTCAGCTCCGGCTCGATGGCGTCCGCGTCGGCGACGTCGGTGCCGAACGGCAGGCTGGCCCGCAGCCGTTGGTCCTCGGCGGACAGCGCCAACAACTCCTCGACCAGCGCGTACCGGGTGAGCGCGCGGATGCCCACGGTCAGGTGCAGGGAGCTGGCGTCCTGCGCCTGCGCGCTGTGCAGCCACCCTCTCGGCAGATAGAGCGCGTCACCGGGGGCGAGCACCACGTCCAGCGCGGCCGGACCCTGGGCGGTGGCGCCGACCTCGTCGGCCCGGCCACCCCACGGCTGCTTCTCCAGCGGGTCGGGCAGCACCGGCGGGTGGATCCGCCAGTGTTTGCGCCCGTCGACCTGGAGCACGAACACGTCATGGGTGTCGTAGTGGGTGGCGAAGCCCTGGCTGCCCGCCGGGGTCAGGTACGCGTTGATCTGCAGTGGCTGGTTGAGCGCGAGGCCCAGGTCGCGGGCGAAGTCGACGAGCGGCGGCCAGATCCGGTGCAGACCCTGCAACACCAGCGTGGCCCCGGACGCGTACTGCTCCAGGACCCGCTCGTCGAGCACCTGGTCGCCGATCTCGGCGCCCGCGCCGCCACCGCCGGTCCAGCGCGCCGCCGCGACCAACTGGCCGTCCTTGGCGACCCGCAGGAACGGGGTACGCAGACCGCGCCGACTCAGCAGCTCGTCGGCGTCGGCGGGGCTGAGCAGGTCGGTGAAGCCGGTCGGGTCGGGCAGGTCGGCGGCGCGGGACAGCAGCGGCGTGTGCCCCCAGTGCGCGGCGGCGAACTTGGCCGGTTCGACCGAGACGCAGCGGGCCAACGCGGCGGTGGCCTCGGCGGACGGAACCGCCGGGCGGCCGTGGTGGCCGCCCGGCGGGTCGAGGTGGGTCATGATGTGCCGCTACCGGGCGCTGCCGTCGGCGCCACCGTCCTGCTGACCGGGAGTGGCACCACCGTCGGCCGGGCCCTCCGCGCCACCGTCGGCGCCACCGTCGTGTTGACCCGGAGTGGCACCACCGTCGGCCGGGCCCTCCGCGCCACCGTCGGCGCCACCGTCGTGCTGACCGGGGGTCGCGCCACCGTCGGCGGGGCCCTCCGCGCTGCCATCGGCGCCACCGTCGTGCTGACCGGGGGTCGCGCCACCGTCAGCCGGGCCCTCCACGCCGCCGCCGCCGGTGGTCTGCATGTCGTCATCGTTGAGTGCCATCGGTACTCCCTCGGGTGTGCCGCCCCCGCCGTACGCCGGGGTCCGTCGTGCTGCGGGTGGTACCCCACGCGCGATCTTCTCTAACCCTCACCGTAGACGCCGAACCGGGGCGACACGGGCAGTTCGCGAGCGGCGGCGAGGCTGCCTGCCGGCCAAGCCCCACCCCACGCCCAAGATCCTCACAACATCGGGGATGTTGCTGCCTCAAACGCGCGGGAGGCAGCAACATCCCCGATGTTGCTCGGATCTTGACGACGAGGCACCCGACGCGGGCTGGCGACGACTGAGCCCGCCCGACGCGGGGTCGGGCGGGCTCTCCATGTCGGGCCGTCACGGCATCATCATGGCGAGATCCTTGGGCATGGTCTGCTTCACGTCCTGCCACTCGCCCTGGGTGACATGGCGGCGCAGCGTGTCGAGCACCACCCGCGTCACCCGTTCCGCGCCGCCCTCCGCGTCGTACGGAAATCCCTGCCGGACCTCGTACAGGAAGTCGTCGCGGTTGAGCTTGATCGGCACGTCGGACGGGACCCAACCGTCGAAGTAGATCCCCCGCACCAGCACCGGCAACTGCTGGGCGAACTCCACGCTCTCGTCCACCGGCAGCCGGTCGCGCAGCAGGTGCAGCACCGTGCGCAGGGCCGCGTACGACTGGTTGCGCCGTTCCTTCGGCCACCCGTACGCGTCCTCGATGTCCTTGAGGATGAGGTTCGTCTTGTCCAGCGAGGACTCGAACGCCGAGATCATCGCGTCAGCCATCGGTCGACCCCCGTTCCGTGCTGTCCCACCGCCGGTCGTCCGCGCGGCGCGGCGGTCCGACCGGGCCACGACGGGCCCGTACCGGGCTGCCCTGCGGGGCACGTCGGGCGTTGTCGGTGGTGCCTACCACCTTCAGGACGGCACCACGCCGCCGATCCGTCACCACTCGAACCGTCATCCCCGTCACCTCCGTGTCGTCTCCGGCGTCGGCCGTCCACGCAGGCGGCCGTACCCACCGCGTCCACCCTCCCCGCGGGTGGGGTGAGGGGGCACCACCCCGATCGGGTGAGGTCGGTCAGTCCGTGCCGAGCAGCCCGGCGAGGGTCGTCGCGTTGGTCTGCGCGTAGTCGCGGTAGCAGTTGTTCATGAGCACGTGGGTCTGGCCGGCCTGGTCGGCCAGTTCGCGCAGCTTCGGCGCCCAGTCGGCCAACTCCCGCTTGGAGTAGTGGTAGCCGAACTTCTCGTGGATGTCCTTGCTTGTCCACTTGTCGCTGTGCCCGTGGAAACGCATGACCGCGAGGTCCGCGGTGGCGGCCAGCACCGGGGGCAGCGACGAGCGGTGACCCTGCGGCATGTCCACGCAGACGTACGGCAGGTTGTGCTCGCGCAGGAAGGCAAGGGTCTCGTCGGCGTTGTCGCCGTCGAACCAGGAGGCGTGCCGGAACTCGTAGACCGGGCGTAGCGGCGCGCAGCGCTTCGCCACCTCCAGCAGGTACTGCTTGTTGGCCCGCTTGATGGTGAACCAGGGCGGGAACTGGAACAGCAGCGCGCCCAGCTTGCCGGCCTCGACAAGCGGGTCCAGGGCGGACAGGAAGCGCGTCCACACCTCCTCGTACGCCTCCGCAGGCAGGTCGTCGGGGTAGACGTTCTTCTTGTCGGTCTCCGGGCGCAGGTCCTTGTAGAGCGCGCTGACCCGGGTGGGGTGCCCGGTCAGCAGGCTGAACGCCTTGACGTTGAAGGTGAAGCCGGCCGGGGTGCGCTCGGCCCACAGCCGTGCGGTCGCCTCGGCGGGTGGCGAGTAGTAGGTGGCGTCCACCTCGACCAGCGGAAACTGCCGGGCGTAGTAGACCAGCCGCTTCTCCGGGGTGTCCGCGGTCTGCGGGTACCACCCCGAGTCCAGCACTGTGCGGTCGGTCCAGGACGCGGTGCCCACCAGGATGTCACCCATGGGTGAAGTCCATCGCGCCCGGAACCGACCGGCAACCGCTGGGGTGGCTCAGGCCGCCCGCCGCTCGCGGGTCTGCTTGCACGTCACGCAGGTGGTGGCGGACGGAAAGATTTCCAACCGCTCCACCGGGATCGCCGCCGAGCAGCCCTCGCACCAGCCGTAGGTGCCCTCCTCGAGCCGGCCGAGGGCGTGCTCGTACTGGGCGCGGCGGTCGAGGATGGTGCGCAACAGCGACTGGGCGGTGTCCCGTTCGGCCGTCTTGGTGCCGCTGTCGGCCTGGTCGTCGCCGGCGGTGTCGCCGACCTCCACCAGCCGGAGCACCTGGCTCTGCAGCAGCGCCTGGTCGTACTCCGCGGTCAGCTCGTCGTAGCGCGCCTGGAGCGACTGACGGATCTGGTCGATCTCCGTCTGGGACCGGGTCGTACCGACCGTGTCGTGGACGAGCATCGCTGCCTGCCTTTCCTAAGCCTGTGGCTCACGGTGAACCGGGTGCCGGCGGCGCGGAGCCCCGGTCACGGTCGCGTTCGGTACGCGGGCGATCACCCGCGCTCTGTGAGCCGGGCGAGTACCCGCCGGATCAGCGGTGCAAACCGACAATTTTTCGGGTGTGCTCAGCCGTTTTCGCCGGGCTCCACGAGCGCTGGTCGACGGGGGTCGTCGGCGCGTACCACCACGTCGGCGAAGCTCGCCGGGACGACCTCCTCGGCGTACCTGTCGAAGGCCGGCAGCACCCACCGCTGGGCCGGGTCGGTACGTCGGCGCAGCGCCGCCGGGGACAGCTCCAGGTGGACGGTGACGTCGAAGGGCAGACCGCCGCCGAGCAGCAGTGAGCCGCTGACCAGGACGACGCCGCCGGGTGCGAGGTCGACGTAGCGGGCGCGGCTGGCCCGGTCGGCGCCGGCGTCCCAGAGCGACGGGAGGAGCCGGCCGGTGCCGCCCGGGCCGGCCGGGTCGAGCACCTCCCGGCGCAGCCCGGCCTCGTCGACCCAGGCCTCGTAGAAGGAGTCCGGGTTGGTGCGGCCGAGTTCGTAGCGCAGCGACGCGGGGCGGAGGAAGTCGGTGCTACGGACGTGCAGCACCGGGCGGCCCTGGGCGCGCAGCGGGTCGACGAGCGCTGCGGCCAGGTCGTCGGCGCCGGCGGCCGGGGCGCCGTCCAGCGCCACCCGTAGCCGGGCGGGCCCGGCGGTGGAGGTCGCGGCCCGGGTCGCCGCGTCGGCCAGCCGGCCGGTCAGCTCGGTGACGAGCAGGTCGGGCGAGATGGGACGGATGCGCACCCGACCCATCCTGCCCCGGGCCGGGCGGGTCGGTGCCGTCGGTCAGCCGCTGCGGTCGATGGTGACCCGGGCGTCGTCGGCCAGCCGGTAGCCCACCCCGTAGACGGTGGTGACGAGCGGGACGTCCACGCCGACCTTGCCGCGCAGCCGACGCACGTGCACGTCGACGGTACGCACGCCGGCGTGCTCGTAGCCCCATACGGCGTTGAGCAGTTGCAGCCGGGTGAACACCCGGCGCGGGTGGGCGACCAGGTGCAGCAGCAGGTCGAACTCCAGCCGGGTCAGCGGCAACGGCTCCTCGTCGCGCAGCACCGACCGCGACGAGGCGAGGATGTGCAGGGCCGGGATGGTCGAGCTGATCGGGCGCCCCGGTGACCGTCCGGCGGGCGCCGGGTCGGGCCGACGTTCGGTCGGGACCGACCCGATGATCACACCTTCGCCCCGCTCGAGCATCTCGCGAGCGGCCTCCAACAACCGACGCGCCGCCGGGGTCAGCGACTCCTCACAGGCCAGCGGGATGGACAGCGTCACGGTGAGCACGGGCGCGGCGGTGTTCGCCGGGCGACGCTGGCCGCCGGGAGGTCGACCGGGCACCGCGGGTTGGGACGTATGCCATCCGGCGCGCGACGAGGCGGGGCTGACCGACATGGTCCTCCTTGGGCTGGTCCGGGTATCTCCCCACGGCCCGGGACGCCGCTTCATCGATGCTTCCCGGCGCCTGGGCGAGGGTCAAGAGGCGGCTGCGTTGCATGAATGTGACAATTGACGAACACATCGGAGCCGAATGCTCGCTCTGCGTACGAGGCCTGATGATTACAGCAGAGTCGTCGGGATGCCCCGGTACGGGGGTCCCCGACCGGTCACCAGGCCGGTCACATCACCGCCGGACCGGCGCTCAGCTGCTGTGATCCACGCTGATCGAGGCATCGTCGGCCAGCCGGTAACCGACCCCGTAGACGGTGGTGACCACCTCGGAGTCGGCCAGCTTGGCGCGCAGACGGCGGACGTGCACGTCCACCGTCCGGGCCACCGCGTGCTCGTAGCCCCAGACACTGGAGAGCAGTTGCAGTCGCGTGAAGACCCGACGGGGCCGCTCGGCCAGGAACAGCAGCAGCTCGTACTCGATGCGGGTCAGCGCGACGACCCGGTCGCCCTGGCGCACCATGCGCGAGCCGGCCAGGATGCGGACATGGTCCGCCGGCACGGACGGCTCGGCGGTGGCGGGGAGCGGGGCCGGGCGCGACCCGGACGCGGTGTCCTCCACGGCGCGCAACTGACCCTCCCCCGACTCGGCCAGCTCGCCGAGCAGCTGCACCAGCCGGGCCAGCCGGGGGCTCAGTGGCCCCGGTGCGAGGTCGAGGGTGATGGTCAGGGTCGGGCCGGTGCGCGGACGCGCCGGGCGCATTCCCGGGTGGCGGCGCGTGGGGATGGCGACGACGGACATGGTGCCTCCTGAGTGGCGGTACGACCGCCACGCCGGGTGTGGCGTGACGGTCAGCGGCGCGCCCAGCCGGCGTTGACCGGGGACGCGAGGGGCGAGGGATGGTGCAGTGGGGTCGGGCCGAGGGCCGGCAGGCCGGCGATCCGCCAGGCCGCGAAGCCACCGACCACGTCGGTGGCCCGGTGCAGGCCGACGTCCTGCAACGCGGCGGCGGCCAACGACGAGGTGTAGCCCTCCTGGCAGAGGATCATCACCGGTACGTCGTAGTCGACGGCCTGCGGCAGTCGGGCCGGGCAGCGTGGGTCGAAGCGCCACTCCAGCACGTTGCGCTCGACGATGAGCGAGCCCGGCACCACGCCGTGCGCGGCCCGCTGCGCGGCCGGGCGGATGTCGACGAGCAGCGCCCCGGTCCGGTACGCCAGGTGCGCCCGCTCCGGGTCCAACCGGCGCAGCCGGGCCCGCGCGGCGGCCAGGATCTCGTCGATGCCCCGGGATCCTGGCGGCGGCACGGGGGTGGGACAGTGCTCGGCGGTTATCTGCATCTCGGGTTCCTCTCGGTGACAGGGGATGTCGGAGCGCGCGACTACCAGGACCGGCCGGCCTCGGCGACCTCGGCGACCCGCAGCCGCCCGTCCACGAGGTGGTATCGGGTCATCCGCAGCAGCGCCGGCCGGTAGACGTGCACGCTGACCGCCGGGTCCGCGCCCCGGTTGGTCACCTGGTGCACGTGCCGGGGGCCGAAGCGGCGGCCGGCGCCGGCGGGCAGCAGTCGGGGGTGCAGCCGGCCGGCGCTCACCGTCTCCTCGGTGAGCGCGCCGCTGACGACCCGGAACCCGCCGGAGGACCCTCCGTGGTCGTGCAGGTCGGTGCCCTGTCCGGGCAGCCAGCTCAGCGCCCAGACCTCGTGCTCGTCGTCGGCGGCGAGGCGGGCGTACCAGCGCTCGGCGGGATCGAAGCGCAGCGCGACCGGCCAGTCGGCCGGGTCGGTCCACCGGGCGGCGACGGTGAGCAGGTCGGGCTCCGGACGGTGGTGCGTCATGGCGGTTCCTCGCGGGTCGTTCGGCGGGGTGCTCTCGTACTCTAGACGGCAAAGCCTATAGGTTTAGTAGGTAATTCCGTCTGATGGGACGCGGGGTCAGCCGTTCCGGGTCGACGAGCACAGCACCGCCGGGCCGCTGCGGCTAGCCTGGACCGGTGACCGAGGACCTCGACGCCGAGACGCTGGCATTCGCGCACCGGATGTTCGACCTGGCCCGAGCCGGGTCCACCGAGGAGCTGGCCGCCCAGCTCGACGCCGGCCTGCCGGTCAACCTCACCAACGACAAGGGCGACACGCTGCTCATCCTGGCCGCGTACCACGCCCACCCGGACACGGTGGCCGCCCTGCTCGACCGCGGCGCCGACCACTCCCGGGCCAACGACCGGGGGCAGACCGCGTTGGCCGCGGCGGTCTTCCGCAGCAGCACCGAAGCGGTCCGCGCGCTCCTCGCCGCCGGCGCGGAGCCGGCACACGGCAACCCGTCGGCCGTTGAGACCGCCCAGTTCTTCGACCTGCCGGAGATGACGCTGCTGCTGCGCGTCGGCTGACACCGACGCGGGCCGGCCGGTATACAGGGTCGGTGGAAGATCCCCTGCCGGAGCAGATGCGAGCCGCCGGCACCGCGCTGCTGACCGCGCTCGACCCCGCCGCCCGTGAGAACGCCGTGCACCCGTTCGACGACGAGTCGGCTCGACGCTGGCTGGAGTACCGCCCCCGACCCCGACCGGGCGTCTGCCTCGCCGCGCTCGACGTCACCGCCCGCAAGGCCGCGCACCGGCTGCTGGCCACCGCGCTCAGCCCCTCGGCGTACGCCCAGGCGATGGCGATCATCGCGCTGGAGGAGGTGCTGGACCGGGCCGAGGGTTGGCAGCGCGGGCGGCACAGCGCCGACTACTGGGTGGCCGTGTTCGGCGACCCGGCGCGCGACGACCGCTGGGCGTGGCGGCTCGAAGGGCACCACCTGTCGGTGAACATGACCGTGGTGGACGGTCAGGTCTCCCCCGCGCCGATCTTCTTCGGCGCCAACCCGGCCGCGGTCCGCTACGCCGGCCGGCCGGTCTCGCGCCCCCTCGGCGTCGAGGAAGACCTGGCCCGCGCCCTGCTCGACGCGCTGGGCCCCGCCGAGCGGGCCGCCGCCATCATCGCCGACGAGGCGCCGGCAGACATCATCAGCGCCACCCGTGGCCAGGTCGACGCGCCGCTGGAGCCGCTCGGCGTACCGGCACAGCGACTCGGCCCGACCGGCCGCGCGCTGCTCGACCAGGTGGTCGCCCTCTACCTCGACCGGCTACCGCCCGACCTGGCCATCCGCGAGGCGAGACGCATCGACGGCGGCGAGCTGCACTTCGCCTGGGCCGGCCCGACCCACCCCGGGCGACGGCACTACTACCGGGTCCAGAGCGACGACCTACTGATCGAGTACGACAACACCAGCGCCGACGGCAACCACGCGCACACCGTGTTGCGTCGCCCCGCAAGCGACTTCGGCGCCGACGTCCTGGCAGCCCACCACCAAACCCACCCCCACTAACAATCCTCCGGAACCCCCGCTCCGTCCCCGCCCCCGTGCCCGCGCCCCCGCCCCGCGGCCCCGCGCACCGCCCCCCGCGCCCCGCGCCCCGCGCCCCGTCGATCTTGCAGTTTCGGTGGTCGGTGTGTCCTCAAAGGCGGCTTTTGCGGCGACGGAAAGTGCAAGATCGGCGAATGGTCCGCGGGGCAGGGGCGCATGGTCCGCGGGGAAGATCGGCGAATGGTCCGCGGGGCAAGGGCGCATGGACCCCGGGGCAGGGGCGCTTTAGTCCCCGGGGGCGTCAGGGGCGGGTGGCCTCGATGAGGAAGCGTTGGGCGTGGGCGACGAAGGGGCCTTCCCTGGCGATGCGGTGGTGCAGGGCGTGCAGTGGTGCGCGGTAGTCCTCGACCGTGAAGCCGGGCACCGTCCAGACCACCTTGCGCAGGAACCAGACCACCGCGCCGATGTCGGCGAAGGTCGCCCGCAGGGTGGCCCGACGCAGGTCGACCACCCGCAGGCCGGCGGCTTCGGCGGCGGCCGCCGCGTGCTCGGGGTGCCGCTGGGTCGGCGGCGGCAACGGCCCGAGCATCGCCTCACTCAGCTCCCGCATGGTGCCGGCCCCGATCTGCTGCGACAGGAACGTTCCGCCCGGCCGCAGCACCCGCGCCGTCTGTACCCAGTCGGTACGCACCGGATGCCGACTGACCACCAGGTCGAACGAGGCGTCGCGGAACGGCAGCGGCCCGTCCGGCGCGACCGCCACCACCGATGCGCCGATCCGGCGGAGGGTCCGTCGGGCGACCTCGACGTTCGGCGGCCACGCCTCGGTGGCGGCCAGCAGCTTCGGTGCAGACGGCACCTCAGCGAGCACCTCACCGCCGCCGGTGTCCACGTCCAGTGCCGCGTCGGCGTACGTCATCCGGTCGGCGACGAGCCGGGCGTACCCCCAGGGTGGACGCTCCTCGGTGGCCCGGCCGGCCAGCCAGCCAAAGCCCCAACCATCGACGGGCGCGGCGGCGGCCGCAGCGATCAGGTCCTCGGCGTCACGGTCAACGATCATGGCGGTCAGCCTCGCGGCCGGCTCAACCGGCAGGCAACCGATTTTGTCACCGCCCCGGGCCGGGGCGCCCTGCGACCTACCCCGATGTCCCACGCCGGCACCGTCGGTGCCTGCGACGATCTCAGCCGAGGCCGAGGTCGTGTTCCTCGAGGGCGGCCTGGAGGATTCCGAGTGCCCTGGGGCCCAGGCCGTGCAACTTGGCCAGGTCCGCCCGGGGGACGCCGGCGAGCTGACGCAGCGTGGTGTAGCCAGCGCCGTTCAGGGCCCGGGTGGCGGGCGCACCGATCTTCGGGAGCGCGTCCAGCGACGAGGTCATCCGCAGATGGTAGGCCGAGCAGGGCGGGTCAGGGGCGGGCGATCTCGCCGGTGGAGCCAGCAAGCGCGTCCAGGCCGCCGGTCTCGGCGCGACCGCTGTCGAACTGGCGCATCAGCCGGGCGCCCAGGTGCACGCCGACCCCGCCGACGGCAAGCGCGACCAGCTCCGTCACCAGCATCGCGACCGACGCGCCGCGTTGCGGGGAGTGCGACCGGACCAGGCAGGTGAGCAGGAACATCGCGGCCATCACCGCGTTCACCAGGTTGAAGGCGACCGCGGTACGCCGGGTGCGGTCACCCGGCACGTCCCACAGGTCGACCATCCCGGCCACGGCGGTCAGCGCGGCGGCGACGAGGGCGGCGACCCCGGTCCAGTAGCCGACCTCGCCGAGGAACGCGGGCCCGCCGGC
Organism: Micromonospora sp. NPDC048835; assembly: GCF_040649995.1. NCBI lineage: Bacteria > Bacillati > Actinomycetota > Actinomycetes > Micromonosporales > Micromonosporaceae > Micromonospora > Micromonospora sp. NPDC048835. The sequence goes on along the minus strand of NZ_JBEZGM010000009.1, from coordinate 105,272 downwards.
CACGTCGGTGAGGTCGAAGACGGTGGCGCTGACGAAGAGCCCGAGCGGGAACGTCACGAGCATCGGTTGGATCGGGTGCCCCTGCACCTTCAGCCGGCTCTGCATCGGTCCTCCCCCGGGTCGGCGCAGTTCACCTGACCAGAGTGCTACCCGAGGCCGCTCGAGGCGAAACAGTACTGCCCGACTCGCCGCTGACCGGACGAACGGACACCACCGGCCGTGATCGACTCGCGTTTCAGACAACCGCGCGATCCGGGCGGCCGGGACGCCACGCCATCCGGATCGATCCACTCGGCTCTCAGGAAACCGCGCCGTCCCACCGACCCGGACACCCCGCTTTCAAGAAACGCGAGTCGATCACCACAGGCGCACCGCGCGGACACGGAGGGCGGACACCGGGGGCCGGACGGGGGTCGCGCGGACACGGCGGGCCGCGCGGACACGGCGGGCCACGGACACGGAGGGCCACGCGGACACGGCGGGCCACGCGGACACGGCGGGCCACGCGGACACGGCGGGCCACGCGGACACGGCGGGCCACGCGGACACGGCGGGCCACGCGGACACCGCGCGCGGGGTCGTCAGTTGTCGCGCTGGCGGGAGACGGTCCGGACCAGTCGCTCGGCCACCTCGCGAAGCGGGATGTCCAACGACGAGGCGGCGGTCCGCAGCACGTCGAGAGCCTCGGCCGGCGGGCAACCGCGCTGCGTCATGATCACGCCGACGGCCTGGCCCACCACCCCCTCGTGCAGGAGCGCGGCGTCCCGTTCGCCGGCGACGGCGAGCTGCCGGCTCCGGTCGCGGACAGCGGCGAGCAGCAGGCCGGCGTGTTCGGCGAGCAGCATCGCGGTCAACTGGTGTTGCGGGGTCAGCAGGTCCGGCGCGGCGGCGTACAGGTTGATCGCGCCGATCACCTGATCGTCGATGTCGACCGGCGCGGAGATCACCCCGCGTACGCCGAGGTCGCGGGCGCGCGCCGTCCAGGCTGGCCAGCGGGGCTCACCGGCCAGGTCGGCGGCGAGGATCATCTCGCGGCGGTGGATCGCGCTCATCGCCGGCGAGTCCGGCCCGTGTCGCAGGTCGTCCAGCCCGGCCAGTCCTTCGTCGGAGGCGGCCACCCCGGCCGGCTCGCCGGCTCGCAGGGCGGTGAACCCGCACCACCGCACCCCGGCGACGGCGTCCCGGGTGACCCGGACCAGGGCCAGCAGCGCCTGATCGAAGTCGGTCAGGGCGATCAGCCCGGCGGTCAACTCCCGCAACAGCGCGGCTGTTTCCAGGACGCCGAGGGTCGGTACGGCCGGTTCCCGCGTGTCGAGGTTCACCTGTTCGCAGCTCCCGTGCCGTCACTAGCCTGCCCGGCAAGGATCGTCACCTGTGTCATCGTCTGCTCTCTCCCGACTTGACCGACCAGCCCTACTACCCTGCGAATCCAGGGTCGAAACGGCGTAAATCGGGGTCCCGGTCGCCCGTGAAGGCGCGGCCGGGACCCCGACGGTCGGTACGTCAGCGCGCGCCGCCGCTCAGTCGCCGCCCGATCGACGCGATCAGACGGTCGAGCTCGGAGCCGAACGGGTTGTCGTGCACCAGGTACGTCCAGGTGGCGGTGGGCCGGACCAGGGTGCCGTCCTCGGGCTGCCAATCCTCATCGAATTCGGTCTCGGTGAAGGTGGCGATGGTGCGGGCCTCGATCTCCGGGATCAGGTCGTTGAACGCCGGCACCGCAGCGCGGTGGAACTCGTCGAGCGGGTCGAGCCGGCCCAGCGCGCGCAGGTGCACGCCCTCGCGGACCTCGGACAACTCGGCCAGGTGGTCGGCCCAGAGTCGGTCCAGGTGGTAGAGCGCGATCGACCGGGCGGCGCGGGCGAGCAGGTCCTCGTCCATCTCGCCGGCCTTCTCGGGCTCCTTCTCGAGCAGCATCACCGCTGCCACGTCACTGGTCAGCAGCCGCTCGCGCCGTGCGGCGAGGGCCTTGCGCTGCTGCTCGATGACCACGCTGTAGCGCCAGGTGTTGCGGTGGATCTCGTGGTTGACGCCCTCGGCGACCCGCTGGGCGTGCTCCACCGCGTAGTCGACCTGATCGTCGGTGACCAGGCCGTCGGCGTTCATCCGGGGCGAGGCCGGCACCGAGTCGGCGGCGTGCCGGACGACGAGGTCGTCCTCCAGGCTGACGAAGAAGACCGAGCCGCCCGGGTCGCCCTGCCGGCCGGCCCGACCGCGCAGCTGGTCGTCCACCCGGCGGCTGTCGTGCCGGCCGCTGCCGATCACGTAGAGCCCGCCCAGCTCGGCGACCCGCTCCTGGTCACTCTGGTCGCTGCCGCCCAGCCGGATGTCGACGCCCCGGCCGGCCATCTGGGTGGAGACGGTGACCGAGCCGTACGCACCGGCCTCGGCGATGATCGCCGCTTCCTCGTCGTCGTTCTTGGCGTTCAGCACGACGCAGGGCACCCCGGCGGCGTTCAACCCGGCGGCCAGCCCCTCGGACTCCTTGACGTCCAGGGTGCCGACCAGCACCGGCCGCCCCTTGGCGTGCGCGCGCTGGATCTCGTCGACGAGCGCCTCGTCCTTCTCGGCCCGGGTGGCGTAGATGCGGTCCGGCTCGTCCTCACGGATGCACGGGGTGTTCGGCGGGATCACCGCGACCTCGAGATTGAAGAACTCCCGCAGCTGGTCGCCGACGTGCACCGCGGTGGCGGTCATCCCGCACACCTTGGGGTAGAGCGCGATGTACGCCTGCATGGCGATGGTGCCGAGCACCTCGCCCTCGGCGGTGGCGTCCAGCCCCTCCTTGGCCTCGACGGCGGCCTGGAGACCGTCCGGCCAGCGGCGGCGCTGGGCCACCCGGCCCCGCATCTCGTCGACCAGCTCGACGGTGCCGTCCCGGACGATGTAGTCCACGTCACGGTGCAGCAGGGCGTGCGCGTGCAGCGCCACGTTGACCGCGGAGAGCTGCTCGACGTGCTCCTCGTCGTACAGGTCGATGCCGAGCTTAGCCTCGATGGCGGCCAGGCCGGCGGAGGTGAAGGCCACGCTGCGCCCGTCCTCCGCGACCGTGTAGTGCTTGCCCTTGCGCAGGCCACGGACCAGCGTGGCGGCGGCGTGCACCGGGTCCTGTTCGCCCGGCACCGCGCCGGCCAGGACCATCGGCACCCGGGCCTCGTCGATCATGATCGAGTCGGCCTCGTCGACGATGGCGGTGCTCAGCGCGGGTTGCACCCGGTCTTCCACGTCGGTGACCAACTGGTCGCGCAGGTAGTCGAAGCCCGCCTCGCTGACCGAGACGTAGGTGACGTCACAGGCGTACGCGTCGCGCCGCTCCTGCGGGGTGGAGGCCTCGTTGACCCAGCCGACGGTGAGGCCGAGCAGGGTGTAGACCGGCTCCATCCACTGGGCGTCACGACGGGCCAGGTAGTCGTTGATCGTGAGTACGTGCACCGGACCATTGCCGCGCCGGACGTGCCCGTACGCGGCGATCGTGGCGGTCAGGGTCTTGCCCTCACCGGTGGCCATCTCGGCGACCTTGCCGGAGAGCAGCGACATCGCGCCGAGCAGCTGCACGTCGTACGGCCGCTGGTCGAGGCCGCGGCGGGCGGCCTCGCGGCCGACGGCGCAGATCTCCTCGTAACCGGCGGCGGCGCCCGCTGCCTCGGTCAGCTCGGCGTCGTCGAGCGCGGCGAGGTCAGCCTCGCGCGCCTCGATGGCCGGGAGCAGCTTCTCCAGCGGAGCAAGATCCACGGTCGAGCCGGGGCGCTGGAGGAACCGCCGGAACTTGCTCTTGAACCGTTGCGACACACCCATGAGCGGCAACGGTACGCGATTCTGGCCGGCGTGCGCGGCCCGGTCGCCCGGCAAGTTCGCCGGGACCGGGCGTCGGTCATCCGACCAGCAGTTGGTGACTGGCGAGTTCGCGGTAGAGCGGGTCGGTGGCGGTCAGTTCGGCGTGGGTCCCGACGGCCACCACCCGGCCACCGTCGAGGACGACGATCTGGTCGGCGTCGACCACGGTGGCGAGCCGGTGCGCCACGATCAGCAGCGTCCGGCGGACGGCCACCGCGTCGATGGCGCGACGCAGCGCCACCTCGTTGCGGGAGTCCAGGTTGCTCGTCGGTTCGTCGAGCAGCAGCACCGGCGGGCCGGCGAGCAGCGCGCGGGCGATGGCCAGCCGCTGGCGCTCACCGCCGGAGAGCAGGACGCCGCCCTCGCCCACCTGCACGTCCAGGCCCTGCGGGGTGCGCTGCTGCAGATGACCGAGGTTCACCTCGTCGAGGACGTCGCGCAGGCGGTCGTCGGTGGCGTCCGGGGTGGTGATCAGCAGGTTCTCCCGCAGCGTGCCGGCGAGCACGGGGGCCTCCTGCTCGACGTAGCCGAGCCGGGCCCGTAAGGCGTCGCGGGGCAGGTCCCGTACGTCGGTGCCGTCGAGTCGGACCGCGCCGGCGCTCACCTCGTAGAAGCGCTCGACCAGGGCCAGCAGTGTGGATTTGCCGGCGCCGGAGGGACCGACCAGGGCGGTTCGGGTGCCGGCGGGGACCGCGAAGCTGACCTCGTGCAGCACCGGCTCGCCGCCCGGGTAGCCGAAGCCCACCCGGTCGAACTCGATCATCGGGGTCGGGCGACGCGGAGTCGCCGTGGTGGCGGACGCGGGCCGGTCGTCCGAGCCCTCCGCGGGCACGGCGAGGATCTCCTCGATCCGCTGGAGGGCCCCCAGGCCGGACTGCAACTGGGTGTACGCCCGCAACACCTGGCCCAGCGGCAGTGCCAGGAGGAACAGGTACATGACGAACGCGACCAGGTCGCCGACCGAGATCGCCCCGGCGGCGACCCGCGCCCCGCCGATGCCGAGCACCAGCAGGAACGCGCCCTGCACGGTGACCGAGCCGATCGGGCCGACCACCGCCTGCACCCGGGCCACCCGCAGCCCCGCCTTGTACGCCTCCCGGGCGCTGCCGGTGACGGTCCGCGTCTCCCGGGCCTCGGCGCGGCTGGCCCGGATGGTCCGGGCCGCCGAGATGGCCCGTTCCACCGCCGAGGTCATCTCGCCGATCCGTTCCTGGGCGGCCCGGGCCAGCGCCCGCACCCGGCGGACGAAGGTGAGCGCGAAACCGAGCCCGAGCGCCACGCCGAGCAGGGTGACGCCGAAGAGCAGCGGATCGAGCAGCACCATGGCCGTGCCGGCGCCGACCACCGTCACCGCCCCGGTGACCGTCTCGAAGAGCCCGGAGGTGACGACCGCCCGCAGCAGCGTGGTGTCCGAGCCGACCCGGGAGAGCAGGTCGCCGGTGCGTCGGCTGTCGTACTCGGCGATGGGTAGCCGCAGCAGGTGGCCGGCGAGCCGGCGGCGGGTGCCCAGCACCAACCCTTCGGCGGTGCGTTGCAGCAGGTAGTCGCGCAGCCCGCCGATCGCCGCGGCGAGCACCACGAGGACCACCAGCACCGCCACCAGCCGGGACACCCCCTGCTCGGCGCCGATCCGGTCGAGCACCGAACGGGTGAGCAGCGGCTGCGCCAGCGACGCCGCCGCGCCGACGAGCGACAGCGCGCCCACCACGACCAGGGTGCCGCGGTGCTCCCGCAGGTACGGCAGCAGCGCGGCCAGGCCGACCGGGCGGCCCCCGGAACTGTCGCCGGGCGGCCGGCCGGTCGAGGTGTCGCCGGGAGTCGGCCGGTCCCGCGGGGTGCTCATGCCGGGAACGGTAGTCGGCGCGGGCACGCGGGGACGGCCGCTCAGGCGGCGAGCACCACCTGTTGCTCCTGGCGGCGACGGTCGGCCAGGTCGGTGAGCAGGGCGGGTGCCTCGTCGAACGGCACCACCGCGGAGACGAGGTGCTTACGGATCGGGTCGCCGTACGCCCGGAGCAGGTCGATGGTCTCGGCGGAGAGCCGCTCGCGGTCCCAGGTGGGCGCGAGACCGCGTGGCACCCGCCCGATCTGGGCGCAGCGCAGCGACAGCCCGTTGTGGTGGAACTCCTCGCCGAGGCGGACCGCGTCCGCGCCGCCCTGGTAGAAGGCGAGGTCGATGACGGTGCCCTGGGGCCGCAGCAGCCGCAGGGCGAGGTGCAACGCCCACGCCTGCCCCCGGCACTGGAACACCACGTCGGCGCCCCGGTCGCCGGCGGTGTGCGCCCAACGCGTCTTCAGCACCGCCGCCGGGTCGTCCGCGTCCGGGTCGAGGGTTTCCAGGCCGAGCGCCTCGGCGACCTGGCGGCGCTGCGGGGTGGGGTCGAGCACCACGACGGACGCCGCCCCGTTGCGCCGGGCGAACAACGCCGTGAGCAGGGCCACGACACCCGCGCCGACGACGGCGACGCGGCGGCCGCGTACCCCGTCGCCGAGCGCGCGGACGTCGGTGCCGTGCAGGTCGGCGGCGGCGTGCAGCAGACCATTGGCGCAGATCGGGCCCATGTGCGCCACGTAGACGCCGAGCAGCGGGTCCAGGTCGTCGGGGAGCGCCACGAACCGTTCGGCCACCGGGTCGGCCACCCAGCCGGTGCGGTGCCCGTACGTCATCGCGCCGACCGTGCCCACCGCGACGGCCGGAGTCTCGCTCTGCACCACCCGGCCGACCTGCATGTAGCCGAGTCGGGTCACCGGGTACGGCGTGCTCGCCGGGCCCGGCTGGAACAGCCCCAGGTCGGCGTTCCAGGTGACGTTGAGGTAGGGGTTGGTGCCCTTGACGTAGCTCAGTTCGGTGCCGGCGGAGACACCGCTGAACAGCGTCTCGACCCGGAACGTGCCGGGGCGCAGCGGCGCGGCGTCCTGCTCGACCAGCTCGACCCGGCCGGGGCCGGTGACCACCACGACCTTGTCACGCATCGACGGTCACCCCGGTGGTGAGCACCGCCGGCGCGGTCGCGCTGGCGAGTCGCACGGTCGTGCCGGTCCGGGCCGAGTCGGCCACCGCGAGGGCCAGGCGCTGGGTGGCGAGGGCCTCGGCGTACGGGACGCGGATGTCGTCGCCGATGCCGCGCACGGCGTCGACGAAGGCGCGGTCCACCGCCACCCGGGCGGCCTCCGGGTCGGCGGGTACGTGGCGTTCGCCGTCGGCGTCGCGGATCGACAGCCCGTCCTCGTTGATCGCGAGGGCCAGCCCGTCGGCGAGGACCTCCAGGCCGGCGCGGTGCTTCCAGCCCAGGACGCAGGCGGCGCTGAGCGTGCCGACCGCGCCGTCGGCGAAGCGCAGCACGGCGGTGGTCACCGAGTCGATGTCGGCACCGTCGACAGGCGGCGGTGTGCCGTTGCCGTACGCGGTGACCTCGCTGACCTCGCCGGCCAGGACGCGGATCAGGTCGAGCACGTGGGCGGCCTGCTCGACGACCGGGCCGCCGGAGCGGTCCCGCCGCGACCACCACGCCACCGGGGGCACCTTGTCCAGCCAGGCGCCGCTGACCATCCGCACCTGGCGGTCGGCGAGCAGGTCACGGGCCTGGTCGAGGACGCTCAGGTAGCGCCAGTGGTGCCCGACGGCGGTGCGCAGCCCGCGCCGGGCCACGAGGTCGCCGATCCGTTCGGCGGTGCTCAGGTCGACCGCGACGGGCTTCTCCACGAACATCGGCAGCCCGGCCTCGATCACCGCCTCCTCGGCGGGGCCGTGCGCGAACGGTGGTACGCACACGTACACGGCGTCCAGGCCGGCGGCCAGCAGCTCGGCGACGTCGGCGCAGGCCCGCCCACCGTGCCGCGTGGCCAGCGCGGACGCCGCCTCCGGTGCCACGTCGGTGACCGCCACCAGCTCCACGTCGTCGAACCCGGCCAGCACCCGCGCGTGGCGTTGCGCCACACCGCCGGCGCCGACCAGACCTACCCGGCACTTTCGCATCCCGACACCCCTTCGAAGACATTTCATGTCGCGTGGGAGCAGTCCCCTGGGGTGTGCGCAATCAAACGTTCATCCCCAGGGAACGAATTGTCGTCACCTCTGTGATCAAGCTGTTGCCGAGAATGCGGTTAGCACGTGATGAGGAATGGGAACAACCAATTTCGGTTTTTCCACGCACGATCGGAGGAGTGCCCGTGCGGGATGAGACATCGAGTGTGTCACCGGTGGTCGAGGCGTGGGCCACGTACCGGACGACGACGGCGGCGGACTGGCCGACGCGTCGTCTGATGCGGGCCAAGGGAGCTACCCGGGTCAGCGTGGTGCTGCCCGCGCGCAACGAGGAGGCCACCGTCGGCGCGATCGTGTCGACCATCCGGGAGCACCTGATGGATCGGGTCGCCCTGGTGGACGAGCTGATCGTGGTGGACTCGCGCTCGACGGACCGGACGGCGCAGGTGGCCCGTGCCGCCGGCGCGGAGGTGGTCAGCCAGGACGTGATGACCCGGGGGTTGCCCCGGCTGACCGGCAAGGGCGATGCGCTCTGGGCCGGCCTGGCCGCCGCCGAGGGGGATGTGGTGGCGTTCATCGACGCCGACCTGCGGGAGTTCCGGCCGCACTTCGTGAGCGGGCTGCTCGGTCCGCTGTTGACCGACCCGTCGGTCGACTTCGTGAAGGGCTTCTACCACCGGCCCCTGGTGGGCACCGCGAGCGTGGAGCAGGACGGCGGGGGCCGGGTGACCGAGTTGATGGCCCGGCCGCTGCTCAACCTCTTCTGGCCGGAGCTGGCCGGCTTCGTGCAGCCGCTCGCCGGCGAGTACGCGGCCCGCCGCGACGTGCTGGCCCAGGTGCCGTTCGTCTCCGGGTACGGGGTGGAGACGGCCATGATGATCGACCTGCTCGATCTGGTCGGCCTGGACGCGCTGGCGCAGGTCGACCTCGGTGAGCGTAAACACCGGCACCAGGACACCGCGGCCCTCGGCCGGATGTCCGCGCAGATCATGTTGACCGCCTGGTCCCGACTGCAACGGCGCGGCTGGGCGACTCCCGGTCTGGTGCCGGAGTCGTTGCTGACGCAGTTCCGTCGCGGCGGTTCGGACACCCTGCCGAACCTGGACCGCGAGATCGTGGTCAGTGACGTGTCCATCGAGGAGCGCCCGCCGCTTGTCGAACTGCGCCACCGGCTCCCCCGCCGTCGGGTGGCTGCCGCGTGAGTACGGGAAAGGGAGCCTGATGAGTCTCACCGTGCTGATGAACGCCGGCCCGTGGCTGTCCGTGCCACCGCCGGGCTACGGCGGCATCGAGAACGTTATCGCCACGCTGGTGCCGGAGCTGCGGCGACTCGGTGTGCGGGTGGTGCTCGCCTCGGTGGGCAGCAGCACCCTGCCGGTGGACGAGCAGGTGTCGGTCTTCGCCGACGGGCAGTTCGCGGCGTTGCAGCGGCCGTACAACCAGGTCTGTGGGATCGCCCAGGCGCACCTGGCCGGGGTGGTCCGTGAGCTGCACGCCCGCGACGACATCGACCTGGTGCACGATCATGTCGAGGCGGTCGGATTGGCCACCCTCGCCGCGATGGGGCCGGCCGGGCCGCCGACCCTGCACACCCTGCACTGGGACCTGGCCAAGCACCCGGCGCTCTACGGCAGTCTGGACGGCGGTGACCGGGTCCGGGTCAACGGTGTCTCCGCGTCGCAGTTGGCCCGCGCCCCCCTCGCGCTGCGGGAGCACTCGGTGGGGCACGTACACCTGTCCACGCCGCTCGCCGTCGACGCCGACCGGCGGCCCGGACCGGAGAAGGGCGAGCACCTGCTCATCCTGGGCCGGATCAACCCGGGCAAGGGGCAGGACGTGGGCGCCCGGCTCGCGCACCGGGTCGGTCTTCCGCTGGTGCTGGCCGGGCCGGTCGGCCCGTACCATCGGCCGGCCGACCTGGCGGCGGCCGGTGACGAGGCCCGGCAGAACCCGGACGTGCGGTTCTTCCTCGACGAGGTGGCCCCGCACGTCGACGGTGACCTGGTGCGCTGGGTCGGCACGGTGGCCGGCCAGGAGCGCGACGACCTGCTCGCCAGTGCCCGCGCGTCGCTGTTCCCGCTGCGCTGGGAGGAGCCGGGCGGCACCGCGGTCGTCGAGTCGCTCGCCCTGGGTACGCCGGTGGTGGCCACCGCCCGGGGTTGCCTGCCGGAGTTGATCGAGCACGGCCGCACCGGGTTGCTCACCACCGACGAGCAGGAGTTGGACGACCTCGTCCTGGCCGCCGAGTTGCTCGACCCGGACGAGTGCCGGCGGGTGGCCGCGCAGCGCTTCACGCCCGCGGTGATGGCCCAGCGCTACGTCGAGTTGTACGACCGGGTCCGGCAGTCGGCGAGTGCGCCGAGGTTGCTGCCGGCCTGACCGGTGGCCGGCCGGTTTGTCGAGCACGGCAGCGGGTAGCCCGCAGCGCTCATGCCCGCCGTGCGACGAGGAGCCGGTAATGGTCGGACCGATGGCGCACTCGCGGGCCCGGCCCAACCCGGCCGACGGCAAACCGCCGGTCCGTCGCGCGGCGGCAACGGTGGGGGTGCTGTTCCTGCTCGTCGGCGTACTCGGCTTCGTGCCGGGGATCACCAGCGGGTTCGGGTCGTTGCGCTTCGCCGGGCACGATTCGGGCGCGTACCTGTTCGGTGTCTTCCAGGTGTCGGTGCTGCACAACCTGGTGCACCTGGCGTTCGGGGTGGCGGGGCTGCTGCTGGCCCGGACGGTGACCGGCGCTCGGGCGTTCCTGATCGGCGGCGGCGCGGTCTACCTGGTGCTCTGGCTGTACGGGTTGGCGGTGGACCACGACACCGGGGCGAACGTGCTGCCGGTCAACGACGCCGACGGCTGGCTGCACCTGGGCCTCGGCGTCGGCATGATCGCGCTGGGCATCCTGACCGGTCGGCCCCGTCGGTGACCGCCGACCCCGGCTCGAACGGTCGCGCCCGTCCCTGACCTGGGGTTGCGGGACGTGAGCTGCCTCGCCCCGGCGTCGGTCCGGTTTGATCGAGAACGGCCTCGGGTAGTTGGCAGATCCCGACCCAGCAGCGAATCGAGGGCGCCGATGTCGAGCGGGATCACCTGCGAGGTGCGCACCACGGCACCGGTGGCGGTCGTCCGGCTCACCGGCGCACTGCACCTCGGCACCATGCGCTCGGTGCACCAGGCGCTCGGTGACGCGCTCGTCGATCAGCCGGAGGCGCTCGTGGTCGACATGGCCGGGGTGGAGGTGGAGGACCGGCTGGCGCTGTCCGTCTTCGCCGCGACCGCCCGTCGGGCCGAGGAGTGGCCGGCGGTGCCGGTGCTGCTCTGTTCCCCGTCGCCGGTCGCCGCCCGGTGGCTGGCCGAGTCGACAACGTGCCGGGTGCTGCCGGTGTCTGCTGACTGCGCGGAGGCGACCCGGTTGGCCGGTGCGGCGTCCGCGTTGCGGATGCGGGCCCGGTTGGAGCCGGTGGCCGAGGCCTGCCGGCGGGCCCGGGAGCTGGTCACCGACGCGTGCGCGCGGTGGAACCTGCCGGACGCGTCCGGACCGGCCGCGTTGGTGCTCAGTGAGCTGGTCGGCAACGTGGTGCGCCACGCCGGCACCCCGATGCAGGTGACGGTGACGCTGCGCCGCCCGTACCTGCATCTGGCGGTGGTGGACGGCAGCAGCGCGCAGGCCCGGCCCGGCGGTGCGGACCTGCACGCCGAGGGCGGGCGTGGGTTGATGCTGGTGCGGGAGCTGGCCCAGCGCTGGGGCAGCGTGCCGGCGGGTCAGGGCAAGGCCGTCTGGGCGATGCTGCCGGCAAGCTGAGCGTTCGAGGCGCTTGCGCCCGGGTACCAGCGTTCTGACCGAAATTACCGCTCTGGCCTGGTTACATGGTGCGAGGGTCGGGTAGGCACGCCCGTCCTTTCTGCCGTCACGACGGGGTGAGCAGCCATGCCCAAGCGGGTAACCACGGAACCCGGTCGCGATCGGGGCCCGGCGATCCTGGCACCGGCCCGCTTCGGGGGCTTCCCGGGAGCGGTACGGGCGCCGGTCCCCGGCAACTCCCTGATCAAGTTCCTGGCCACGACCGACCACAAGCAGATCGGCGTGCTGTACCTGCTGACCTCCTTCGGGTTCTTCCTGGTGGCGGGCCTACAGGCGATGGTGATGCGCGCCGAGTTGGCCCGGCCGGGGATGCAGTTCCTCTCCTCCGAGCAGTACAACCAGCTCTTCACCTCGCACGGCGCGGTGATGCTGCTGCTGTTCGCGACGCCCGCGGCGTTCGGGTTCGCCAACTTCATCGTGCCGATCCAGATCGGCGCACCGGACGTGTCGTTCCCCCGCCTCAACGCGCTCGCCTACTGGCTGTACCTGTTCGGCGGGCTCATGGTGATCGGCGGGTTCGTCACCCCGGGAGGTTCGGCGGACTTCGGCTGGACCGCGTACAGCCCACTCAGCGACGTGGACCACAGCCCCGGCGTGGGCGCGAACATGTGGGTGCTCGGCCTGGTCGTCTCCGGTCTGGGCACCATCCTGGGCGCGGTCAACCTGATCACCACGATCCTGACCCTGCGCGCGCCGGGGATGACCCTGTTCCGGATGCCGATCTTCACCTGGAACATGCTGTTCACCAGCGTGCTGGTGATCCTCGTCTTCCCGCTGCTGGCCGCCGCGCTGCTGGCCCTCTCCGCCGACCGCCTGCTCAACGCGCACGTGTACGACCCCGCCACCGGCGGCCCGATGCTCTGGCAGCACCTGTTCTGGTTCTTCGGTCATCCCGAGGTCTACATCATCGCGTTGCCGTTCTTCGGCATCATCACCGAGATCATTCCGGTCTTCTCCCGCAAGCCACTGTTCGGCTACACCGGGATCGTGCTGGCCACCATCGCCATCACCGTGCTGTCCATGACGGTCTGGGCGCACCACATGTTCGCCACCGGCCAGGTCCTGCTGCCGTTCTTCAGCATCCTGAGCTACCTCATCGCGGTGCCCACCGGTGTGAAGTTCTTCAACTGGATCGGCACCATGTGGAAGGGCCAGCTCACCTTCGAGACGCCGATGCTCTTCGCCATCGGCTTCCTGGTCACCTTCCTGCTCGGCGGTCTGACCGGCGTCCTGCTGGCCAGCCCGCCGGTGGACTGGCACACCCACGACAGCTACTTCGTGGTGGCGCACTTCCACTACGTGGTCTTCGGCACCGTGGTCTTCGCCCTCTTCGGCGGGTACTACTTCTGGTGGCCCAAGATGACCGGGCGGCTGCTCGACGAGCGGCTCGGCAAGGCGCACTTCTGGACCATGTTCATCGGCTTCCACGGCACCTTCCTGGTGCACCACTGGCTCGGCGCCGAGGGCATGCCGCGCCGGTACGCCGACTACCTGCCGACCGACGGCTTCACCACCCTGAACACGATCTCCAGCATCTTCGCGTTCGTCCTCGGCCTGTCCACCCTCTTCTTCATCTACAACGCCTGGAAGTCCTGGCGCTACGGTGCGGTGGTGACGGTGGACGACCCGTGGGGCTTCGGCAACTCCCTCGAATGGGCGACCAGTTGTCCGCCGCCGCTGCGCAACTTCGACCGGATGCCCCGGATCCGCTCGGAGCGCCCCGCGTTCGACCTGAAGTACGGTCCGCTCGTCGCCGACCTGGGTCGCGACCTGCCGCAGCGCACCACCAAGCCGCCGCAGCAGTTCGCCGAGGAGCTGCGGTTGGAGCACCACGCGCCGGAGTCGCCGGCCGCCGAGGGCGCGCACGGCGCCCGCGAGGCGACCGACTACCAGCCGGCGCCGCGCTCCGGCGCCCGGCCGGTGGACGTGCCGGAGCCCGAGGGCGTCCGCCGGCCGAGCTTCGAGCAGAGCGACCCACCGCAGGACGCCGAGGACACCCCGAAGCCGCACGAGCGCTGGCGGCATCCGCACAGCGACGGCAACCCCGAAGAGCGCTGACCAGGCGTACGCGTGGAAGGGCCGACACCCGCCGGGGTGTCGGCCCTTCGCCCGTTCGGCTGTGCTCAGTCCCGGGCCGGCGCGAGGCCGGCGGCTCAGTCCCGGGCCGGCGCAAGGCCGGCGGCGGTGAGTGAGCGGCGTACCGCGGGCTGGACCCGGGTCAGCCGCAGCGGCACTCCGGTCCGCTCCGCCGCGTCCCGCCCGGCCATCAGCGCGGCGATCCCCCCGGCGTCGAACCCACCCGCGCCGACCAGGTCGACGACCACCTCGCTGGGCTGGCCGGTGACCGCCTCCAGCATGGCCCGGCGCAACTGGTCCGCGCCGTCGCGGTCGACCTCGCCACCGACCTCGACCACCACCGTGTCGCCGTTCTGCTTGACCGAGATCCGGGTCTTGCCCGGGTCGGGCTCGGCGGCCCCGTTCTGCCACGGCGGCGGCGCGTCGGCGAGCATCGCCTGACGCAACCAGGTGAGCGCCCGCGACAGCAGCCGGGACACGTGCATCTGCGAGATGCCGAACCGGGCCGCGATCTCCGCCTGGGTCTGGTTGCCGTAGAAGCGCATCGCAAGGATCCGCCGCTCACGCCAGGGCAGTCGGTGCAGCAGTCCGCTCACCGTCACCCGGTCGTCGACCGACTCCAACGCGTTGTCCGACTCGCCGACCAGATCCCCGAACTCGGCCGAACTCTCCCCGCCCACCGGAGCGTTGAGGGAGGCCGGGCTGTAGCCGGCCGCCGACTCCAGGGCGGCGAGGATCTCCTCCTCCGGGGTCTCCAGCCGGGCCGACAACTCGGCCACCGTCGGAGCCCGGGACAGTTCGCTGGTGAGAGCGGCGGTCGCCTGCCCCACCTCGAGGATCAGGTCCCGCAGCCGGCGCGGCACGTGGACGCCCCAGGTCCGGTCCCGGAAGTGCCGTTTGATCTCGCCCACGATGGTGATCGCGGCGTACGCGGTGAACGAGCCCCGTTCCGGGTCATAGCGGTCGACGGCGTTGACGAGCCCCAGTCGGGCCACCTGCTCCAGATCCTCGAGTGGCTCCCCCCGCCCCCGGTACCGGCGGGCCAGCCGCCCGGCGAACGGCAGCGCGAAACGGACCAGGTCGTCCCGAGCCTCCCCCCGCCGCTCCGGCGGCAGCCCGGCGATCCGCGCCGCGTACGCCATCGCCGCCGCGTCGAGGTCCTCCAGACCTCGATCCGTGGGTGGTGGTGTGGTCGTGCTCGTGCTCGTCTGTCCGAACATCCGCGCCTCCCTCAGGAAGGTCCCCCGCCCGGATCGGGAAACCGGTCGTGCGCGTGGTCGAGCCACGCACCGGGCCGGAAAGTGGGTCAGTGACTGGGATGCCAGCGGGCGACACCGCTTCTACGCAGCGCAATCAGGCCGTAGCAGCCAGCGATGTTCCCGCTCCGTAGGTACTCAATCACGGGACCCAGGGTTCGCGAGGATGTTTCGGCGTCCTCCGTCTCAGGAGACCAACAACCCCTGGTGGCCGCCGCTGTCGCGGAGCGCGGACAGGGCCTCGGCGACCCCGATCGGGGGCGGCGTGGGCAGGTCGTACGGCTGGGCACGGAGGACCTCGGTGGCCCGGCGGGTAGGCACCGAGGTGACCGGGTAACCCCGGGCGGTGGTGCGGTCCAGCGCCCGACGCCGTCGACCGAAGCCGGCCACGGCCAGCCACTGCGGCAGCCCGGCCAACGCGGGCGAGCGCACCCCCGGCGGCTCGGGCAGCACGTCCACCGAGCTGAACGCCTCGCTGCCGGCCAGCCACCACTCGGCCTCGTCGACGCTGCGGCGGGTGGCGTTCTCGCACCAGTACGGCACCAGCCCCGCCCGCACCACCTGCCACGGGTCGAGCAGCCGGCCACACTCCACCACCAACCGGTCACCGGTCTTGCCGGCACGCCGCAGCCACCGGCGGTACAGGTCGGCCACGCCTGCGCTCAGCGCCGCCGGACCGGGCACCAACACCCGGTGCAGCGGGTGCCCACGCCGCGCCGACCAGTCCCGCACCGCAGGCTCGAAGGCCGGGTCGACACCATGTTCGGCGTACGCCGACGCCACGGACACCTCCGGCGGCTCCCACCGGGTGGCGTCGCCGCCGACGGAGCGCAGCACCTGCCGCAAGGCGTGACTGTCCGGGTGGAAGTCCACCGGGTCCAGCCCGCTGCCCGGGCAGCCGAGCTGGAAGCTGTGCCCCGGCCCGCGCTCCAGCACCGGCCAGGTGCGCGCGTCGAGGACCAGCAGCACCGGAGCCCCCGGCAGCAGCAGATCGGCCAGGAACTGCGCGTACGCGGCCGGTAGGGCCCGCCATGCGGCGGTCAGCGACACGGTCGCCCCGGTCAACGCGCCACGGCTGGCCGGGCAGTGCACCTGACGCAGGTGCAGGTCGGCGTTGCCGGCGAGCAACCGGGTGGCGAGTGCCGCCCCGTGCTCCACGGCGTCCGCCGGACGGTCCACCCCGCCGTCCGACCAGTGCAGCGTCATCTCGAAGCCGGCCGGCAGCCACGGCACGCCGAGGGCCACCGCGAGGTGCGCCGCCGCGCCGTGCGGAGAGCCGATGATCACCCCGGGGTAGCGGCGACGGGGGTACTGGTCGACGAACCACCGGGCCACCCGGGCGGCGTCCACCTCGTCGGCCTGGGCGACGGTGAGCGCGACCCGGCCGGCGGCGCGGGTGACGGCGGCGCGGCGTACCGGCTCGGGGGCACCGAGGAACCGCGACGTCGGCCCGGTGTGCCCGAGGTCGGCGCAGTCCACCCCGCGCAGGGCCCGGGCGGTGGCGGCGACCAGCACCCGGGCCGCGCTGCCCGCGGCCACGACCCGGTCGCCGGCAAGACCGGCGCCATCGGCCGTGAGCCCCTTGTGCACCTTGTGCACCGGCCCCACCTTGCCTCGTTCGCTCACCACGCGGCCGGGCTTCCCGTCCCGATCAGGTTCAAACGGGGCATCACCCACCCGGCGGCACATTCCGCTGGTCAGCGGGGTGCCCCGGTCATCACCGGCGTTCGGCCGCGCTGGTTTCGCCGGGGTCAGGGCGGGCACTTCCGGGTTCATGCGCACCGACGACACCAGCGAGCCCGCCGCCGCCACGATCACCCCGTACGAGGACGGACCGCTCCTGGTCCGTGGCGACTTCGCGTTGGTCACGCCGGACGGCGAGCGCATCGACGCCCGGCGGGGCACGGTGGCGCTGTGCCGGTGTGGCAAGTCGGCGCTCAAGCCGTTCTGCGACGGCACCCACAAGGCGATCGCCTTCCGCGCGGGCACCACCCGCGAGGGGTGAGCCCACCCCTCGTCACGTCACGCGCTGCCGTAAGCACAAGAGTCGACCAAACCCCCAAGCGACGCCCACGCCGCGCGCGCCGCCAAACCCCGCGCCCCCAGGCCGCCCCCGCAAGCCCACGCCGCCAAGCCCCGCCCCGCCCGCCCCGCCAAGCCCGCCCCGCCAAGCCCGCCCCGCCAAGCCCGCCCCGCCAAGCCCGCCCCGCCGAACCCGGCGCCGCCAAGCCCGCCCCGCCAAGCCCGCGCCGCGCCGCCCACGCCGCGCCGTGAAAACCGCGCCGAACCCGAGGATCGCGCCGATCTTGCAGTTTCTGTTGTCGACATGAGGCGATATGCCCCTTGCGTCAGGACAGAAAGTGCAAGATCGCGAACCAGGGACAGGCCCATCGCGTCGATCATGGAGTTATGGTGCCCGTTTTGTCATCTCGCGGACTTTTTATCACCCACCACAACTCCATGATCGACGCGGCAGTGCCGACCAGACCGTGCGCCGGTTGGCGGACAGCTCGTTGCCCGCTCGCATCTTTGCGAGCCTGGGTCCGTGACGCGCTCATCGCGTCGGTTCGGCGTGCGTAAGCCTGAGTGACCAGCGCGTTGGCGAGCCCGCGTGTGGGCGCTTGCGTGGCCCGCAGTGGGGTTACGTGACCTGGTGGGGTACGTG
Source organism: Micromonospora sp. NPDC048835 (assembly GCF_040649995.1). Taxonomy (NCBI): domain Bacteria; kingdom Bacillati; phylum Actinomycetota; class Actinomycetes; order Micromonosporales; family Micromonosporaceae; genus Micromonospora; species Micromonospora sp. NPDC048835. Next base: position 87,603 of record NZ_JBEZGM010000009.1, on the reverse strand, counting down.
GTGCGCGCTCGCTGATCCCCGCATGGGCGTGGCGTTGCGCACGTGGGTGGTGCGTCGGCGGGTGCAGAGCAAAGGGCGGCCCCGACGCGGGAGACCCCAGCGGCACTACCCAAAGCCCGACACGCAGCGGCACTACCCAAAGCCCGACACGCAGCCGCACTACCCAAAGCCCGACACCCAGCCGCACAACTCAAGGCCGGCACCCCGGCCGTACGGCCACGGCCCGGCACTCCCACCTCAAGGCCCGACACTCACCTCAAGGCAACCGGAGCCCGGCACCCCAGCTCAAGGCCCGACACTCCCCACCCCAGCGCCGACAGACAAACCGCCGGCCTCACCCCGCGTGGGCGCGACCCGGTGTGCCGCGGGTCAGACCAGGGCGGGTGGGGCCGGCGGGGCCACCACCGTGGTCGACGCGACGAGCGGGACGGTAGGCGGCAGGGCCGGCGGGGCGGGCGCGCGCAGGGAACTGTGGCCGGCGGCCCACCTGTCCAGCAGGTGCGCCGCGAACAGCCGGTCCAGTGCGAGCCCGGCCTCCGCGCCGAAGAGCACGTCCGGGGCGAGGGCCGGCTCGGCGCGGGCCAGGCCGCCGCACATGTCGTGGGCGGCGATCTGCTCGTGCACCGCGTCCGCCTCGACGTGCTCGTCGTAGAAGCGGGTGGCCACCTCGTCGAAGCCGAGCCGGCGCAGCCCGTTGCCGTAGCGACGGTTGGGCAGCGAGGAGGTCATCTCGAACGCGGCCAGGTGCCCGAGCAGCGCACCGCGTAGCCGGCGGTGCAGCCCGAACAACGACATCAGGTTGTTGGTCGCCAACGTCACCGCCGGCGCCACGTCGATGTACGCCCCGTAGCTGGTGTCCAGGCCCAGCCGGTCGAGGGTGCGCCGGAACAACTCGGCGTGCATCCGGTCCAGCCGCCCGTTGCCGTACTCGTCGGTCTGGATCTCCACGAGCGCGGCCTTGGCGGGCCCGCCGAGGCGGGGCAGCGCCCAACTGTGCGGGTCCGCCTCCCGCAGGTGGTAGACGGAGCGGTGGGCGACGAACTCGCGGAACTGGGTGAGGTCCGCGCGACGTTGCAGCGTCGCGGCCAGTGGTGGGCCGTCGTCGGCGGCGACCAGTTCGGCCAGACCGGCGGCAACCCCGGCGACGGGCACCGGCGGCGAACCGACCAGCCGGCGCAGCGCCGCCTCGAAGACCTGCTCGCAGCGGGCGCGCAGGGCCAACAGTGTCGGCTGCCACTCCCACGACTCGTCCACCCCGAGCCAGCCCCGGTAGTGCAGCTCGTAGCAGAGGAACAGCGTCAGTTGCAGATCCTCGTCCGTGATCGGGTCCGCCGGGTCGAGGTCGACACCAAGGCTGGCCGGCAGGTCGTACGCCGGAAGTCGCAGCGCCTCGACGACCGCTGCCGAGAGTGGGCCGCGCGCCCTCGGCAGGGTCGCGGGACCGTAGCGGCGGTCGGCGGGCTCGGACATGTGACCTCCAGCGTCGTCAGGCCGCTACTGATGCCCTGGTCCGGGGTGACTAAACGAGATCGTCGGCGTTCGCGGTGACCTCCACCTGCTCGCGGACCTTCCGGGCCGGAGCACCCTCGGCGTACAGACCCCGCAGGTCGGCGAAGGCGGGCTCCGGCGGCGCCAGCGACACCGCCGGGTCGACGACCGCCTCCAGTACGCAGGGGCGGTCGGCGGCGAGGGCCTCGTCCCAGGCCGCGCCGACCAACTCCGGCCGGTCCACCCGCACCCCGTGCAGCCCCAGCAGTCGGGCCCACCCGGCGTACGGCACGTCGGGGCGCCGGTGGGTCGGGTCGGACGACGGCTGCCGCCCACCTCCCATACCGTTCTGGTCCCGGTTGTTGAGCACCAGCACCACCAGCCGAGGGTCACGCCACCGCTGCCAGAGGTGCGACACGGTGATCAGCTCGGCGAGCCCGTTGAGCTGCATCGCCCCGTCACCGACGAGCGCGACCACCGGCTGGTCGGGGGCGGCGAGCTTGGCCGCCACCGCGTACGGCAGCGCACAGCCCATCGAGCCGAGGGTGCCGCACAGCTGTGCGTTGACCCCCGGCGGCAGGGTGAGGTGGCGGGCGTACCAGTAGAGGACCGAGCCGACATCGACCGCGACCGCGCCGGTGCCGGGCATCCGGGCGGACAACTCCTGCAGGACGAGCTGCGGGTTGACCGGGTCGGCGGCGGCCGCGGCACGCTCGGCGGCGACCTCCCGCCACCTGTCCACCGAACTCTCGACGGTGGCACGCCACTGCTGCTCGGGCCGACCGCGCAGCCGGCTCAGCAGTGCCCGCAGTGTCTCGGCGGCGTCACCGACAAGCGGGACGTCGGCCGGGTAGCGGGTGCCGATGCGGCGGCCGTCGATGTCGATCTGCACCGTGCGCGCCTGCTCCGGCATTGGGAAGTAGTCGGTCCACGGGTCGTTGGTGCCGACCATCAGCAGCGTGTCGCAGCCACCCATCAGCTCGGCCGCCGCCGGGGTGCCGACCTCGCCGAGCACCCCGGTGTGGAAGGGCAGCCGCTCGTCGAGCACCGGCTTGCCCAGCAGCGAGGTGGCCACCCCGGCGCCGAGCCGGTCGGCCACCTCGATGATCTCGGCGGCCGCGTCCCGACCGCCCTGGCCCACCAGGATCGCGGTGCGCTGGCCGCCGCTGAGCAGCTGCGCGGCGGCGTCGAGGTCCGCCTCGTGCGGCAGGACCCGGGCCAGCGGCTCGCCGGGGGTCGCCGTGATCACCCCGGCGCCGTACGACTGCGGGTCGGGCACCAGCGCCTCCTGCAACTGCCGGGGCAGCACCACGCAGGTCGGGCTGCGGGTCGCCGCCGCCGTCCGGAACGCCTGGTCCAGCAGCGTGCCCACCTCGTCCGGGCTGCGGCCGTACCTGACGAACTGGTTGCACACGTCACCGAAGAGCCGGCTCAGCCCGATCTCCTGGTGCGCGCCGCCAAGCGGCCCGGAGATGTCCTCCCCGACGATGGCCACCACCGGCTTGCTGTCCAGTTTCGCGTCGTAGAGGCCGTTGAGCAGCTGCACGGCGCTGGGCCCCTGGGTGGCGAGGCAGACCCCGATGCCGCCGGTGAACTTGGCGTGCCCGGTGGCCATGAACGAGGCGGTCTCCTCGTGTCGGGCCGGGATGAACGCCGGTTCACCGCCGGTACGGTCCAGCGCGTCCACGAGTGGGGCGATCGCCTCGCCCGGGTACCCGAAGGCACGGGGCACCCGCCAGGCCAGCAGCCGCTCCACCACGACGTCCGCAACCGTTCGGTCAACCATTGTCGCGCCCCGGTGTGCTGGGGTCGACGTAACGCAGCACCGCGCCGACGCCGTCGGTCAGGTCGGGTGCCTCGTCGGGGCCGAGCACGGTCAGCGCCGCGTCGGTGCCGACGAGCGCCCGGACCAGCGCCGCGTCGGCGCGTACCCGTTGCGGGTCGGTCACCGACATGGCGGCCAACTGTCCCGGGTCGACGGCGATCTCGGTGGGTTCCGCGCCGATCCACAACTCACCGTTGGCCGACGGGTCGTCCACGATGATCATCATGTCGACCTGGTTGCGTTGCAGGGCCGAGACGACGGCGTCGAGGCCGCCGCCCACGTCCTCCTGCACGCCGAACTTGTCCAGCGCGGCGCTGATCCGCTGGTCGGCGATCTCCGCGATGGTCTGCACGGTGAGGTCGTCGAGCATCGTCTGGTCGGCGCCGCCGGCGCGGGAACCGGCATCGGTCCGGACCACCAGGTCCTGCCAGCGCTCCGGCATCTGGGCGGCGATCATGCCGGTGGCCCGGACGTCACCGGCGACCACCACCACGTCCGCGCCGACCCGGTCGGCCAGCTGCACGGTGGCCGCGGTGACGTCACCGGCGTTCTGGTGCCACGCCTCCATGGCCGCCCGCTGGTAGCGCGACTGGGACCAGCCGCCGGGCTTCGTCCGCCGCAGCGGGTACTCGTCGCGGCCGGCGACGTGTGCCCGACGGGGCACCCCACCGGCGCTGACCGCCATGGCGTCGGCGCCGACCCGGTCGGCGACCACGCGTACCCAGGCGACCTGCTCGCCGCGCTGCGCGAGCAGCGGCATCACGTGTGGCAACGACCCGACGTTGGCCAGGTCCCGCAGTGGCGGCGCGGACAGGTACTCGGAGAGCACCACCCGGCCGTGACTGGCGAAGAGCGCCAGGCCGTAGTCCCCGACCATCGGATCGTGGCCGCGGACCACCCGGTCCAGCGCGGCGATGTCCGCCTCGTCCGCCCCCTGTTCGGCCAGGCCGCGTTCCAGGGCACGCCAGCGCAGGTCCAGAGCGGGTTTGGCGTCCTCCGTGTCCGCGGAGGCGTCCAGATACACCGAGCACCACGGCCCGGGACGGTCGTAGAGCGGGCGCAGGAAGGACAGCTGCATGCTCGACCCCTTTCCAGCTCGGCCCCCCGCTTACCCGGGTCGCCGGTGATGTCACCTCGCGGCCGTGAGCCCGTGACCAGGTTTCATTCACGTCGTTCAACCGAGGACGTCGATACGATCTGTGAACACAAGCGGACTCTCGGTGGTGGAGATGGACAGCGGACTCGATACCCGACGGATCGTGCACCCGACGGAGCGGATCGTCACCGGGCGGCTGGTCCGCCTGCTCGACGGCTACACCCGTGAGGTGCGCATCGGTCAGCCGGTGCTGGTGGCGGTGCTCGCGGCGGCTGCCTTCGCCCGGCTGCCCGCCCTGCTGCTGCGCGCGCTCTTCTCCTTCGGCGGTGGCGGCACCAGGCGTCGCTGGAAGGAGTTGAAGCAGGGCCCGGAGTACCTGGTCACACCGGTGCGGCTGCGCAACACCGCCGGTCAGCTCTGTGAGGTGGAGCTGCACGGCCATCTGCCGCAGAGTGCCCTGCACCCGGCCGACCAGGTGCAACTCACCCTGCGCCCGCAACGTGACCCGGACCTGCCGCCCCGGATCGAGCGGATCGTCAACCTCACCACCGGGCAGCTACTGACGCCACGGACCGCGACGCTCTGGTCGCACCTCGGGCCGCCGCTGCTACTACAGGCGTTCCTGGGTGGGTTGCTGTTGGCCGGCATCGCGGCCTGTTCCGCGCTGACCTGAGCGGCCCGGCGGGTTCGCGGGCCGGCTGCGGGATCAGCCGGACCTGTGGCTCAGCCGGCTCAGCCGCCTCGGACCGGCTCAGCCGGACCGGTGGCTCAGCCGACCGGCGCGGGCTCGCGGGCCGGTCGCCTGTCGGCGCCGAGCATCCCCCGGCGGCGGGCCCAGCGCTCGAAGGCCAACGTGGCGAACGGCGGCACCGCACTGGCCAGGGCCACCGCCGTGGCCAGCAGGCTCCAGCGGTGCAGCCGGGCCACGGCCAGCACCAGCAGGACGTACGCGACGAACAGGGCCCCGTGGATCGGCCCGAAGATCTTGACGCCCAGCTCGTTGTCGGACGGGCCGTACTTGACCACCATGCCGACCAGCAGGGCCAGCCAGGAGCAGGCCTCGGCGATCGCCGCCACGACGAACAGCCGGGTCACCTTCTCGCGCATCCGTACGCCACCACCTCTCGGGCCGCAATGCTATCGGTCCGCTCTGGCTGGGCTAACGGGGCGGGCAGGTGGGTAGGAAAGGGTCCTCGGGTCTTCCCCCGCCCGCCGATCACGTGCGAGGTTAGGGGGACCAGCGGTGACAGGGCGGTGACCATGGGCGAGGACGTCGGCGTACGAACCTTCAGTCGAGAGGATCGCGCCCGCTACCGCGACAAGGTCCGCCGCTGTCTCGACGTCTTCGCCGAAATGCTGCGCGAGGCCCGCTTCGACCTCGACCGGCCGATGACCGGTGTGGAGATCGAGCTGAATCTGGTCGACGAGGCGTCGAATCCGGCGATGCGCAACGCCGACGTGCTGGCGGCCATCGCCGACGACAGTTTCCAGACCGAGCTGGGCCAGTTCAACGTCGAGATCAACGTGCCGCCGCGTCGGCTGACCGGCACCGGCACGGCCGACTTCGAGGAGTACGTACGGGCGAGCCTCAACGCCGCCGAGGTGAAGGCACGGGCGATCGGCGCGCACATGGTCATGATCGGCATCCTGCCGACGCTGCGCCCCGAGCACCTGACCGCCGAGACCCTGTCGGCCAACCCCCGTTACAAGCTGCTCAACGAGCAGATCTTCGCAGCCCGGGGTGAGGATCTGCCGATCGCCATCAGCGGGGTGGAGCGGCTGGCGGTCACCGCCGACACGATCACCCCGGAGGCTGCCTGCACCAGCACCCAGTTCCACCTTCAGGTCAGCCCGGTCCAGTTCGCCGACTACTGGAACGCCGCCCAGGCGATCGCCGGCATCCAGGTCGCGGTCGGCGCGAACTCGCCGTTGTTCTTCGGCCGGGAGCTGTGGCGTGAGACCCGCATCCCGCTGTTCCAGCAGGCCACCGACACCCGGTCGGAAGAGATCAAAGCCCAGGGGGTACGCCCCCGCGTCTGGTTCGGCGAACGATGGATCACCAGCGTCTTCGACCTGTTCGAGGAGAACGTGCGCTACTTCCCGGCGCTGCTGCCGGTCTGCGATCCGGAGGACCCGGCGCAGGCCCTCGCGGCCGGCGAGGTACCCAATCTGGCCGAGTTGCGCCTGCACAACGGCACCGTCTACAGGTGGAACCGCCCGGTGTACGACGTGTCGCGGGGTCGCCCTCACCTGCGGGTGGAAAATCGGGTGCTGCCCGCCGGCCCGACCGTGCTGGACACCGTGGCCAACGGCGCCTTCTACTTCGGGTTGGTTCGCGCCCTCGCCGAGTCGGACCGACCACTGTGGTCGCAGATGTCGTTCAGCGCCGCCGAGGAGAACTTCACCAGTTGCGCCCGGCACGGCATCGACGCGCAGGTCTTCTGGCCCGGCCTCGGCTACCTGCCGGTCACCGAGTTGGTGTTGCGCCGGTTGTTGCCGATGGCGCACCACGGCCTGGACCGGTGGGGGCTCGACCCGGCCGAGCGGGACCGGCTGCTCGGCGTCATCGAGCAGCGCTGCCTGACCAGCCGCAACGGCGCGACCTGGCAGGTGGGGACGCTGCACCGACTGGAGTCGACCGACCACCTGGACCGGCCGGAGGCGTTGCGCGAGGTGGTCCGGCACTACGTGGAACTGATGCACAGCAACCGTCCCGTGCACGAGTGGCCCATCCCCTAGCCCCTGCTGTGTCCCTTGTGGACCCCCATACGCATCGAGGACCGTCGTAGGCTGCAGCGACTGGACATCGATGATGATGGAGGGTTGCCAGTGGCCACCTCTGGATCCGACCGCGTCCCGACTCAACGTCCCGCGCCGGCCCTGTCCCGTCGGCGCATGCTGCGGATGGGCGCGGCGGCTGCCGGCGGCGCCGCGCTCGTCGGCACGGCAGCGCCGACGGGGGCGCAGGCCGCTGCTCCGGGTGGTGCGAAGCGGGCACTGCGGGCGCCGGTGCTGGCCCCCGGTGACCGGGTACGAGTGGTGGCACCCGGTCGGACTCCGGATCCCACCCTGATGGGTCGCGGCATCGAGATCCTGCGCGGCTGGGGTCTGGAGGTCGAGCTGGGCGAGCATATCTACGCCAGGTACGGCTACCTGGCCGGCACCGACGCGCAGCGGCTGGCGGACCTCAACGCCGCGCTCACCGACCCCGGGGTTCGTGCGGTCTTCGCCGCCCGCGGCGGTTACGGCACCCAACGCATCGTCGACCAGATCGACGTCTCCGCTCTGCGCCGGGATCCTCGGGTGGTGGTCGGTTTCAGCGACATCACCAGCATTCAGGGCAAGCTCTGGCGCGAGGCCGGCCTGGTCACCTTCTACGGCCCGATGGTCAACTGGAACGACGTCCGCACCGGCCCGGAGTCGGCCGAGGCACTGCGTCAGGCGGTGATGACCACCGCGCCCGTCACGCTCACCAGGGACCCGGCCGAGACGGCGGCCTCCGTGGTGGTGCCGGGGCGGGCGTCCGGCCCTCTGCTCGGCGGTTGCCTGACGTTGCTCTCCACCTCGTTCGGCGCCGGGGACCTCCCGAGGTTCGACGGCGCGATCCTGTTCTTCGAGGACGTGGACGAGGCTCCGTACAGCATCGACAGGATGCTGACCGAGCTTCGCCGGGTGGGCGCGCTGTCCCGGCTCGCCGGGGTGGTCGTCGGTCAGATCACCAACAGCGTCGGCGGGGCGGGCGAGTGGGACGCGGCGGCGGTGCTGAAGGACCGCCTGTACGACCTGGGTGTGCCGGTCCTGGGCGGGCTGCGGCTGGGGCACGGCAACGGGCAGCTCACCGTGCCGCTCGGCGCGCGGGCCACGATCGACGCCGCCGCCGGGACCCTGACCGTGGAGGCCGGAGTTCGCCCCCGCTGACCTCCGGTGCCGACGCACACGCCGCCGGGACCGGCCGGTCCGGCCGGTCGCGGCGCGGGCGACGCTCAGCCGCGCGGGGTGGGCACGCCGAAGAGGTCGATGATGCCGCCGGGCAACTGGGCGAGCAGGTCGTGCCGCTCGTCGTCGTTGAGCGCCTCGGCGACGGTACGCAGCACCGCCTGGGCATGTTCGCGCACCTGGTCCGCGTTCGCGACCTGCTCGCGGTCGCCGACGTTCTTCAGGAACTCGCCGACGTCCCACCGTCGGCCCTGCGGGTTCCGGGTGACGGACCCGTTCAACCGGTCCGGTAGCTGGGCCGCCAGGTTGTCGGCCTCCTGTCCGGCGAGCCGTTCTCCGAGCACCGACAGGACGGCCTGCACGGACCGCACGGCCTCGTTCTCCCCGAGACCCGCGCGCTGTCGTACCGTGGCGATCATCTGGTCGTACTCCATGACCCGCTCCTTCCGTCTCCTCGGCGGGCCGTGCGGCCTGCCGGCGGACGAACGGGGCGAGTTCCCTGGGTCCTCGGCCACAAACAGGCTGGTCCACCGAACCGGACGGCCCGTCAGCAAGCGGTCAGGGCACCCTGGGCTGGCGCCGCAGGGGGCGGGTCGTCACGCAGCCGGCTGTAGAGGTGGCCGTCGCGCCACTGACCGGCCCGGAACTCGCAGGCCCGGCCAGGGAGATCAGTTGTCCCGTGCGCGGCGGCACCGACACCATCCATAGCCGACACGGTAACCGCGACCCCACGACCACCGCCGGCCCGCAATGGAGATGGACAGCCTTTGGAGCTGAACCGTTTGCGACATCACGGCCGGCGGTCGCGCGTTCGCAACGTCCTGGCCGTCGCTCGCCGGCGACATCACGGCCATCCCTCGCTCGCGACAGCACAGCCGTCGCACCGTGATTCGTTTGCGACATCAGCTCCAAAGGCAGCGCGGACAGCGTCCCCCGCCCACCCCAACCCACCGCACCCCAAACCACCCCAAACCACCCCAACCCACCCGCGCCCCGGCGGCCCTACTCCCCCGTCGATCATGGAGTTGTGGTGGGCCGCAAAGTACCTTTAATAGCCCCAAACCAGGCACCACAACTCCATGATCGACGTTGGTGGGTCGCGATCTTGCGCTTGGTGTCCCGGCATCGGGGGCATACTGCGCTTATCGACGACCGAAACTGCTAGATCGACGCGGGCCGGGCCGGGCGGGGCGGGACGGGGCGTTGCCGGAGTTGCGCGGGCCGGGCGGGACAGGGCTGTCGAGCGGAGGGGTCAGACCTTGAGCAGCACCTTCGTACAGTCGTCCTGCTTCTTCTGGAAGATCTTGTAGCCCTTCGGGGCGTCACGCAGCGGCATCCGGTGGCTGACGATGAAGCTCGGGTCGATCTCGCCGCGCCGGATGTGTTCCAGCAGTGGTCTGGTGTAGCGCTGGACGTGGCACTGACCGGTACGCATGACCAGCGACCTGTTCATGAACGCGCCCATCGGGAACTTGTCGACGAAGCCGCCGTACGCGCCGACGACCGACACCACACCTCCGGAGCGGCAGGCGAGGATCGCCTGTCGCAGCGCGAACGGCCGTTCCGTCTCGACCCGGGCGACCTGCTTGGCCCGGTCGTACGCGTACATGGCGGCGTTGCCGTGGTGGCCCTCCAGGCCCACCGCGTCGATGCACGCGTCGGGGCCCCGGCCGGCGGTCATCTCGTTGAGCGTGTCCAGCACGTCGACGTCCTCGTAGTTGATCGTCTCGGCGTCGAGGTGCTCCTGGGCCAGTCGCAGCCGGTACGGGAAGCGGTCGATGACGATCACCCGCTCGGCGCCGAGCAGCCGGGCGCTGGCCGCGGCGAGCAGCCCGACCGGCCCGGCGCCCCAGATCGCGATCACCTGCCCGGGTTTGATGTCGCACATCTCGGCGCCCATGTAGCCGGTCGGAAACACGTCGGCGAGCATCACCGCCTGGTCGTCGCTGACGTCGTCGGGCACCGTGACCGGGCCGACGTCGGCGAACGGCACCCGGGCGTACTCGGCCTGACCACCGGCGTAGCCGCCGAGCAGGTGGGAGTAGCCGAAGATGCCGGCCGGCGAGTGCCCCATGATCTTCTCGGCGATGCCGGCGTTCGGGTTGGAGTTCTCGCAGACCGAGTAGAGGCCGCGTTGGCAGGACGAGCAGTGCCCGCAGGCGATCGGGAAGGGCACCACCACCCGGTCACCCGGTTTGAGGTTGCGGACCTGGGGGCCCACCTCGACGACCTCGCCCATGAACTCGTGGCCGAGGATGTCGCCCTTGCGCATGGCGGGGATGTAGCCGTGGTAGAGGTGCAGGTCGGAGCCGCAGATTGCCGTGGTGCTGACCCGGACGATCGCGTCCCGGGCGTTCATGATGCTCGGGTCGGGTACGTCGATGACCTTGACGCTGTCGGGTCCCATCCAGGCGGTGGCCTTCATTCTCGGTCCCTTTCGAACGAGCCCCGGGCGGTCAGCGGCGGGACGCCGGCAGCGGCTGGGCGGGGCGCTGCATGGCCTGTTGGCGTACGGAGATGCCGGTGGGGCTGCCCTCGGAGCGGACCACCTCGCCGGTCTCCAGCACCTGCTTGAACCGGCGCAGGTCGTCACGGACCTGCTGCTCGGGTTCCTCGCCGAAGAGCTTCGCCACCGCGCGGCCGAGCGCGCCGGCCGGCGGCGCGTAACGCAGCTCGACCCGCACCTCGGTCCCCCGGTCGCCGGGGGCGGGCACGAACCGGACCCGCCCGGCGTTTGGCACCCGGGTCCCGGGCATCGACCGCCAGGTGATCGACTTGTTCGGCTGGTCGTCGATGATCTCGGCGTCCCACTCGACCCGGCGCCCGGCCGGGCCACGGGCGATCCAGTGTGAGCGGCGCAGGTCGTCGGCGCGGACGGATTCCAGGTGCGCCATGAACCGGGGCAGGTTCTCCATGTCCCGCCAGAACCGGTACGCCTCGGCCGGCGACCGGTTCACCGTCACCGCGATCTCCATCCGGATCACCCGGGCGCGGGCCCGGCGCGCCCGGCCGATGCGGATGGCGGAGAGCACGTCGACGGCGGTGACGCCGGCGATGGCGAGGGTGGTCAACGCGACCCGGCGGCGGCGTTCAGCGTCACGGTCGGCGAGGGCCCGTCCAAGCAGGGTGAGGTCCATCGCGTCGCCGGCTACCCGGCTCCAGGCCCACCCGGCGGGTCGGCGGCCGCTGAGCAGGCCGGCGGCGCTGCCCAGCTCCCGCAGACCGATGGCGGGGAGCACGGAGCGCGCGGCCGGGGTGTCGTCCACCCCGGTCAGTCGCGCGACGGCTCCGGGGGCGACGAGCGCGCCGGCTCCCAGGGCCAGGCTCAGCAGGCCGAGCGCGCTGGGCAGCGTCGCCGGCACCGGCCCGTCCAGCTCCGGCAGGAGCACAGTGTCGACACGACTCATGTCCGGTCCCTCTCCGGTGGGCGTCGCCGCCGGTGCGGCGGGACGAGCGGTGGTTCCGCCCCCGTGACGCTATGCGGTACCCGTGACCTCTGCGCCACGTTCGGGCATAACGCGGCATTCGCGCGGCACGAGTGGGTTGTCGGCCCACCTCAGTCAGGAACGCGACATTGACCGATTTGGATCATCTACTGACCGTTAGCGTCTGCTCACCATGCCACGACACGGAGGGACCACGCCCGTGAGTCGCACACTCCTGCGCCACCTCACCGCCACCATCGCCGTCGCCCTGCTCGTCGTTGACGCCACCGCCCCGGCCGCCGCGCGTACCCCCGGGTCGTCCGAGCCCGGCGCCGTCCGCACCGTCGTGCGCGACGCGGCGACCGGCGCGCCGGTCCCCCGGGTCTGCGCCGCGCTCGTCCCGGTGGACGCCGCGGCCCTGGCGGCGGTCACCCTCGGTGAGGACCAGCTCGGCCGGGGCGGGGGTTGCTCCGACGACCAGGGCGTTCTGGTGACCAGCGAGGTCGCCCCCGGCGGGTACCGGCTGCTGGTCAACTCCATCTACCCGCCGGGGTACGGCTGGCAGTGGGTCGGCCGGCACGGCGGCACCGGTGAGCGCGAGCGGGCGCAGGTGGTCCAGGTCCGCCCCGGTGCGGTGGTCGGTGCGCCGACCGTCCGACTCGACCCGGCGGGCACCGTCGTCGGGGTGGTGACCGACGCGGCGACCGGCGCGCCGGTGCCGCGCGCGCGGGTGATGGTCGTGCCCTACGTGACGGACCCGAAGAACGACGACCACGGCCCCATGACCGACGAGGAGGGCCGTTACACGATCAGCGGCCTCGGCCCGTACCACTGGCCGGTGCAGTTCGCCGCGGGCGGGCTGGCCACCGTGTGGTCCGGTGGGGTGGGCGCCCGGGCGCAGGCGCGGACGGTGCGGGTCCGCGCCGGGCTGACAGCGACCCTGAACCAGGCGCTGCCCGCCGGCATCCCGCTGGGCGGAGCGGTGGTGGTCGACGAGCTGCTCACCTACGCCCAGGTGCTCGCGTTCGACGCGGCCACCGGGGACCTGGCCGGCGTGGCGGACGTGGGCAACGGGTACGCCCTGCGCCTGCTCCCCGGTCAGCGGGTGCGGCTGCGCTGTGACTGCGCGTACGCCCCGCCGGTGTGGCACCGCGACGCCGCCGGCTTCGACGCCGCGACCCCCGTGCGGGTCCGACGGGCGCCGGTCGTGGTGGACTTCCCCATCGACTGACGGCGGATTCTGGCCGTCGACCGGAACCTTCTTCCCCGCCCGTGGGTGGGAGTGAGGGGAAGGGAGGTGGCGGTGTCCGACGGCGATCTGATCTCCGAGCTGTATGCCGGCTGTTTTCGACGCCTGGTCGTCCAGGTGTACGCGGTGACCGGCGACCTGAACGAGGCGCAGGAGGCGGTCCAGGAGGCGTTCACCCGGGCGCTTGTGGCGCCGGGTCGGTTCGCCGGGCTGGAGAACCCGGAGGCCTGGTTGCGTCGGTTCGCGGTGAACTGGGCCCGCAGTCGGTTTCGTCGTCGCCGGATATACGACGGCCTGCTGCGCCGCATCGGTGCGCCGCCGGCCGTCGCCGACCACTCCCCGGAGCACCTCGCCCTGCTCGCCGCGCTGCGCGCGCTGCCCGAGGGGCAGCGGCACGCGTTGGCGCTGCACTACCTCGTCGACCTGCCGGTGGACGAGGTCGCCGCCACGCTCGGCGTGACGTCCGGGACGGTGAAGTCCCGGCTGTCGCGGGGTCGGGTCGCCCTGGCCGCGCTGCTTGCCGACACGGACGCTACGGAAACCGGGAGGATCGATGTCGGGTCGTGAGTTCCCCGGATTCGACGTGGACACCGTCACCGAGGCCGTCTCGCCGCCGCCCCTCGACCAGTTGCGCAGCACCGCCCGGTCGCGGCGGCGCCGGGTGGTCGCGATGGCCGCGGCCGCACTCGTGGCGGTGGCCGGGCTGGCGGTCGTACCGCTGGTGGCCGAGCCGGACCGGGTCGCGCCGGCCGACCCGCCGACACCGTCGGATGGACAGTACAGCCAGTTCACGCTGACCGGGCCGAGCTCCGGGGTCGACGTGCGGCAGGACGGCTGTGTCGTGCGCTTCTCCTACACCGGCGACGGTGGCCGCGGCTGGTCGGACTGGGACGCGGCGCGTTTCGAGGGCACTCGGTGTGTGGCCGGCACCGCCGCCGGGACGCCGGGCAGCGGCACCGGCTTCTTCGTCCTCGGGGAGCGGTCCTACCTGGTCACCGACTCGGGGCTGGCGCAGGTCTCCACCGACTACGGCCGCACCTGGCGCAACGCGGATGCCGCGATCGTCGCGGTGCCCGCGTTCCCGGCAACGGCCCGACCCGTCGCCTGTGGCTTCGGCTGCGCGCCGGTGTCCGAGCCCCTGGCGGTGGACCCCACGAGTGGAACGGTGTACCGCCTCACCGCCGCGGCGCCGTCGTGGCGCCCGCTGTACAGCCTCTACCCGGCGGCGGACGGCAGCATCTGGGCCACGTACCGGATGGGGAGGGGCGCGGGGTCGACCGTCGCGCGCAGCGCCGACCGGGGCGCGACCTGGACCGCGTGGGAGATGAGCGATCAGGGCGCGCTCACCGCGGTCGGCATCGACGAGCGGGAAGGATATGTGCTGACCGAACCGTCGACCGCGGAAGGTGGGCTCCGGCTGTTGCGGACCACGGACGGCGCGAAGACCTGGACGGACACCGGCGCCCAACTGCCGGGCAGGGGCCACTACGACCTCACGGTGGGGTCGGACCGGTCCCTGTTGGCGATCACCGCCGGCGAGGGCACCGAACCCGACCGCCGTGCTCGACTGCTGGTCAGCCGGGACGACGGGCAGCACTTCACCGTCGCCCGGGAGTACGGCCGGCTCGTCGGCGCGGTCAGTGTCGCGCCCGGCTACGCGTGGATCTTCGGGCGCGACGACGGGTCGACAGGCGAGCCGGACCATCTCCTCGTCACCACTGACGGCACCACCTGGACCCGCTTCTCGCTCGCTCCCTGAACGAGGGGCACCGCAAACGTTAGGAGTGATCCGCACCGGGTAGCCGGCATGCGCTCTGACCAGCGGCCGAGGAGGTGGGATGTCGGAGACCAGCGCCTTCTTCGAGCGGTTGACGGTCGCCGGCCAGGACCCGCGGTTCAGCAAGGTCTGTGGGAGCGTGCGGTTCGACATCCGCGACGGCGGCCACCTGGAGCAGTGGCTGCTGGACATCGACCATGGCCAGATGCGGGTGACCCGCAGCGGTGGTCCCGCCACCACGGTGATCAAGGTGTCCGCGCAGGTGGCGGAGGCGATGGCACGGGGTGAGGTGAACGGTCTGGCGGCGATCACCCGGGGCGAGATCCTGGTCGACGGTGACCTCGCCCTGGCGTTGCGCATCGGGCGACTGTTTCCCCGCGAACCCGGGCCGCCGCACGGCGACGACCCGGACAGCGGGGCGTGACCGATGCGGGACATCGCGGGCACGGTGGCGTGCATCGACGGGAACACCTTCATGGTCTCCGACGCCAGCGGCGACGTGGAGTCGTCGCCGAGCACCCCGGTCGGCCTCTTCGCCGCCGACACCCGGTTCCTGTCCCGCTGGATGCTCACCGTGAACGGCGAGTGCATGACCGCGCTGTCGGTGGACGACAGCCAGTACTTCGAGGTCACGTTCTTCGTGGTGCCGGGCGGGGCGGTGGACTACGTGCAGGCCGACGTGTCGGCCATTCGACGCCGGCGCATCGGCCCGGACCTCACCGAGTCGCTGACGATCTTCAATTACGGCGAGCGGGACATGACCCTCGACGTACGCCTGGAGGTGGCCGCCGACTTCGCCGACATCTTCGAGATCAAGTTCGACATCGGTGACAAGGCCGGTGCCCACTACACGCACGTCGGTGCGGACGAGCTGCGTCTGGGCTACCGGCGCGGCACGTACCGCCGTGAGGTCGTGGTGTCGGCGAGTGAGCCCGCCGAGTTCGATCCGAGCGGCCTCCGGTTCGCGGTCCGGCTGCGCCCCGGGGAGCAGTGGTCGACCCGGCTGCAGGCCGCCATGCTGGCGCTGCGACCGGACGGTGTCGACCTGCGCTCCGCCCTGCGCGCCCAACGACCGGACGAGTCCACCCTGCCCAGGAGCGTGCGGGCCTGGGTGGCGTCGGCCCCGACCCTGGACACCGAGAGCGTCGACCTCCAGCAGGTCTACCATCGCAGCCTGGTGGACCTGGCCGCGCTGCGCTTCGCCCCGCTCTCCCTCAGCGGCGCGAGTGTGCCCGCCGCCGGGTTGCCCTGGTTCATGACCCTGTTCGGTCGGGACAGCCTGTTGACCTGTCTGCAGACCCTGCCGGTCACCCCGTCGCTGACCCCACCGACACTGCGGATCCTCGCGTCGCTGCAGGGCGCCCGCACCGACGACGTGCTGGAGGAGGACCCGGGTCGGATCCTGCACGAGCTGCGCTACGGGGAGTCGGCCGCGTTCGAGGAGCAGCCGCACTCGCCGTACTACGGCACGGTGGACGCCTCACCGTTGTTCGTGGTGCTGCTCGACGAGTACGAGCGGTGGAGCGGCGACACCGCGTTGGCGTTGGAGTTGGAGCAGGAGGCCCGCGCGGCGCTGGCCTGGATCGACAGGTACGCGGACCTGACCTCCACCGGCTACGTCTGGTACCAGCGACGCAATCGGGCCACCGGCCTGGACAACCAGTGCTGGAAGGACTCCTGGGACAGCATCTCCTACGCCGACGGCCGGCTGCCGGGCTTCCCGCGGGCCACCTGCGAGGTCCAGGGGTACGCCTACGACGCGAAGATCCGGGGAGCCCGGCTGGCCCGTACCGTCTGGGGTGACCCCGCCTACGCCGAGCAGTTGGAGAGTGAGGCGGCGGCCCTGTACGACCGCTTCAACCGGGACTTCTGGTTGGAGGACCGCGGCTTCTACGCCCTCGCGCTCGACCACGACGGCACCCCTGTCGACAGCCTGTCGTCGAACATCGGGCACCTGTTGTGGAGTGGCATCGTGCCACCGGAGCGGGCGCCCCGGGTGGTCGAGCACCTGATGGGTCCGGCGCTCTTCTCCGGGTGGGGGGTGCGGACGTTCGCCGAGGGGCAGCGCCGCTACAACCCGCTCGGCTACCACAACGGCACGGTCTGGCCGTTCGACAACTCGTTCATCGCCTGGGGTCTGCGCCGCTACGGGTTCGGCGGTGAGGCGGCCCGCATCGCCGAGGGCATCCTCTCCGCCGCGACCTACTTCGAGGGTCGGCTACCCGAGGCGTTCGGCGGGTTCGACCGCGACACCACCCGGTTCCCGATCCGGTACCCGACCGCCGGCAGCCCGCAGGCGTGGTCCAGCGGGGCCTGCATGCTGCTGATCCGCACCATGCTCGGGATCAACCCGCACGACGACCACCTGGCCGTGGACCCGGCGCTGCCGTCCGCCTTCGGGCGGATCGCGCTGCTGGACATCCCCGGCCGGTGGGGCAAGCGCGACGCGTTCGCCCGGCAACGCCCGGACAGCGGCGGCGGCCCGGTCAGTTGACGGTGCAGCCGCCGTGGGCGCGCGTCTCGCGCAGCCAGTCGAGCCAGCCCACCCACAGCGCGTCGGTCTCCCACTCGACGGGCGGGGTGGTCGGCGTCCGCGCGTACCCCGGTCGGGACTCAGCCGACGGTGGATCTGGTGGCCCGGAAGGTACGCCGGTACGCGTCCGGGGGCACGCCGACGGTGCGGTGGAAGTGTCGACGCATTGTCGCGGCGGTGCCCATGCCGGCCGCCTCGGCGACGGCGTCGATGCTGTCGTCGGTGTTCTCCAGCAGCTCCTGGGCACGGCGGACGCGCTGCGTCGACAGCCACAGCAGTGGGGTGGTGCCGGTGGCCGACCGGAAGTGGCGAGCCAGGTTGCGTGAGCTCATGTTCGCCTGCCGGGCCAGGTCCTCGACGGTCAGTGGCCGGTCAAGGCGGGCCAGCGCCCAGGGGAACAGGGTGGCCAGCGGGTGGTCGTCGCGGGCGGGCACCGGGGTGGTGACGTACTGGGCCTGACCGCCGGCGCGGTGCGGTGGTACGACCAGGCGCCGGGCAACGGCGTTGGCGACCGTCGAGCCGTGGTCGCGGCGGATCAGGTGCAGGCACAGGTCGATCGCGGCGGCCTTGCCGGCGGAGGCGAGCACGGCGCCGTTGTCGACGTAGAGCACGTCCGGGTCGACGCGTACCCGGGGATAGCGGGCGGCCAGCACCTCTGTGTGGGCCCAGTGGGTGGTGGCGCGCTGCCCGTCGAGCACCCCGGCGGCGGCCAGCACGAACGCGCCGGTGCACAGCGAGACCATCCGGGCGCCCGCCGAGTGGGCCGCGCGGACCGCGTCGAGCAGGTCGGGGGGTAGGTCCCCGTCGACGTCCTCGACCGACGGGATGATCACGGTGTCGGCGCGGGCGAGGCGGTCCAGCCCGTCGTCGGGCTCCACCAGGAAGCGGCCGACCCGGACCGGGTGGGGGCCGCAGATCACCACGTCGTACCAGGGGTCGGCCAGGCCGGATGGGTCGTGGGCGAATGCCTCGCAGGCCAGCGCCAGCTCAAGGTGCAGCATCCCGTCGGTGGCGGCGATCGCGACAAGGGCCATGTCCGAAACTGTACGGGAGTTGGCGTTCCCGACGCTGGCTGGTCGCCGGCCGCTGCGCGAGGCTGGACCCAGTCGATCTTCCGAGGGGGCAGTTGTGGGTTACCACGTGGCGGTGTTCGGGGCGTACGGGCACACCGGACGGTTCGTGATGGCGGAGCTGCGTGAGCGCGGGTTCGGCGCCCTGCCGGTGGGCCGTGACCCGCGCCGGTTGGCAGCGTTCGGGCTCGACCACCGGGTGGCGTCGGTCGATGATCCGGCCTCGCTCGACGCGGCGCTGGCCGGCGTGGACGCGGTCGTCAACTGCGCCGGACCGTTCGCGTCGACCGCCCCCGGCGTGATCGAGGCCGCGCTGCGCGCCGGGATCCCGTACGTGGACGTGGCGGCCGAGATCGAGGCGAACCTCGACACGTTCGCGCACTTCACCGAACCGGCCCGAGCGGCCGGTGTCGCGGTGGTGCCGGCGATGGCCTTCTTCGGTGGGCTCGGCGACCTGCTCGCGACGACGGCGATGGGCGACTGGACGTCGGCCGACGAGGCGCACGTCGCGTACGGACTGAGCAGCTGGCACCCGACGGCCGGGACGGTCGCCGCGGGCGTCGTCTCCCGCGAGCGCCGCGCCGGCCGCCGGGTCCGCTACGCCGGCGGCCGGTTGGAGTACCACTCGGGTGGGGAGCTGCCGAGGGTGGACTGGGACTTCCCCCCGCCGCTGGGCCGGCGCGCCGTCTTCGGGGAGTTCAGCATGGCCGACATCGTCACCATCCCCCGTCACCTGGTCATACCCGAGGTCCGCACCTACATGACCGTCGACGCCGCCACCGACCTGGTCGCCGCGGCAGCGCCGGTCGCCGTCGACGAGCGGGGCCGGTCAGCGCAGACGTTCACCGTCGACGTCGTCGTGCGTCGCGGCGACGCGCGCCGCCGCGTCGTGGCCAGTGGGCAGGACATCTACGCGGTCAGCGCGCCCCTGGCCGTGGAGGCGGTCCGGCGCATCCTCGATGGTCGGACGAGGACCAGCGGCGTCGCCCCCGCCGGCGAGATGTTCGACGCGGCCGACTTCCTGCGCGCGCTGTCGCCGGCCGTCACTGTCGAAACGGTCAGCGACCGGGGCTGAGAATTCGACCACAATTCGTTCCCCAAAATCCGTAATCACTGAACCGGGACGGGACGACCGAACTTAAAGAAGACTTAAGACTATACGGAGGAAAAATTGTCATCCGGGGCCGCCGAGCCGGCTGCCAGGGCACTTGCCAAACGGCCCCCTTAATTCTTTCCCCGCGAGTTGAATCAGGCCCCTGACGTGCACATACTCCTTCCGACAGAAGCTTTGTCGTCGACTCGAAGGAAACCACTGGTAATGCGGACTCCCCCCGCGCACGTCGCACCGCCGGACCGGGCGCGAAAGCGCCGCCGCCTCGCCCGCGTCACGCTCGCCTCCGCTGTCGTCGCCGCACTCGCCGGCA
Source organism: Micromonospora sp. NPDC048835 (assembly GCF_040649995.1). Taxonomy (NCBI): domain Bacteria; kingdom Bacillati; phylum Actinomycetota; class Actinomycetes; order Micromonosporales; family Micromonosporaceae; genus Micromonospora; species Micromonospora sp. NPDC048835. The sequence continues at coordinate 67,780 of NZ_JBEZGM010000009.1, read as the reverse complement.
GTGGCATCTACATCGCCGGCGCTCAGGCCGAAGAGGTCGCCGTACCCGGCCGGGTGCAGGCGGAGGCCTTCGCGGCGCAGTCCGGTGCACAGACCGAGGGCACCGGCGACGCCGACGGCGGCCGCAACGTCGGCTGGCTGGCCAGCGGCGACTGGCTGCGCTACGACGGCGTGTCGGTGACGGGCGCCGACCTGACCGCCCGGTTCGCCTCGCACAACTCCGTCGGCGGCGCCGTCGAGTTGCGCCTCGGCACGCAGAACGGTCAACTACTGGCCAGCTTCCCCATCACCTCGACCGGCGGCTGGCAGAAGTGGAAGACCGCCACCGCGAAGGCGTCGGGTGTGCCGGCCGGCCCGCAGACCGTCTTCGCGGTCGTGAAGAGCACCGTCACGTCGGATTTCGTGAACCTGAACTGGTTCACGTTCGGCCCCGCGACGGGCACCTCACTTAGCGCGTCAGCGACGGCGAGCACGTCGGCCGCCCCCTCGGCCCCGCCGAGCTCCACCGCATCCCCGTCGACGTCGGTCCCGCCGAGCACGCCGCCGGCCGGTGGCTGGGTGCCGGTCGACCAGGCCAAGTGGAACAGGGAACTGGCCGCCTTCAACGCCCTCACGCCGAAGGCGGTGCCGCCGGGCACCACCCGGGTGCCCGAGTTCCACACCGACTGCGGCGTCGCGAACTCGGCCCCGGACGACCCGATCGTCCTGCCGGGCCTCTCGGGCGCCTCGCACATGCACACGTTCTTCGGCCCGAAGATCGACGCCTTCACCACGACGGACAAGCTGTTCGCCGCGGCGAACACCTGCAACGCACCCGGGGACAAGAGCGCCTACTGGGTCCCGGAGCTGCGCAAGGACGGCAAGGCCGTGCCGATCAAGAGCATGCGCATCTACTACGGCTCGCGGGTCAAGGACCCGTCGACCGTCAAGCCCTTCCCGCCGGGCCTGGTGGTGGTCGAGGGCGACGCCAAGCGGCAGGTGGACACTCCGAAGAACGCCGGTAGCAACCAGTTCTGGTGCGCGGGCAGCGCCGAGATCGGCCGCAGCACGGACGGCAACTGGCCGAGGTGCGCCTCCGGTGGCAACCTGATCTTCCAGCTCGTGTTCAAGGACTGCTGGGACGGCAAGAACATCGACTCCCCCGATCACAAGTCGCACATGGGCGACCCGGTGAACGGTGTCTGCACCGGGAAGTACCCGGTGGCCGTGCCGGACCTCTCCTTCATGGTCAACTATGAGTCGCTTGGTGGCGACGGCCTCAGCCTCTCCTCCGGCAAGCCGTCGTCCATGCACGGCGACTTCATGAACGCCTGGGAGCCGGAGCGTCTCGCCGACCTGGTCAAGTCCTGCCTCAACCAGAACGCGAAGTGCGGCATCGACACGACCTTCGCCGGCGGCTGACCCCCGCCTGCGCGCACAGGAACGGCCCCCACGCCTGAGCGTGGGGGCCGTTCGTCGTCACACCCGACCTGATCAGGCCGCGATGGTCAGAGGACCATGGTGACGCCCTGCGCCTTGCACGCGGTGCTGATGTCCTTGCCGGCCTTCTCGAAGGCCGGGTTGTCGGCTGCGGTCGCCGGGTCCGCCGCGGCTGCGGCCTTGGCCGCCTCAGCGGCGAACGCCCGCAGGGCGTCGACGAGCTTGCCGTCGCCGGTCGCGGCGACAGTGGTCACCTTCTGCTCCAGCCCGGTCAGGATCTTCTTGAAGTCCGCCGCCGACCCCTCGCCGGTCGTGACGACCTTCACCATCTCGGCCCGCATCTCGTCGCTGGCCTTCTTCACCGCCTCGCAGAGCTGCTTGTCGGTCGCCGAGCCCGCCGCGGCGGACGACGGCGTGGCGGCAGCGGAGGTGGCCACCGCGGTCGCGGCTGCGGAGGTGGGAGCGGGTGTGGCGGATCCGGCGGTGGTCGCCTTGTCACCGTCACCACAGGCGGCGAGGGTCGTCGAGACGGCAAGGATCAACATGGCGGAAGCAAGACGGGAAGATTTCACGGACGCGGACGATAGCCGATGTCCGGACGCTGATCAATTTGCTTGGCGCCGTGAGCTGGAGCGGGGGCACCACTGTGGACGGCGGGCTGGTAGGAAGAGGCGAATCGCCTTACCTCAGGGAGATGATCGTGGCACGTTCCCACCTGTCCCGCCGTTCGCTGCTGACCGCCGGTGGCGCCGCCGCCGTGGCGCTCGGCGCGGCCGCAGCCAGCCCGTCCGCCGCCATCGCCGCGCCAGCCGAGACCCCGGTCGACACGCCGGCCGAGGCGCTGCGTCGCCTGCTGGCCGGCAACCGGCGGTTCACCTCCGGCCACGGCCGGCACCCCCACCAGGGCCTGACCGACCTGCACCGGCTCGCCGCCGGCCAGCACCCGTTCGCCATCACCGTCGGCTGCGCGGACTCCCGGGTGGCCCCCGAGGTGCTGTTCGATCAGGGGCTGGGTGACCTGTTCGACAACCGGGTCGCCGGCAACATCGTCGACGACCTGCTGCTCGGCAGCGTCGAGTTCGCCGTGGAGGAGTTCGGCAGCCTGCTGATCGTCGTCCTCGGCCACGAACGCTGCGGCGCGATCACCGCCACCATCGACGCCATCCACAGCGGTGCAACGGCGCCCGGGCACGTCGGCACCATCGTGGACGCCCTGCGCCCGGTCGTCGAGCCGGTGCTGGACCAGCCCGGCGACCCGGTGGAGGACGGGGTCCGGGCCAACATCGCCGCGCAGGTGCGGGCGCTCAGCGCGCGCAGCACGATCATCGCCGAGAAGGTGCAACGAGGGTGCGCTGCGTGTGGTGGGCGCCCGCTACGACCTGGACAGCGGGCGGGTCTCGCTGGTGGCCTGAGGCCGGTCACCCGATCCTGGGCCAGAGCGGTGGCGCTGGGCGGTCGTCCAACGAGGCCGACCAGCGCCGCCGGTCGCGTCGCGGCAGCCGGGTACGGCGGTAGTAGGACCAGCCGGCCATCGGCAAGGCGATCGTCCAGGCCACCAGGAGCGGGAGGCCGATCAGGACGCCGGTCGGGGTGAAGATGTCGTCGGCGCCGGGCTCGGTCAGGTCCGCCGCGAACTGCCACGGCAGGGTCGCCGAGTAACCGATCATCAGAGCGGACCCCAGCACCGTGGGTGTCAGCGGCACCCACGGTGGCACCCGACGCCCGCGCAGCCACGGCACCCACCGAGGAAAGACCGTCCCCCAGTCCTTGATGAGCCCCAGCGCCAGGACGCCACCGAGGCCGGCGAGGACGCAGAGCAGGCCCAGGTAGAACGCGCCGGCCGGCAGGCCCAGGAAACCGTCGACGGGGTGGTCCCCCACCCCTGGCCCACGACCGTGGTACCACTCGCGGAACGGGCCGGGGTTGGCGAACAGCGGAATACCCAGAATCCATGGCACGTGCAGCGGGATGAACCCGAGTACGGGGGCGATCCACGCCACGTGACCGGCCCGGCGCGCCCAGGGCGGCGGTGGTGGTGTCGCAGCAACTGCGCGGGTCATGGTTGTCTCCGTTTCAGCGGCGGTCGGCGCATCCGAGTTCACCGTGGTCGAACGACGAGACGAACGAATCGCTACCCGGGGGGACTCGCCTCCCCCGGTCCGGGGATCAGCCCTTTTTCGTCACGACAGTGTTTGTGACGAAAAGGCTCCCGGCGGCGGGCCACGGTCCGGAGGCTGAACACCATGAATGTGACCCGAATCGGCCGACCCGCCGACGGCAACCCACAGCCCGCGCCCGGCGACACCGTCGTCCGGATCACCGTCGTGGACGCCCTGCGGGGAAGCGCGCTGCTGCTCATCCTGCTGGTCAACATCGCGTTCTTCAGCTCCGGCTACGACTTCCACCTCGTCGACGACCCGACGCACGGCACCGTCGACCGACTTGTCGCGGGCGCGGTGGAGCTGCTGTTCGCGATGAAGGCGTACCTGCTGTTCGCCTTCCTCTTCGGCTACAGCTTCACCCTGCAACTCGACTCCGCGGCCCGGCGCGGCGTGGCGTTCCGCCCGGCGTTCCTCCGCCGACTCTCCGGGTTGTTCGTTCTCGGGGTGCTGCACGCGGTGCTGCTGTTCCACGGCGACATCCTCACCACGTACGCGCTGCTCGGTCTCGCGCTGCTCGCCGCCCGACAGATGGCGCCCCGCACCGCGCTGGTCGTGGCGGCGGGCATCATCGGTGGCATCGCCGTCGTGGTCGGGATCGCCGCGGTCCTCGGCGCCACGCTGGTGCCGGACGAGGCCACCGCGGTCAGCGCCGGCGCGCGTTCCACGCTGGCCCTGGGCGGTGGCCCCGGTGACGTCGTCCTGGAGCACCTGCGGTCGATGCCGGCGATGATCGGCGGCCTCGCCGTGCAGGGGCCTCTGGCGTTCGCGGCGTTCCTCGTCGGACTCGCCGCCGGCAGGCACCGCTTTCTCGCCTCCGTGCCCGCGCACGCGGACCTGCTGCGCCGGATCGAACGGGTGGGCTATCCGATCGGGCTTGCCGGCGCCGTCGTCTTCGCCGTCGGTGGGGGCACCGCGAACCTGACCGGGCTGATGGTCAGCATCGTCACCGCGCCGTTCCTGGCCGCCGCCTACGCCGCTACCCTGCTGCGCCTGTTCACGCGGCGGCCACGCGTCGCAGACGTGTTCGCACCCGCGGGGCGGATGGCCCTGACCAACTATCTGACCCAGTCGCTCGTGTGCGTGCTCGTCTTCAGCGGCGTCGGGTGGGGCCTGGTCGGCCGGACCTCGCCGGCACAGACGCTGGTGATCGCACTGGTGGTCTTCGCGGTCCAGGTGGCAGCCAGCTCGTGGTGGCTGCGGCGGTTCCGGTACGGGCCGGTCGAATGGGCGCTGCGCGCCTGGACCAACCGGGATCGCCGCCGCGACTAGGGTGGTGGCATGGTCGACCGGCACCAGGTGATGAACTTCCGGGTCCGCGCCCAGCAGCTCCACCGGGACCAGGGCGTCCTCGCCGACACCGCCGTCCTGGACCTCGGAGTGCAGAACACCGGTCCGGACGGCGCCCGGTGGGCGCTGGTCGTACGCGGTGTGGACGTGACGGCGTTGCCCGCCCCGGAGCTGGTGCTGTTGTGGACGGTGCGCGGCGCTCCCCACCTCTACCGGCGGGCCGACGTCGCGAAGGTGGCGGCGGCCGTCGAACCCTTCTCCGAGGCCGACGCCGGCAAGCGCATCTACGACGCCTCCAAGCCGTTGCGGGCCGCCGGCATCGACACTCTCGCGGCCCTCGACGAGATCGCCTCCCGGATACGGGGCATCGTCAGCACCCCGACGGTGAAGGGAGAGGTCTCTGGTCGCCTGGCCACCATGCTGCCCGAGCCGTACCTACGGTTCTGCCGGCCGTGCGACGCCACCCACCTCTACGAGATGCCGTTCCGGCTCGCCGCCCTGCGGGCCGGTCTGGAGTTGCAACTGGACACCTCACCCCCGATCCTGCAGCGCATCTCCGGGTTCCGGAAGGCAGCCGCCCCCGGCGACCGCTTCGACCTCATCCGCGCGTACCTTCGCCTGCTGGGCCCGGCCACCCCGAAACAGGTGGCCGACTATCTCGACGCTCCGGTGAAGGACGTGAAGGCGCACTGGCCCGACGATGTGGTCGAGGTGACCGTCGACGGCGAGGTGCGCTCACTGCTGGCCGCCGACGAGGAGGCGCTGGCGTCGGCCGACGGCCGGGGCATCCGGCTGCTCGGCCCGTTCGACCTGTTCCTCCAGGCCAAGGACCGGGCAACGCTGGTGCCGGACGCCGCCCGGGCCAAGGAACTGTGGCCGGTGTTGGGTCGCCCCGGCGCCGTCCTCGTCGACGGCGAATTGGTCGGCACCTGGCGTCCCCGCAAGTCCGGCAGGACGTTCACGGTCGCCGTCCAGCCGTGGCAGCAGCTGTCGGCCGCCACCCGTAAGGCCGTCACCGTGCAGGCCGAACGCCTCGCCGCGTACCGTTCCGTCGCCCTCGCCGGAGTCGACTTCGGCAGCTAGACGGACCCCCACTCCACCGTCCACGAGACGGCGGGCGCGGGTCGGTCAGCCGGGCGGCTGCTCGGCGGTAATGTCGTCCTCGCCGTACTCGCCGCGGACGGGCAGGTAGTAGGCGGGCAGGAACGCGGCGATGATGACGACGCCGGCGATCGGCACGAACGCGCCGACGACGATGCCGGAGCCGATCCAGACCAGCGCGAGCGCGAACCGGCGACCGATGGCCCGAGCACCGAGCGGGCCGAGGCCGGGATCCAGCAGTCTGGCCCGCCGAAGGTGGACCCAGATGATGTTGAACAGGGCCGCCGCCGTCCACAGCGTGCCCCCGTAGGCGACGACCGACGCCCGCAGCCCCTGCTCCGCGCGCAACGCCTCGGCGAGCAGTGAGGTGGTGAACGGCAGGAACGCGATGACCATCAGCAGCAGGGTGTTGAGGAACAACACCCCTCGGTCGACGTGCCGTACCCGGTCGAACATGACGTGGTGATTGACCCACACCTGCCCGATGAGCAGGAAGCTCAGCGTGTACGCCAGGTACGAGGGCCAGAGTTCGCCGAGCCCCTGGACGAGGCGCCCGAAGTCCTTCGGCGGTTGGATCTCCAGCACCAGGAGCGTCACGGCGATCGCGAAGACAGCGTCGCTGAAGGCCAGCAAGCGGCCCGGGCTACGGGTGAGCCGGAAGGTTTCCCTTTTGGGAGGCACGTAGCGAATTATGCGGTACGTCAGCTCTCGTCACGGTCGGCGGCGGCCGTTCTGCGCAGGTATGCCTCGGCCAACTGGCGCAGGCGCGCTCGGTCGAAGCTGTCCCCGTGGCCGGGATGGACGACGGACACGTCGAGGTCGACGAGGAACTGCATGCTCCGCCGGTACGCGGTCACGTCGGAGTTGGGCAGATCGTCGATCAGGGCACCCTCGTAGATGATGTCGCCGGAGTACAGGACCCCGGTGCGCTCCTCCAGCAGGGCGATGCTTCCCGGCGTGTGGCCCGGCAGGTGCAGCACGGTCAGCACCCGTCCGCCCAGGTCGACCCGGTCGCCGTCGTCGAGCAGGCGGGTCATGGCCAGGGGTGCGATCCGGTAGGCGGCCGGGTCGTAGTCGGGGTCGGGCAGGACGTCGATCATGAGCTCCGGGACGGCGTCCCCGGCGGCGTCGATACCCAGCTTCGCGAAGAGTTCCGCGCCGTAGAGGCTCGCCGGCACACCGGCCGCCAGGACCCCCGCCTCGCCGGGGTGGGCGGCCCGGTCCGCGAACTCCGACGCCCCACCGACGTGATCCAGGTGCGCGTGGGTGAGCACGACCAGCGGGTCGCGCGCGAACAGGCCCGGAATCGCCTCTCGCAGGGCGACCACACCGAGCCCGGCGTCGATCACGATGTCCCGGTCAGTGCCGCGCAACCACCAGAGGTTCGCCGACAGCAGCTCGTTGACGTGCGGCTCCGAGACCCGGACGACGTCGCCGTCCACCTCGGCCCGCGTAAACCAGTCGACCATGACCGAGAGTGTGCCAGCGCGGAGAGGAGTCATCTGTCCCGCGCGGACCGTGTCCGCGCCCGCACCAGCGGGAACGCCCGATCCGCCGATCCGGACGATTTCGACATGAAAGACTCGCCAGGCGCGCGAAAGGGGCGGGGATGGCACCAACCTGGCTCGTGGCGCTCTCATGGGCGTCGCTCGCGGTCGGCGTGGTCAGCTTCGCGGTCGTCCTGGCCGACACCTATCTCCGCGGTCACCGTCAGCCGGTCCGGGTCATGGAGATCGTCTGGCTGGTGACAGTCCTCTACGTCGGTCCGGCAGCCGTCCGCCTCTACTGGAACTGGGGTCGGCCCGAGGCGTTCTCCCGACGACGGCGGGAGGGTCTGCCGCGCCGGCCCCGCCGGGGCATCGTCGTCACCCACGTGTCCCGCTGCGGCGCCCACTGCGCTCTCGGCTTCATCGTCGCCGAGATCGCCCTGTACGCGGTGAGGTTCGACCCCGCCGAGGACCCGCTGTGGGTCGACTACGCCGGGGACTACCTGATGGCCGTGACGATCGCCGTTCTCTTCAGGTACTTCGCCGGGCCGGGTCGCAGCCTCGGCAAGGTCTGGCGCGCGCTGTCGAGCGTCGGCAGGATCGAGCTGTTGACCATCAGCGCCTTCGAGTTGGCATTGTTCGTGTGGCTGACGCTCGCGCACCGTGTGGTCCTGCCGGAGCCACCCCTGCGACCCGACAGCGCCACGTTCTGGTTCGTGGGTCAGATCGGGCTGATAGCGGGGTTCGTCGCGGCCTGGCCGACCGCGTCCTGGCAGCTCGGCCGAGGGTTACGGATCGAGCCGCGCCGACTCCCCTTCGACTGAGCAGGCCCGAACGCCCCGACAAACGACAAGCGGCAAGGAGATCACTCTCCCTGCCACTTCTAACGTATATCGCACCTGGGGGCTTGTGGCAAGACCCCGGTCGTGGCGCAGAATCAGCGGCCGGACCAGCACAAACGAGGTAACGGGGGCGCGACGTGGGTGTGTTGTCAATGGACGAGGGCCGCGGCGAGCGGGCACCGCTTGTGGATCTTCGGGAGGTCGACGAGACGCGGGTGTCGGTCGTCGGCGGCAAGGCCGCGCACCTGGGCGCGCTGTCCCGGATCGACGGCCTCCGGGTACCGGCCGGGTTCTGCGTGACCACTGCCGCCTACCGGCGGGTCGTGGGGCAGACGCCGTCGATCGACGACCGGCTCGGTCGGCTGTCGGGGCTGAGCCCGGACGACCGGGAGGCCATCCGTACGCTCAGCGCGGAGGTCCGCCGGAGCATCGAGGGCACCCCGATTCCGGACGACCTGGCCGCCGCGATCACCGACGCGCTCGCCCGCTTCGGCGAGCAGGCCGCGTACGCGGTGCGGTCGAGCGCGACGGCGGAGGACACGCCCACGGCGTCCTTCGCCGGCCAGCAGGACACCTACCTGAACGTGGTGGGGCCGGAGGCCGTCCTGCGGCACGTCAGCCGGTGCTGGGCGTCGCTCTTCACCGAGCGGGCCGTCGTCTACCGCCTGCGCAACGGCATCGACCACCGGACGGTTCAGATGGCTGTCGTCGTACAGCAGATGGTTTTTCCGGATGCCTCCGGCATCCTGTTCACGGCCGACCCGGTGACGGGCAACCGGAAGGTCGCGACAGTGGATGCCAGCTTCGGTCTCAGCGAGGCCCTGGTGTCCGGCCTGGTGAACCCGGACGTCTTCAGCGTGCGCGACGGGGAGGTGGTCGCCGGTGCGGTCGCCGCCAAGCGGCGCGCCATCACCGCGCTACCCGGCGGCGGGACGCGGGAGGTGGCCGTCGACCCGCAGCGGCAGGAGCAGCCGGCGCTGACCGAGGCGCAGGTGCTGCGGCTCGTCCGGCTCGGGCGGCAGATCGAGGCGCACTTCGGCCGCCCACAGGACATCGAGTGGTGCCTGGTCGACGACGACTTCCAGATCGTGCAGAGCCGGCCGATCACCACCCTGTTCCCCGTGCCCCCGGCCGGTGATGAGGCGAACCACGTCTACCTGTCGGTCGGGCACCAGCAGATGATGACCGACGCCATGCGGCCGCTGGGGCTCTCGATGTGGCAGTTGACGGCGATGGCTCCGATGCTGGAGGCCGGCGGGAGGTTGTTCGTCGACGCGACCCGGTTGCTGGCCGCGCCCGCGGGCCGCGCCACCTTCCTGGAGATGATCGGGAAGTCCGACCCACTGACGCGCGACGCGTTGCAGACGCTCCTCGACCGCCCGGACTTCCTGGCGACGACGCCCACCGGCGACGGTGGTCCGGCACGGCTGACGACCGGCGGTGTGTCGATCGAGGCCGACCCGACCATCGTGACCGACCTGATCGGCCGCAGCGAGGCGTCCCGCACCGACCTGCGGCGCGACATCGCGGCGGTGAGCGGCCCGGCGCTGTTCGACTTCCTGCTGGAGAAGGCCTTCGCGGAGCACAAACGGGTCCTCAGCGACCCGCTCAGCATGCAGGCGATCATGGCCGGCATGGAGGCCACCTGGTGGCTCAACGACAACCTCGGCGAGTGGCTGGGCGAGAAGAACGCGGCGGACACCCTCACCCTGTCCGCGCCCGGCAACATCACCTCGGAGATGGGGCTGGCGCTGCTCGACGTCGCCGACGTGATCCGGCCGTACCCGCAGGTCGTGGCGTTCCTCCAGGCTGTCGGGGACGACGACTTCCTCGACCGGCTGCCCACGGTCGCGGGCGGGGTCGAGGCGCGCGAGGCCATCGAGGGATACCTCGACCGGTACGGCATGCGCTGCGTCGGCGAGATCGACATCACCAGGCCACGGTGGAGCGAACGCCCTCGCACGCTCGTGCCCGTGCTCCTCGACAACGTCAGGCTCTTCGCGCCGGGCGAGGCCGGGCGGCGCTTCGCGCAGGGCCGGCAGCAGGCGCAGCAGAAGGCGCAGGAGGTGTTGACGCGCCTGCGGGCGCTGCCGGACGGTGAGCAGAGGGCCGACGAGACCACCCGGATGATCGACCGGGTGCGGACCTACATCGGCTACCGGGAGTACCCGAAGTACGACATCGTCAGCCGCTATCTCGTCTACAAGCGGGCCCTGCTGGCGGAGGCCGAGCGGCTGGCGGAGGCCGGCGTGCTCACCAGCGTCGACGACGTCTTCTACCTGACGTTCCAGGAGTTCCACGAGGTCGTCCGGTCACAGAAGGTGGACCACGAGCTGCTCCGGCGGCGCCGGGAGGAGTTTCGGTCGTACCAGGCGCTCACCCCACCCCGGGTGGTGACCTCCGACGGTGAGGTCGTCACCGGGGCGTACCGGCGCGACGACGTGCCGGCCGGCGCCCTGGCCGGCGTGCCGGTGTCCGCCGGTGCCGTCGAGGGGCGTGCCCGCGTCATCCTGGACATGGCCCAGGCCGACCTGGAAGCGGGTGACATCCTCGTCACCGCGCACACGGACCCGAGCTGGACGCCGCTGTTCGTCGGCATCGCGGGCCTGGTGACGGAGGTCGGCGGGTTGATGACACACGGCGCGGTGATCGCGCGGGAGTACGGCCTGCCGGCCGTCGTCAGCGTGCTCGACGCCACCCGGCTGATCCGCGACGGGCAGCGGATCCGCGTCCACGGCACCGACGGGTACGTCGAGATCCTGCCCTGACCGACGGCGCCGGCCACCCGGGTGGTCGTCGTCGATCAGGGCCGCGGATCCTCGCGCGGCCGGAGCAGTCGAGGACCGGCGCTCCCTCTGCCAGCCGGTTTCGGCGTACGGCGCCGTTTGAGCAGCTCATGGATGACGCCCCAAAGCCCGACGAAGGAGAGCGCTATCCCGCCGAGCGCGGGCAGAAACTCCGCCCCGCCTCGGGACACCCACAGCCGGCCCTGCTCCGGGGCATCGGGTGAGTAGAGGACGGTGACGGAGTCACCGTCCTGGTAGAGGGAGCCGCTGCTGGAGACCAACTCGTTGAGCACAACCTGCCGTCCATCAGGTACGGCGTACTGGAACTCGTAGTACGTACCCTTTCGGTTGGCGCGTGCCGGCGTCTCCGTTGAGCTGATCAAAGTGGCGGTGGTGTAAACCTCCCCCGGCCAACCTCGACCATCCCAGACGATGGTGACGCCGAAGCCGGTCAGCAACAGGCCACACAGGACTGCTGTGAGTGCGGCCCGTTGCGCCGATACACCTGTGGGACTGCGGTACTCCGGCATGGCCGAGAGGATATCTGTGGCCCGCAGAGGGGTTGTCGGGTAGGCACAACGATGCGTGAAGTCGGGGTGTCCGAGTAGGCGGGACACCCCGACTTACCGGCAGGCGAGTGGCCGCCGACACCGAGCGTGCGGGTGTCCGGCGACCGCTGCCCGCCCCTTGGTGCGGTCACGCCGAGGCGGTCGCCTGGCCCACCGGGAAGCGCACGCCGGTGAGGTCCTCCGACACCGCCCAGAGACGTTGCTGCACGCTCACGTCGTAGGAGTCGGCGCTGGAGGTGACAAGCCTCGGGGAGCCGCGCAGCTCGCCGAGGCCGTCGGGGCCGTAGTACTGACCGCCGAGGACGGCCGGGTCGGTGGCGGCCCGCAGGGTGGGCAGCGCCCCCGCCGTCGCGGACTGGGTGATCAACGGGGCGAGCCAAGTGACCGGTTGGCGGACGAGCGCCGGGGAGTTGCGGACCAGTTCGGTGTTGGAGACGCCGGGGTGTGCGGCCACCGCGACGGTGGTGCCGTGCGCGGCGAGGCGGCGCTGCAACTCGTAGGTGAACATCAGGTTGGCGAGCTTGGACTGGCCGTAGGCGGCGACCCGGCTGTAGGAGCGCTGCCACTGCAGGTCGTCGAAGTGGATCGCGGCGCGGATGCGGTGGCCGGCGCTGCTGACCGTGACCACGCGTGAGCCGGACACCGGCAGCAGCAGGTCGAGCAGCAGGCCGGTGAGCGCGAAGTGGCCCAGGTGGTTGGTGCCGAACTGCATCTCGAAGCCGTCGCGGGTGGTCTGCCTCGGGGTGTACATCACGCCGGCGTTGTTGATCAGCAGGTCGATCTGCGGGTGCGCGGCGCGCAGGCCGGCCGCGGCGGCGCGCACCGATTCCAGCGAGGTCAGATCCAGTTCCTGTACGGAGACGTCGCCGCCGATCCGGGCGGCGGCCAGCTTGCCCTTCGCCGTGTCGCGTACGGCCAGCACCACCGACGCTCCGCGCTCGGCGAGCCGCCGGGCGGTCTCGAAGCCCAGCCCGGTGTTGGCGCCGGTGACCACGGCCACCCGGCCGTCCTGGCGCGGAATCTGCTGCTCGGTCCACTTCATCTCAGGCTCTCCCCTATGTACCGCCGGTAACTTATGCTCGAAACGGTAATGTACCGCCGGTACGCTGTCAAGGGACCGGCGGTACCTAAGCTAGGGTGGGCCTCATGACGTTCCAGCGGGCACGCAGCGAGGAGCAGCGTGCGGTCCGGCGCCAGGCCATCCTGGAGACGACCTCGGCGATGCTCGACGAGATGCCGGTGGCCGAGGTGACACTCAACGAGCTGAGCCGGCGCGTCGGCTTGGCCAAGACGGCCGTGCTGCGTTACTTCGAGTCCCGCGAGGCGGTGCTGCTCGACCTTCTGGACGACCGGACGGCAACCTGGCTGACCGGGCTGGAACAGGAGTTGGCCCAGGGTGTCGACCCGGGCCGGTCCGCGCTGGAGCGGGCGGAGCAGGTGGCCGACGTGATCAGCCTGTCGCTCTCCGCCCAGACGGTGCTCTGTGATCTCTTCGGCGCGCAGGGCGGGGTGCTGGAACACAACGTCTCGGTCGAGGTGGCCCGCCGCCACAAGCGGGCCGCACTGGCCAACCTCGCGGTGATGGCCGACCTCGTCCGGCGGCACCTGCCCGAGGTCGGCGACCAGGGCGAGCTGTTCTGCCTCCAGGTCCTGCTCATCAGCGGCTCGTTGTCCGCCTACAGCACACCGCCACCCAGCCTGCTCGCCGTCTACGAGTCCGAACCGGCGCTCGCGGTCTACCACATCGACCTGCGGACCGCCCTACGCATCGCAATCACCACGTCACTGGTGGGCATGCTGCCGCGCTCCTGAGTCGCCGCGCGGAATTTCGCTGGCCCTGACGCTGCTCGCGGTCTAGCGTGGCCTGCCGTGCTCTCACACGAACAGATAGTCGGACGGGCCCTGGATCGGATCGGGGCAGGCTACGTCTTTCCCGAGAAGGTCGCGGACATCGACGCCGCGATCCGGCGTCGTCTCGCGGCGGGCGAGTACGACGGCCTGCACGGGCCGGCGCTCTGCGAGACGGTCACCGCCCACCTTCAGCAGGTGTGCCCGGACAGGCACCTGCGGCTGTTGTGGTCGGACCAGCCGCAGTCGCTGGATCCAGCGGACGAGGACGGCGGGCGGGCCGCGTTCCTCGCGCTGCTCAGGGCGGAGAACCAGGGGATCCGCCGGGTCGAGCACCTGGACGGCAACGTCGGGTTCATCGACGTGCGCCGCATCGCGTACGCCGACGAGGGTGCCGCCGCGATCGGCGCGGCCCTGCAACTGGTCGCCCTCAGCTCCGCGCTCGTCCTGGACCTGCGCGCCTGCTCCGGCGGCACACCGGAGGGAGCCGCGATGTGGTGCAGCTACTTCTTCCGCGACGACCAGGTGCACCTCAACGACTTCTACGAGCGGTCCACCGGCGCGACCCGCCAGTTCTGGACGACCGCGCACCTTCCCGCGCCGCGTTACGCCGACCGTCCGGTGTACGTGCTGACCAGCGCGACGACGTTCTCCGGGGGCGAGGACGTGGCGTACACCCTGCAGGCGCACGGCCGGGCCGTCGTCGTCGGGGAGACGACGCGCGGCGGCGCGCATCCAACGGCCCGCTACCCGGTCACCGAACACATCCTCGTGACCGTGCCGACCGCCCGGACCATCAACAGCGTCACCGGCACCAACTGGGAAGGTGTCGGAGTGGTGCCCGACGTGCCCGTCCCGGCGGAGCAAGCACTCGACAGAGCGCTCAAGGCCATCTCAGCCGCATAGGCGCGACAGGCAGCTAACCAATGTCGACCGTTTCACGCTGCCGTACGGCGGCGCGTTGCCGCCGGACGGACCGTAGACCCACGTAGGCGACCGCGCCGGAGGCCAGGTACAGCAGGGCCTGCACGTTGAGCACGAGTACGACGCTGAGCACGTCGCCGAGCAGGCCGGCGGCCGCCATGCCCAACCCCTGCGACGCGTTGAAGATCGCGTAGTAGACGCCGAAGGCCCGACCCAACTCGGTGTCGGGCACGCTCTGTTGGATCTGCGCGAAAGCTCCGCTGGCGTACGCGATGCCCGGCGCGCCGACCAGGATGAACAACCCGATGTACCACTGCGGTTGACGGGTGACCGTCGGCCCGTTCCAGATGACCAGGCTGATCAGTGCGAAGGTGGTTGCTCCCAGGCTCATCAGCAGACGCGGACTGAACCGGGCGCCGAGCATGGCGACGACAAGCCCACCCGCCACCCCGCCGATCGCCTGGACGCCGCGCAGCACACCGGTGAGGGTGCCGTCGGCGTGCAGGGCGCGGCTGACGAAGACCACGAAGAGAACCACGAACAGGCCCTGCGCGATGCCACCCAGCGCCACACTGACGATCGTCACCCGCACGGCGCGGTTGCGCAGCACCGCCGTGAGGCCGTGTCGCCACGCGGTGAGGAACGATGACGTCCGGTCCAGGGTCGCCGGCTCCGCAGCGGCGTGGTGGGCGGCCCGGCGGGCGGCGGCGATCAGCGCTCCCGCGATCACGAAGGTCGCGGCGGCGCCGACGGCCAGGTAGCGGGTGCCGTCGCTGGTGATCGCGAACCCGCCCAGCGAACCTCCGACGAGACGTCCCACGCTGATGTTGAGCGCCACCACGCTGTTGGCCCGCACCAGGTGCGCGGGCTCGATGAGGCGTGGCAGCGCGGCGTTGCGGGCGGAGTCGAACGTCTGGGTCAGCACCGCCTGGCCGCCGGCCACCACCGAGATGATCCACAGATGGTGGCGGTCGGGTTGACCGAGCAGGGGGATCACCACCGCTGCCTGCAACACGGCGACGCAGCTCATCAACCGGAACCTGTCGAAACGATCGGCGAGAGCACCGGCGAACGATCCCAGCGTGATGCCGCACAGCAGCTCGACGAGGAAGACGGCGGAGGTGGTGAGCGCCGAGCCGGTCACCCCGAACACGTAGATCGGCAGCCCGGTGAGCAGCAGCCAGCTGGCCACGCTGGAGAACAGCCCGGCAACCCAGACGAGGGCGAAGCCGCGGTGTCGCAGCAGCGCCGCCATCTCAGATCAACTCCGGCGTGGGGTACGCCTGCAGGTTGAGACTGACCGGCCGGGCGCCGCTGGGGGGCGTGGTGCGCAACGGGCGCAGGTACGGCCGGATGACGGCGTCCAGCGTCAGCGTGAGGTGCCGCAGCTCCTCCGGGGTGAGCGCGAGCGTGTAGTTGTGGAAGGTGGCGCTCTCCTGCCACTCGTCGGTCAGCTTGTGTCGTTGCTGCTGGTAACGCTGCAACGACTGGAACATCTCGTCGACCCCCAGGGCGGTCAGCGCGTCGTTGATCTGCTGCCCCTCGGCATCGTCGGGGTCCGGGAGAAACTCGAACCCGGTCGCGGCTGCGCGCCACGGTCGGTCACGCTGGTTGGTCCCCTCGGCGGGAACTCGCTCGATGAGGCCGTGCCGGGCCAGTTGACGCAGGTGGTAGCTGCAGTTCGCGCCGGTGTCGTCCAGGGCCTCGGCGCACTGCGCGGCGGTTCTCGGGCCGGCGGCCAGTAGGTAGCGCAGCAGCCGCACGCGCAGCGGGTGCGCGAGCGCGCGCAGCTTGGTCGCGTCCTGGATGCGCACCCGGCGCTCCGGCTCGTTCGGCCCCATCAGCACTCCCTATCGAAAGACTCCTTTCGTTTATATCTCCCCTCAGTCATTTTCCGCAACAAGTCTTTCGGGTTTGCCCAGTCGCAAAGCAGCTCGGGGTTGGTCACCTGCCCCGCCGTGAGCGACACCCTGTGGCCGCGGCGGGACCGTGCCGGGTCCCGCCGCGGTGTCGTGCTCCCGCCCGCCGGGAACACCGCGTCAGGCAGTCGCCATCCCCCGGGTGGCCAGCTCACTGAGGGACGCGACGCCGTTGTCGCCGAGCGCCTTGCGCGCCACGGCGGGCTCGGCCAGCTCGAACACCTCGACGAGGAGGGTCGGCGATCCGGACCGGCGGCGAATCCCGTCGATCTCCTGCCGGTCCGGGTTGAACGGGAGCGCCGGCCACTGGCCCGCGGTCGCCTGCCAGTCGGACGAGACTGCCACGACCAGGCCGTCGAGCAGGGACGCGTAATCCTCCGAGCTGATCGCCCGACCCAGCCCGTACCGCTCCCGCAGGGCGAGAATCTCGGCCGGGACCTTCGCTCCGGAGTAGGTGTCGTTGATGCCGAGCCACCAGTGGGCAAAGTAGGTGCCCTGGTAGCCCTGGGCCAGGTAGCGCGACCCGTCGTGGTGCACCTCGATGACGAAGTTGTGCACCTGCGGGAACTGGCAGTCGAGCAGCAGGACGGTAGCGGCGCTGGCGGGCTCGGCGAGCAGCGCCTTCTTGAGCGCGTCGCCGCCGCCGGCCCCGTAGCTGTCGTGCGACAGTCGGACGGGCCTGCCGCCTGCGGCGCTCAACTGCTCACGGATCTGGAACGCCGCCAGTCCGCAGTTGGCCCACCTGCGGCTCTCGTCGCGCAACGCGATCTGCGGGTCACCGGTCTTGCCCGTGCTCCCCAGCGCCTCGTTGAGCTTCAGCAGGTCAGCGCCGTCAACGGCCTGGTCGCGATGCCGCTGGCTGTTGTCGATGGCAAGCGCGGCGTCGCGCTTCGCGTACCCGGTCGCGGCGGTGACGGCCTCGGCCCACGTGCCGAAGCTCTGATCGGGCTTGAGCGCGCTCTCCGACCAGTTGATCAACGCACCAACGACCTCGTCCCGCAGGCCGCTGGGCATGAGCGGTTCGATCCTGGTCAGGATGTCGACGCACGCCTTCTCGTCGGTCTCCAGGTTGGGAATCTGACCGTTCGGTGGGTAGGCGTCCTTCTCCTCCGCGATGATCAGCATCCGAACCTCCACAGTCCACTGTGTACCGGCCGCCCCCACGGCGAGCCGGCTTTCAGGTTGGACCCTGGATGAGGGAGTGGACACGCAACGTCGGACTTCCGTCCCGGGCCGCGGTGCGTAGCGCGAGGTCGGCACCACACGTGTCGGAGGTTTGACCGAAGCGAACGTCGACCCCCGGCCCGCCGCCTCTACCGGGCGGCCTTGCCAGAGAGGGATCGCGGGTACCGGAAGGCGCCCAGCAGGGCGGTGACCACGCCAGCCAGCAGCAGGATCCGCACCCCGTGGAACACCACGGCGTCACCCGTGGAATCCGGCGGGAAGACGTCCTTGACGAGCAGGCCGCCGCCCACTCCCAGCCCCAGGCAGACATGCATCGCGGCCCGCAGGCGTGGAAGGAACTGCGGGCGGCCGAAGATCCGGGGCGCGGCCACGCCCCCACGGCTCCGGACGAGCAACACGGCGGCCATGGCCAGGTTGGCCGCGGCGCACACGACGGCCAGGACCACGTCCGCGGGTTCCATGAGGCCAGACGCTAGCGCACCCAGGCCCGCGCCAACGGCCGCCAGCGCCGAGGCCGACCAACGGCGAGAGTTCGACTCAGGCTTCATGACGTCGGGGTGTCGACGGCGTCGGAACAGACCGACTTCCGTGAAGGCGAGTAGATCGTGCCCGTCGCGAGGGGCAAAGCATGCCTTCGCAACCCGGGACATTAACAAAATCAAGATCGCCCTCTTGAAAGTTAAGGAATTTCGGGCTTAAGCTTCAAGTATGACAGAGCAGGCGATGGACTGGCAGGAACTCACCAGCCTGACGCGGGGGCAGCCGTTCGTCGTCGAGCGGGTGCGCCTGGCGAGCAACGGCGTGGCGATCGAGGGCGAGTTCGGGTTACCGCAACTGGCTCAGCTCAACGTCGAGGACCAGGTCTTCGTGACGGCGTTCGTGCGCTGCCACGGCTCGATCAAGGAGATGGAACGCATCTTCGGGGTGAGCTACCCGACGATCAAGTCGCGGCTCAACCGGATCACGCAGATGCTCGACTTCGTCGAGACCGACCCCGCACCGTCACGGGCCGACATCATCGACCGGCTGCGTCGCGGTGAGATCACCGCACAGCAGGCGTTGGCCGAGTTGGACGGCCGATCGTGATGCCGCAGTTGGTGACCGTCAAGGTCGACCGCCCGGATCGCCGGCCCCTCCGCTTCTGGGTTCCGGTGCTCCCCGTGGCGCTCGTACTCCTGCCGGTCGTGGTTCTGGTCGTCCTCGCGGCGATCGTGGCCTGCCTCGTGTTCCGCATCCGTGTGGTGCGGGCTCTCGGCGCCGGTTGGCGCGTCATTTCCGCGCTGCCCGGCGCCCGCTTCGACATCGGCAGGGCCGCCTGGCCGTGCTCGTGGCCATCAGTTAGGAGAGGTTCGCATGACCGAACAACGCAGGGACATCCTCGACATGCTTGCCGCTGGCAAGATCACCGCGGATGAGGCGGAGCAGCTCATCGCCGCCCTCGAACGGGGCCAGGCGCCGGCGGTCGCAGGTCACGACCTCCGGCCGAAGGGCACGGTGAAGTATTTGCGGGTGATGGTGGACGCCACCGACAACCTCGAACCGTCACGGGTCAACGTGCGGGTGCCACTGCAACTGCTGCGGGCCGGCGTACGGCTGGCGGCCCTGGTGCCGCCGCAGGCCCTGGTCAAGGCCAACGCCTCGCTCAGCGAGTCGGGCGTGCCGATCGACCTGACGCAGCTCAAGCCCGAACAGTTGGAGGCGCTCGTGGAGCACCTCGACGACGTGACGGTGGAGGTGGACTCCCCCGATGCCACCGTGCGTGTCTTCTGCGAGTAGGTGCCGTCCGACGAAGACGGCCCCTCGAGAGGGTGCTGGAACACCCTCCCGAGGCTGCGCCCGCCGCAGCAGAGCACAGGTGAACTGCCAACCTGGAGTCTAGCCACGCCGGTACGTCAGCGGAGGGACCACTCGGACGGGTGGTCCCTCCGCTGCGTCCCGCCGACCGGTCCGCATCTCCTCACCGCCCGCGTCGTTCGCCTACCCCGGCGGCGAGTCGGTGCTCGACCGAGGGGACGCCCCCGTTCGTCACCCGCCGGAGCGCCCACTCCGCCGGCCCGTACCGGTGATGACGCAGCCACCACGCGCTCACCGCGAGCTGCGCCGCGAAGATCAGCAATGCCAGCCCGGTCGTCCCGACCGGCGACACGCTCCCGGCCAGGCCGAGCCCGATCCCGCTGAAGATGAGCAGCCCCAGCAGCGACTGCCCCAGATAGTTGGTGAGGGCGATCCGGCCCGCCGGCGCCAGGGCCGACCGCACGAACCCGAACCGCGGGCTGTGCATCATCCGCAGCAGCGTGGCCACGTACGCGGCCGTCAGCAGCGGGGCGGTCGCCGCGCTCACACCCACGGCCAGTGACTCGCCGTTGCCGCCGCCGAGCGCGTACGCCACGCCGCCCGCGACACCCACGGGGAAGCCGATGAGCTGGATCCGCCGCAGCACCGGCTCGTGACCGCTGACGCCGGCGAGGAGCCGCCGTCGGCCGGCGACCATGCCGAGCAGGAACATCGCCAGTGCCGTCGGCCCCTGGAACGTCGTGGACTGGAGCACCAGCAGGGGGAGCCCGGAGAGGTGGTGACCGATGACGTCGCCCCATCCGCCGAGCATCGCAGCGGTCGCCTTCTCGGCGTTTGCCAGCGCCTCGGCGTGGGTCGGCAGGAACGCGGACGAGTCCACGAAGAGCCCGCTGGCCAGCAGGCTCAGCAGCACGAGCCCATAGAGCACGCCGGCGACGCGCAGCGCCGTGCGGTCGCGGACCCGGCGCATCGCGAGCAGGGCCAGGCAGACCACCGCGTACGTCATCAGGATGTCGCCGCCGTACAGAAGCACGGTGTGTAGGGCGCCGAGGACGAAGAGGCCGGCGATCCGGCGCAGCATCCGCGGCGCGAACGCGGCACCCGCGCGCCCCGCCGCCTCCATTTGCAGGGTGAAGCTGTATCCGAACAGGAAGGAGAAGAGGATGTAGAACTTCATGTCGACGAACACCGCGGACAGGAACCGCGCCGCGTCGTCGAGGACCGACGAGAACGCCGGGTCCGTGATCAGGTTGCCCGGGTAACCGGAGGCCATGAAGGTGATGTTCACGACGAAGATCCCGAGCAGCGCGAAGCCCCGCAGCGCGTCGAGGTCGTGCAGGCGTTGCGCGGCGCTCGACCGGCTCGTCGTGGCGCCGATCGCGCCCGCTGACACGTCCATATGCTTCTTCTCCCCGTTCGGCCCGACGACAGCTTTAATTTACAGGAGATACTATCCATGGGACACAATGTGCCGTCAATGGCCGATGACGTGCCCGCGGACCTGGCGCGGCTCTGGCGACTGCCGACCTCCGCACGGCGCGGCCGGCCCGCCGAACTCGACGTCGAACGGGTCGTCGGCGCTGCGGTGGACCTGGCGGACCACGAAGGGCTGGACGGGGTGACCCTGCAGAAGGTCGCGCAGACACTCGGCTTCACCAAGATGTCGCTGTATCGGCACGTGGGCTCGAAGGAGGAACTCGTCGAGCTGATGACCGACCACGCCACCGGGCCCGCCCCCCGGCTGGACGCGGACGTGTGGCGTGACGGCGTGCAGCGCTGGGCAGCCGCGATCCGCGCCCGGTACGCCGAACACCCGTGGCTCGTGGAAGTTCCAATCGCCGGCCCACCCCGAGGACCGAATGCCGTCGGCTGGATGGACGCGTTCCTGCGGGCCCTGCACGACACCGGCCTGGACCCGAGGACGAAGGCAGGCGTACTCGTCGTCGTCAGCGGTTACGTGCGCAACGCGATCCTGCAGGGCCGGCAGATGGCGGCGGGCCGCAGCGGCACCGGGCTCAGCCAGGCCGACGTCGAGCAGAACTACGGCCGCGCCCTCGCCGCGCTCGTGCACCCGGAGCGCTTCCCCGAGGCCGCGCCGCTGTTCGCGGCGGGCGCATTCGAGAGCGAACCGGGCGAGGACCCGGAGGACCAGGATTTCACCTTCGGCCTCAACCTGATCCTCGACGGCGTCGAGGCCGCCATCGCGCGGCGCACCCGCTGAGGGGCGTCCCGCTGACGAGGATCCTTCAGCCGGGCCAGCACTGGCTGAGGCGATAGCCGATCCCGTGGCTCGTCAACGCCCCACCCATGTAACCGGCGAACAGTGGCTGGACCTGGGCGGGGACGATCGCATGCGTGGTCAGCAGCGCCTTGATCCGCTCGGCCGCGCCCTGCGCCGCCACCCCGGAGTCGATCTGCGCCTCCCGCCAGGTCACCGGCGTGCCATCGCGAAGACGCAGGGGCACCCCGATGGTCACGCCGACGACGATCTCGATCGGCGGCCCGAAGGACGAACCACCGTGGCGGAAGACCACCGCCCGCACACAGCCGGTCTCCTGCCAGTTCTCCCCGGTGGGACGAAAGATGAAGACGCTGGGATCGACCACGTCGGTGGTGGGCGTCTCCTCTTCCGATTCCTGGGGTTGCGGGTGGCTCACCGGCTCGGGACGTTTCTCCGGGACGGTCTGCTGCGGAATGGACACGTTCACGGGAACAGTCGCCGGCACGAACGGAACGATCTCCGGGTGATAGGTGCGATACACCGTCATCGTCTCCTCCTGGTCCGTCTCCAGGATGCCGGTCTCGGGGTTGTGGTGTGCGGTCCCGACGACCTCCCCGGCCGAGTTGACCAGCCACACCGTGTCGTGGGTGGGTGCCCCACCACCACCTGCGCCGCCGCCTCCGCCGCCTCCGCCAACGTGCCGGAGCCAACGCAGATCGTCGAAGATGGAACCACCGGATCGCTCGGGATTGGCCCGAGCCGTGACGGGATCGTTTCCGTGCTCACCATCGGCCATGTCTCACATTAGAAGCGGCGCGAGGCGAAATTCCATCGGACGGACGCCAAGGTGACACCGGTACGCGCCTGACGCCGCCGCCGATCAGGATTCGCGCTTGGCCTTGGTGCGACGGGTCCGCCGACGCGGGGTGTCGTCGCCGCCGGCCAGCCGGGTGAAGGTGAGCATGTTCGCCAGCGCCACGGCGACGATCGCGAGGCCGACCTGGATCGCGAGCACGACCCAGTCCCAGCGCAGCACCCAGACCTTCACGCCGGCGTCGTCGTCGATGTGCAACGCCCTGGCGACGACGGTGCCCAGCACCGCCGAGCCGACGCCGAGAACGAACGTGGCGAAGACGCCGATCCGCTGCCTCCCCGGCAGGATGAGTCGTCCGAGCAGGCCGACGAGTGCGCCGATGAGCACCGCGCCGAGATAACCGGTTACCAGCATTGCCGTCTCTCCCCTCCAGCAGTACCGGGATACATGCCCGGATCTCACGTTCCCGGAAACCCCATCTCGATCATGGCCCGGGAGATGTCACCCTGATCCACTAGCCTGGCGAGGCTTTCACCCCTGGACAAAGGACACTCATGGCCCGCCCCTACACACCCGGCCCGAAGCAGTTCGTCTTCGCTGCCGGCGACGGCAACGATCACCACGTCTCGGTGGGCGACCCGCAGGAGGCGTACGTGGCGTTCTCCGCGTTCTTCCGGGGCCGGGAGTCCGACACGTACACCATCACCGACCAGCCGGCGAAGCAGCGTCTGGTGCTCATGCCCCGCCTCGGGGTGATCTCCCGGGTCGCTGACGGGGACCAACCCCGGTCGGAGCACCTGAAGATCGACAGGCCCAACCGCTACCTGCCGAGCGCGATGCTGTTCTTCGAGAACGGATACTCCGGCCTCGACCACTTCGGCCAGTGGTTCGCCGACCTCGCCGACCTCGACGCGTCACCGGAGGCTCGGGGCGCCGCTCGCGCCGCGACGGTCACGACGGAGGCGGCGGCGATCGACGAGGTGGGCCGGATCTGGGCGGATTCCGGCTACGTCGACCCGACCGACAGCTACTACATCTTCTTCGACTCGAAGGACATCGACGACGACCGGGCCGACCGCGCCGAACTGCTCCAGTTGATCGATTTCCTCGGCCTGGAACGGGTCGACGCCCCGGCCGAGGCCGCCGGTGGCGAAGTCTGGGTGCGCTCCGACCCACGCCTCGACGCCGAATGCGAACAGTGGTCGTGACGGGCCATCTGCGCCCTTCTCTTTCACGGCCGGTTCGGGCACCGTGGGCGGGTGAGTGAGTACACCGCGGCGGACATCACCGTCCTGGAGTTCGACGAGTCGGTGCGCCGCCGACCAGGCATGTACTTCGGGGCCGACCCGCACCTGGCCACAAGCGTCCTGACCGCCGTCGTCATCGCGTCCCTCCACCCCGGCCCGAAGGTCGCACCCAGCGGCCCGCCCGAGGTCACCGTGGAGATCCTCGACGACCTCGCGTTCTCGACAACCGACAACTGGCCGACCGGTCCGGGCGGTTCGACCGACGGCTACCACGGGTCCGTGCTGACCTCCTACCGCTGGGTCCACGCCGCGGCGGCCGCGGTGAGCACCCAGACCACGATCGAGACCTGGCACGCGGGTCACGCCCTGCGTCAGCAACTCGCCGGCCTACGCCCCGCCGGACCTCCCCACCACGTCGACGCACCAGGTGGCACCGGCACCACACTGACGTTCCGGCTCGACCCGGCCCACTTCACCGCGTCCGCCCTCGACGCCCCCACCCGCGACCTGCACGCCGAGGGCTGCTGCGACATTCCCGGACGGTTCCGCCTCCGCGACGGTCGCCCGGGGTGAGGCTTACGACCCGGGCAGGGTGGCGCGTTCCGCTAGCGTCACCAGTTGTTGCGCGCTGGCTGGCACCACCGGCTACGGGTCCGACTCGGCCATCGCCTGGAAGGAGACATAGAGCGATGATGAGCGTGCTCTTCGACGGAGGTGGAGAGTGGTACATCAGGGGTGCCACGTTCGATCTCATTGTTGAGTCGGTGCCAGCCGGGATGATCACTGACGACGATCTGAACCTGCATCTACTTCCTGCCAGCGCGATGGGATATCTCAACATCGGCACCTTGGGGTCAGAACACGGCGGCAGAATACGCGCCGCCCTGTACGCCGGCGCAGAGCGGTGCATGAGTCAGGTCGGCAAGGATCGCCCCGACCTCATCACGTTCTACGAAGGGTTGCTGACGTCTGCCTCCGGGCCGAACAGTCCTCGGTAGCCCTCCGGTCCATCGCGGCCCGCCCGGGACCGATCCGGCGTGGTGATGAATTCCATCGTCGCGCCCCACGGCGACTGAGTCTCACCGGGTAAGGCCGACAAGCGTCGCCAGTCGCGCCACGCCGGCCGGCGCCGGCTGCGCGCGGGCGACATCGGCGATGAGGGTACGCGCCAGAGGCCGGCACCGAACCTCGGCCGGCGCGACACTGTCCGCGTCGACAAGCGCCCTCGCCGCCCCGCGCACGTCACCCACCTGGAGGTACGCCCGCGCGACATCGACCAGGTACGCACCCCGATACTCGGCCGGCAACCGCCCGCCGTACCACGCCTGAGTGTCAGCCGGCTTCCGAGCCTCGATCGGCAATGATGGGCGGCACCGCTCGGCAGATGAGATCGAGGACGTGCAACAACCCATCTGGAGAGGCAATGTGACTCAGCGCTCGCAGCACCAGAAGGGCCAGTGTCCCGTCTGTAAACGCACCGTGGCCCTCACCGCTGACGGAAGAGTTGCACGGCACAACGGCACCATTCGTGCCTACGCCCCGCCCGAGGAGTGCCCCGGAGGTGGACAGCGCGCGAAGGCCACCGGGTCATGAGCCCGGTCCTGGAGTTCCACGCGGGGGTCCGCCGCTGGCCGAGCCTGCCGGTAGATGGCGGCCTGCGGCTGGGCGACCATCCCGCCGATGTCATGTCCGTACACGGCGTTAGCCCTCCGTGACGGCGTTGATCTTTATGCCATTCACCGGCACCAGTTGCTGGGTGAACCCCTTCAAATGTTGGCGTTCGAACAGAGTTCGCGGCCAACGCTCAGGGCTGGTCGAAATCGGTGGCGATCGTGATGTCGCGCCAGGCGTCGATATCGCTGCTGTCGCCGCCACGAACCGTCAGTTCGGCCATGGTTGAGCGGTTCGATCGGCAGACTTACCCGAGAGGGCGAGTGCCTGGCCGTGGCTGACGGCGTAGCCGGCGAGCTGGTCGGCGTGGTTGACAAGGAGTTCCGACGTTGAGTGACACGGATCTTGGCGCCCGCAGCGACCGGGGCAGTGAGTACGCCGACCTTTCCCGCCTGGTCCGAAACGCGGGCCTCCTCGACCGACGACCCCGCCGCTACGCGGCGCGGGTGACGGCGGTGCTGGGTGGTCTCGTACTGCTGGGCGTGCTGTTCGTGCGGCTCGGGTCGTCGTGGTGGCAGACGGTCACTGCAGCCGGCGTCGCGGTGCTCCTCGCGCAGCTGGCGTTTCTCGGTCACGACGCCGGGCATCGGCAGATTTTCCGCTCTCGCCGGGCGAACGACGTGGTCGGCCTGGTGTGCGCCAACCTGGTGACCGGGATCAGTTTCGGCTGGTGGGTCGACAAGCACAACCGCCACCATGCACATCCGAACACCGAAGGCCGCGACCCCGACCTCATGGTGGCTCCGCTGTCCTTCACAGCGGGTCAGGCGGCGGCGCAGCGCGGCCTACGGGCGCTGTTCGTCCGGCACCAGGCGACGCTGTTCTTCCCTCTGCTGCTGGCGGAGGGTCTGCATCTGCACGGCGCCAGCATCCGGGCGGTCGTCCGTCGCGGCGGACTCAGGCGTCGACGAACCGAGGCCGGCCTGCTCGTCGTGCATTTCGCCGGCTACCTCGGGGCGGTGTTCCTGGTCCTGAGCGGGCCGCAGGCGATCGTGTTCATCCTGGTCAACCAGGCCGTGTTCGGCCTCTACCTGGGCAGCTCCTTCGCCCCGAACCACAAGGGCATGCCCATCCTGACCGAGGCCGACAACCTCGACTACCTACGCCGGCAGGTCCTCACCTCCCGCAACGTGCGCGGCGGCCCGCTCATCGACGCACTACTCGGTGGGCTCAACTACCAGATCGAACACCACCTCTTCCCCAGCATGCCCCGCCCCAACCTCCACCACGCTCAGCCGCTGATCCGTCAGTTCTGCGCGAAACACGACATCACCTATTGCGAAACGACCCTCATTCAGTCCTGGGCTCAAGGGCTGGCACACCTACGGGCAATGGGCGCCGGAGCGACCCGAGCGGGCAACCACTGAGACTGGTTGGCTACCGATCGTTGTGCTTGATCTTGCCGGGCCTGCTTAGCAGCGGGTCATCTGCCACGTCACCTTCGTCACGTTGACCGGTATATACAGGTCGCCCCCGGCCCCGCCAGCAGGAGCACAGGTCTTGAAGGGAATCGACGAGCCAAAAGCGAACCCGGATATCACGGCGTCGCGGCCTGTGCCGTTGTAGAAGTTGAATCCCTGGATGCTGCCGGTCCACTCGCTGTTGGTCGTCAGAGACGGCGTCTCCACGGGACCCTGCGGCGGGTGATTCCAGTTGGGCCAGATACAGAGCATGCCCTGCGGGCAGTTCCCGGACCCCCAGCTTTGTATCGACACTCCGGGCGCTGCCGCCGAGGCGGCGGGGGCGGGGGCAGCGGCCAGCATGCCTGCGACGGACGCGGCTATGGCGATGGATTTCAACAGCACGGTTTACCTACTTCATATCGATGCTCGTCTTTGTAGATTTAAACTACCTGCGGAAATTTGACAGGTCAAGCGACTGAACGAGATGCCGATCAAGGAGAGCCAGGCCGGCGTCGCTCTCACCCACAGGCCGGTCGGCGGGTCAGGCCGACCAACGTGGCCAGTCGCGCCACGCCGGCCGGCGCCGGGTTCGCGCGGGCGATCTCGGCGATCACCGTACGCACCAACGGCCGGCACCGAACCTCGGTTGGCGCGACGCTGTCCGCGTCATATGCACGATCCCGGGTCTTCGGCCGAGCCGATGATGACGTAGAGGGCCCGCCGCAGCCGTGCGACCTCGGCCGCCGGGATGGACCGGACCGCATCGGCCTCACGAGCTTCGGTGCCAGCAGCGATAGCCGCCCGCGCCTTGTCGCCCTTCGGGGTGATGGCGACGATGCGGACCCGCCGGTCTCGCGGGTTTATGCGCCGTGAGACGAGTTCCATGCGCTCGAGCCGGTCGATCTCCGCTGTCACAGTCGTCTTGTCCATGCCGAGGGCTTGCCCGAGTTCGACCTGGGTGAGATCGGCGCTCTTGTGCAGGGCGCTGAGGACGATGTGGTCGCGCAGCGACAGGCCGTGCCGTTCTGCTTCCGCGCCGACGAGTGCGTGCATCCGCTGGGCCGCCCGGTGCAGCAGCCACGTCAGCTCGGAATCGGGCCCCGGCCCCAGGGTCGGGCGCTGCGGTGCCTCGTCGTCGATCGTCGGATCGGTGCGGCTCGAGGCGGGTGAGGCAGGCATGGTCACAGTGTCACGCTGGGGAACCGGGACGGCAGGAGCGGGATGCTGTCGTAGGCGGCGACATCGTGGGCCGGAACGACCTGCATGACGCGACTGACGGCGATGCTGCGTTGCAGGCCGAGCCGGACGGTTTTGGCGTCGATATCGGCGACGCGACGCATCAACCAGGGGCGTTCCGCACCACGGGAAATACCGTCCATCTGCCAGGTGAGGTCGCCGATGAACGCGTACCGCTTCCCGGAGGGCAGCGTGACGAACACGACGACGGAACCCGAGGTGTGCCCGGCGGCGAGGGCCACGACCACGGAGCCGTCGCCATAGAAGTCGAAGCTCGCCGGAAAGCCGAGATACTCCGGGCCGTCGAAGGCGTACTCCCGGATCTCCAGGCCTTGCGACACCGCGCGGAACACCCTGCCGTGCGAGTCGTCGGCGCCGTAGCGGATCTCGGACTCGTTGATCCACACCGGCACTCGCAGGGAGTCCAGGCCGCTGACGTGATCCCAGTGCACGTGCGTGACGAGCACGCCCAGAAGCCGGGACCGGTCATAGCCGGCCGCGTCGAGTTGCTGCGCCGCGGTCCGGCTGAGCCGGTAGGGGGCACGCTCCATGCGCGCCAGCATCTTGATGTGCTCCGCCACGTGCTCGCCGAACCCGGCGTCGATGAGCAGGTCGCCCTTCGGGTGGGAGACGAGCACGGCGGTGGCCGCGAAATCACGCTTGTCCCGTACGGACCCTCCGGTCACGGCGAACACCGCTCGCGTCGTATAGGTGCCGGTGGGCAGACGGTACAGCGCCATGTCCGCCGGCGGAGTCGCCTCGGGCAGCCGGCCTGTCCAGTATGAGGACGGTGAGATGACCACGCCCGAACCGTACGATCCAGGAACGTCCGAGTCAAGACCGTCCGAGTCAAGAGGATTGGCCCGACTCGCAGAGATCGGCAGCCGGGAGAGCAACATGATTGCCCGTCAGGGTCGGCCGCTGGCGACTGAGTCTCACCGGGTCAGGCCGACCAACGTGGCCAGTCGCGCCACGCCGGCCGGCGCCGGCCGCGCGCGGGCGACATCGGCGATGAGGGTACGCACCAGAGGCCGGCACCGAACCTCAGCCGGCGCGACACTGTCCGCGTCGACCAGGGCGCGTGCCGCCCCGCGCACATCCCCCAGTTGCAGGTACGCCCGCGCGACGTCGACCAGGTACGCACCCCGATACTCGGCCGGCAACCGCCGCCACCCCTCCCGCCGCACAATCACCGCGTGCCGTCGTACCGCCTCGGCGGCGTCACCCCGTTGCATCGTCACCAGTACCCGGGCCAGCTCCACGGCGACCGGGCCGAAGCTGGTGCGGTGGCTGTCGTCGTACCCCCTCAGGCTGACGGCGACGCTCGCGGCCCGGTCGGTCAGCTCGTCGGCGCGGCGGTGCTCGCCGCACCCGGCGGCAGCCAACGCGGCCTGCACCAGCAACGTCCCACCCACCGCCCTCCCCCAGTGCCCGCCCTGCCCCTCCCCCTTCCCCCCGCCCCCGCTTCCACTGCCGCTCCCGCTCCCGCCCCCGCTCCCGTGATCAAGAGGTTTGGGGCAACTTTGATCTCCGAAAGCGCCCCAAACCTCTTGATCACCGTGGGAGGTCGCGAGTGGAAGGACGCGGTTGGCGGCGGGGAGCAGGGCGGTCAGGGCCAGGCGGTCGCGGTGCTGGGCGCGGAGGGCCTGTCCGACCGAGATGGTTGCTGTCGCCGCGAGGGGCCTGTCGTCGGCGGCGGTGGACATCGCGCGGTCGGCGGCCAGCCAGGCCAGGTCGGCCTCGCCGAGCTTGACCAGCAGCGACGAGGTGATCCGGTACGCGTGCACCAGCAGCTCGGGTTTCTGCGCAGCCTGGGCGGCGTCGAGCAGGCCCGGCACCACCCGCACCAACTGCCCGTAGTGCGCGTGCTGGTAGGTCAACCAGGCATGCCCGACCTGCCGCCTCAGCTCGTCCGTCTGCGGTGCAGCCTCCGGGCTGTCGTAGCGGGCGAGCGCGGCCCGGATGTCGTCCACCCCGTCCGGCGTGCCCGCCGGCGTGCTCCGCGGCTGGCCGAGCAGCACCTCCGGCTCCACCCGCAGGACGTGGGCCAGTTCCTGGATCACCGAGTACCGGTCCAGGGTGCGGGCACCCCGCTCGATCTTGTCCACCCAGCTCTTCGACCTGCGCAGCCGGTCGGCAAGCATCTGCTGCGTCATCGACCGCCGCACCCGCCAGCTCGCGACTCGGCGGCCGATGGGGAGGTCATCGCTGGTCACGCCGCCACCGCCGGTCCGGGACCGCTCGTGTCGTGTCGTCCACGGGTACGCGTTCCGCCTCGGCCTGAGCGAGGAGTCGCTGCTTGGCCGCCTCCCGCTCGGCCGCGTCACTGTTGTGCTCCGGAGCGTTGTCGTCCTGACCGCTCATCCCCGCCTCCTCCGGTGGAGGCCCAGCAGCTCAGAGATCGACCGTTGCCGCGCTGGGCCATCAGGACGTGCTCACGTCCCAAACCGGACACTAGGGCGGATCGGTGATGCGGTGATTACTGGCAGTTATGCCGCCAGGTTAATGCCGATACGGCCGGCGAGCAGGCGCAGGTCGTCGGGGATGGCTCGGCGCTGGGCACGCTGAGCGAGGGTAACCACGGCGTCCCGAGCGAGAGGATGAATGGCGAACGGGATCGGTGCGGCTCGCTCAGCCTGGACGAATGCAGCGAGGGCTTCCGGATCCCGCCGACCACCGTCCGCGAGCGCTCGCCCGATGTCGAGCCAGTAGGACAGTTGGCGATTCGACGCCTTCAGCACCTGTGGTCGGATCGTCTTGGACAGCTCGATCACCTTGCCGGACTCGCCCTGCTCAGCCGCGATGGACATCTTCCAGAGCCCGACGTTGGTCGGCCCGAAGCAGCAACCGTTGAAGCCGCCTCCATCGGCTGGATCGCCCAGACTCGCCGCCTCGCGGGAGGCTTCAACGAGGTGGTCACGCGCAACGTCCGGGCGAGCGTCCACGGCCGACGCCAGCGCGGCCATCAGGTGAAGTTGACCAAGCATTTGCCGCACCCGGACGTCGGACGCGTCTCCCTGAAGCTCCATCAGGGACCGGTCAGCGGCCTTAGCTGCGAGGCGTGCGGACTCGATCGGCAGACTTTGCGCGTAGATGAACTGGGATGCACCAATCCAAGCCGGGTCCTCGGCATCCTCAGCAGCGGCAACCGATATGCGGGCAGCATTGAGGGCCAAGTGGCGGTAGCCGAGGTGCCGAAGGCACGTGGAGGCCAGGTAGGCGACCTGGGCGAGCGTCGTCCCACCCATGGCGGCGGCTTCGAGCAGTAGGCCCGGAAGGAGACGGGCCAACGCCGGGTAGTTACATGCATTGCGGAGCTGGTCGGCGCGGGCGATCTCGGTGGCCAGTTGGTCCTCGGTGTAGGTCGACGGGCGACGCTCGCCGTCTTCGATCTCGATCAGGACCGACCAGATCGCCGGCACACACTCGGCGGCGCTATCACGGGCCGGATCGCCCGGCTCAGTCCCCTGTCCGAGTAGGTC
The DNA here is from genome assembly GCF_040649995.1 of Micromonospora sp. NPDC048835. Classification (NCBI taxonomy): domain Bacteria; kingdom Bacillati; phylum Actinomycetota; class Actinomycetes; order Micromonosporales; family Micromonosporaceae; genus Micromonospora; species Micromonospora sp. NPDC048835. The sequence continues at coordinate 36,384 of NZ_JBEZGM010000009.1, read as the reverse complement.
GGCCACCGTGACCTGGAGTGCAGCGGCAAGAGCGACCAGAGTCGAACGGCGGTCGATGGTCTTTCGACCCGACTCGACCTGTGAGATGTAAGACTGGGTGACGCCGGCGAGCCCCGCGAGAACGGCTTGGGTCATACCACCGCGGCGCATACGCCAGTACCGGATTCTGGCACCGATGGTGTCCGGCTTCCTCACCATGCCTTCTCCAACCCGAAGTAGAGGACCACGACGGCGGCCACGCCCTGCCGTCATGCCCGTTCGGACGGTACACCGATAGAGGTTGCTCCTGACGACGGCCGGAGCCGGGAAGGCGTCGCAGGCCCAGTCACACCTGGCACACCGTCAGAGCTCACACGGTTCATCGGCGACATATAGGAGCCACACAAGCGCCCAGAAGTAGTGCGTGCATGGCTTCAGGGCTGCCGAGGTGAGTCGCTGGATGTCGGCGCTCGTTTGGCCAGAGGTACGTTGAGGGCACGGGGTGCCCGCCACCGCTGTGAGCGTCCACGGCATTGAGGCCCCCACAGGAGCCAGGAGATGCGATGCGACGGCCCCGGCTGTTAGTTGCGTCCGGTTCCCGACTCGCGCGGCGAATTGGAGTACACGGTTCAGTACTATCCGGTGATTCGAGCGGCCGATCCCGAATGCGGGAAGCCATAACCGCCGCCAGCAAAGGTACGCAATCCGGAGGAGGCCTCGTGGCAGCCGATCGGTAGCCGGCAGAACCCCGATCACGTGCCCATGTGCCTGATGCTGAAGCCGAGGACCGGACGGTGCCATAGCCCACACCGTGCACCAAGGAGCTTACATCATGATTAACCCCCCAGATCAGGCATCCTACGAGCAATCGCCACTTTGGCGTCGCACGCTCGGCGAGGTTCCAGGGGACCAATTGGCGGCTCATCGGGCGGGATTGCGCGCGGCGTATCGACAGTTCCGGTCGGCAGTGGCACCGCTCGCCAACGAGATCGTACTCTCGATGCCGATGTTCACTGACCACTCTATTTCCCACATTGATGCCCTGTGGGATACCGCCTCCATCGTCTGCGGAGAAGGCTTCCCCATCAATCCCGCCGAAGCTTTCGTCCTCGGCGGTGCGTTTCTGATGCACGACCTCGGGATGGGGCTGTGCGCCTATCCAGGCGGCCTAGACCAGGTAATCGCTGATCCTGCCTATCCTGGTCTCCTGACCATCGCGACGGAGCGACTGCAGAGCATGGAACCCGCTGCCGCTCCGGCGGCTGCTGCTGAGGTGGCGCAGAAACAGGCGCTCGTCGAGTTGTTGCGGCGACGCCACGCAGAGCGGGCTCAGCAGTTGCTGCGAACGCCATTCACAGGATCCGACGGTAGCGACAATTACCTTTTGTCCGACTTAAGCCTCCGACTCGATTACGGGAGCCTTATCGGCGAGATCGCCGAGAGCCACTGGTGGGATGTGGAACGCTTGCGGGATCTGGATCGGGTGCAAGGTTCCCGACCTGACCACCCACCAGCCTGGACCGTGGACCCGCTGAAGATCGCTTGCATCCTGCGTTTAGCTGACGCCGCTCACATCGACAGCCGCCGCGCTCCGAGCTATGTGCACGCGTTTCGGCGTCCGACTGGTATCGCTGAGGACCACTGGGTCTTCCAGGAGCGTTTGACTCGCCCACAGTTGGACGACGACCGGCTCGTTTATACGTCGACTCGACGCTTCGCTGGCGTAGAGGCACCCGCCTGGTGGCTGGCCTACGAGACGATCCAGATGATCGACGGCGAGTTGCGTCGTGTCGACGCATTGTGCGCCGACTTGAAGCGTCCGCGCTTTCGTGCTCGCTCGGTCGCTGGGGCCGACTCTCCCGATCGCCTTGCCAACCACCTGCAGACCGAAAGGTGGCGTCCGATCGATGCACGCGTCAGGGTCACCGACGTTAATAAGGTTGTAGGAAATCTCGGTGGTGAGAAGCTGTACGGGAATCGGCCGGATGTGGCGATGCGCGAACTGGTCGCGAATGCTTCTGACGCGACGCTAGCTCGCTCAGCCCGAGAAGGCACACCACCTGGCGCTGTGACCGTCATGCTCGCAAAAGAAGGCGATTCGTGGTGGTTGACGGTCGCCGATCAAGGAATCGGGATGCAACCGGACACCATGGTGTCGGCGCTGACAGACTTTGGATTCTCCCGTTGGCGGTCCGCCGACTCGTTGATTGAGCACCCAGAATTAAGCGGTTTCCAGCCCACTGGCCGCTTCGGCATCGGCTTCTTTTCAGTATTTATGATCGCCGATGAAGTGGTTGTTCGTAGCTTGGCGCTAGAAGAAGCCGCGCGCGACACTCATGTCCTCGAGTTCACCAACGGTCTATCGGTAAGGCCGCTACTGCGCGCAGCCGAACGCACCGAATGGCTCCGCCAGCCCGGAACCGTAATACGACTGCGACTTAGGCTTGACCCTCGTTCGACCAATGGCCTGTTTCGTAACACGAGCCAACGCCTAACTCATACGGAATATCTCCATGCGATGGTACTGCCGATGTGCGCCCTGGCCCGCGTACATATCGACGTACAGGGCCCTGATGACCCGGTTCCAGTTCGGTTGGTGCAAGCGGACGACTGGGTGACAATTTCAAACTCAGAGCTCTTCAAGCGCATCTATCACCGACCCGATGACACTTACGGGAGACGGCTCGGACTCGAGACCTACCGACAGCGTTTCCTGGACCGTGCGGAGGAGATCCATGACGAGCGGGGGCGCTTGATCGGCAGGGCCATGGTGACGTCGATGTGGGAGGGCATCAGTGGTCCGGGGCATTGGGTTGACTGCCGTTCGCACGTCTACGTGGGCGGCTTACAGTCCGATACTCTCCGGGAGACAATGGGCGTTTTTGTCGGCAACCCTCTCACCGCTGATCGACTTCGGTCGTTTCCGGAAGCCAACCCCCAACAGCTGACCCGGTGGGCGGAGTCGCAGGCCGAGAGGGTTCGGCTTAGCTCATCCATGGGCTCGGCACAGCGACAAATGATAGCGGACCTGGGTAGGGCTCTGGGGGCAGAGGCACCACAGCTGCCTTGCGCGCTGTCGAGTGACCGAGCGCTTGACGTAGCGGGCTTGCGCCTCTGGCTTGAAGGACGCAGTTGCGTCCTGCTTGTTGACGACCGATTCTACGTACATTACAGGCTGGATGACACCCCGTGGTTCATCTCGTATGGCGGGGGTGAGCTGCAGTTTTCCCAGGACTGTTTGGTCGTTAGCTTCTATTCCGACTGGCTCTACCCTGAAGAGGTGCTACCACGCCCCAAGGACAAACGCTTCGCCGACACGGAGCTCCAGGGACTGAAGTGGAACGCTCGTAGCTGGTGGTACGACACCGGCAATTTCGGAGCAGTCGGCATTGTGGTCCGTACCATCGCGGAGATGTGGCATCTTGATCTCGCTGAACTGCTCGATCTGATGGAACCAATGCACCTAGACGAGGATGGCGATGTGCGATGTCCTGTGCCGTTGGTTGGAGGCGGCGCCGAGCGGGTGGAGATGGTACGGCTGCAGCGCCCAGAGAGCGTGTCGTTGCCGACACCGGCGGTTGAAGCATGAACCGACCACTTCGTCTCGCAAGCTCCACGCGTCTACCAGCGGTTCGACGCTCGCGTCCGGTGGTTCGGCAGTCCGGTGGCCATCTACCTCCGGGCATGCTCTCTGATAGTAAGCTGGAAAGCGAAGCTGTTCAGGCCCAGTTCCACCTGGAGCGCTATCGGTACATATTGCAGCAGATCCAGGCAGCCAACGAGAACGTCCACCGATTCTTAAGCATTTACCAGACGCTCGCCACTGCACTCATCGGAGCGGCATTGGCAATCTTCGTCGGTTACAGCGACTGGGGCGTTACTGCGGGGACTGCTCGGGCGGGGATACTTGCTCTCATGTGGTTGGTGACCATCATCGCCGCGTTCACCATCCTGGTGGTGATCGTAGGCGTTTTGACCTGGCTTGACTACCGCAAGGAAGAATGCCAGCTATTGTCTGAAGTCCTGCACCCGGAGTTCCGGTCCCCGCCGAAGATTCGAAATTTTTACCGATGGTATGAAACGTATATCGTTGCCTTCATCGCGGTGACGATTGCCGCGATGTGGTGGTGCGCGACTAAATTAATCATCCCCTCCATTCAGCTATAGCAACATGACATTTTTCGTCGGCGAGAAGGAGGCTCCGCATTCATGCATGCGCGATTCAACCTCAATGTCAGAGCGCCACGATCGCCGCAGTCTCCGCAGGAAGCTCGATCCGGTCCCGCATCACGGTGACGCCCTCCCCCGTAGCCAGCAGCACCCGCCGAGCCACCCCAGGCAGCGACACCCCCTGCCCCCGCCCCGCAAAGTTCGCCACCACAAGCGTGTCCCCCCGCCGCATCACCAGGAACTGGTCCCCGTGCTGCACCGACACCTCATGCATCCGAGGATCCGACAGGTCCGAAGACGAGCGACGCAGAGCGATCAACCGCTGGTAGAACGACAGCATCGAGGCATGCTCGGGCTTATCCAGCTCCGCCCAGTCCAACCGCGACCGGACGAACGTCTCCGGGTCCTGCGGGTCCGGCACGTCCCCCTCAGCCCACCCGTGCGACGCAAACTCCCGCCGCCGCCCCAGCGCCACAGCGGTAGCCAACTCCGGCTCCGGATGCGACGTGAAGAACTGCCACGGCGTAGAGGCAGCCCACTCCTCCCCCATGAACAGCATCGGAGTGAACGGCGCGGTCAGCAGCAACACCGCCCCCACCCGCAAAAGCGCAGGTGACAGCGACGCCGAGATCCGATCCCCGGTAGCCCGGTTCCCGATCTGGTCATGGTTCTGCAAGTACGCGACCAGCCGGTGCCCCGGCACCCGCGAGTCCAACGGCCGCCCATGGTGACGGTTGCGGAAGCTCGACCAGGTCCCCGCGTGGAAGAACCCACCCGTCAGCACGTCCGACAGCGTTTCGAGGGAGCCGAAGTCCCCGTAGTACCCCTGCCGCTCCCCCGTCAGCAACGTGTGCAGCGCGTGGTGGGCGTCGTCGTTCCACTGGGCGTGCAGCCCGAACCCACCAGCTTCCCGAGGCGTGATCAGCCGCGGATCGTTCAGGTCGGACTCCGCGATCAACGACAACGGCCGCCCCACGTGCGTCGACAACGACTCGACGGAAACCGCCAGCTCTTCGAGCAGCGGCACCGCCCGCGAGTCGTGCAGTGCGTGCACGGCATCGAGCCGCAGCCCATCGACGTGGTAGTCGCGCAGCCACATGAGCACGCTGTCGATGATGTAGCGGCGTACCTCGTCGGAGTGCGGGCCGTCCAGGTTGACCGAGCGCCCCCAGGCGTTCGACTGCTCTGCCAGGTACGGGCCGAACTGCGGCGCGTAGGCCCCGGAGGGCCCGAAATGGTTGTAGACAACGTCGAGGATCACCCCCAGCCCGCGCGCATGAGCAGCGTCGACGAACCGTTTCAGGCCGTCGGGGCCGCCGTAGGGCTCGTGCGGGGCGTACCAGCAGACGCCGTCGTACCCCCAGTTGTGTTCGCCGTTGAAGGCGTTGACCGGGAGCAGCTCGATCAGGTCGACACCGAGGTTCACGAGGTGGTCGAGGCGGTCGATGGCCGCGTCGAAGGTGCCTTCCGGGGTGAAGGTGCCGATGTGCAGCTCGTAGAGGATGCTGCCGGGCAGTTGCCGGCCCGTCCAGGAGGAATCACTCCACTGGAACGCAAGGTGGTCGTAGCGGCGGCTGGGCCCGTGCACTCCCGCAGGTTGCCACGGTGAGCGGGGGTCGGGCAGTGGGGTTTCGTCGTCGTTCAGCAGAAAGGAGTAGTCGAGGCCGGCGTCGGGCACGTCGACCTGCCACCAGCCGTCGGTGGCGGCGTGCATCTCGTGGTCGGTGTCGCCATCCAGTCGCAGTCGCACCCGGGTGGCGTCCGGCGCCCAGACGGAGAATTCGGTCATGAAACGGCCTCCTCGGCAGCGGTGGGAGGAGCCAGCAGAGCGACGGGGTAGTCGGCCAGGAGATTGTCCAACGGCGTCTCCCCGCCACTGTAGACCCGGCCGGTGAACAGGTCCTTCATCTCGTGAACGGGAAGTGACAGGGCCGTGTCGCACCACCCGCCGGCGCGGGCCAGGCCCAGCGGCAGCCGGGTCGCCACGGCGATCACGCCGCCCCGGTCGAACGCCACCACGTGCCGGCTCACCCGCCCGTGCGCGGGCACCGGCCGGTAGGTGCTGAACAGCTCCGGGTGCGCCCGCCGCAGCCGCAGGGTCCGCGACACGACGAGCAGCTTCGCCGCTCCGTCGGTGTCGACCGGGGGACGCCAGCCGGCGTCGATGCGGGCCAGCATTTCTCGGCGTACGTCGAAGTCGACCGGGCGGCGGTTGTCCGGGTCGACCAGGGAGTTGTCCCACAGCTCGGTGCCCTGATAGGTGTCCGGCACTCCGGGCATGGTGAGTTGGATGAGCTTCTGCCCGAGCGAGTTGCACCAGCCGGCCGGGGCGATCGCGGCGGCGAGTTCGGTCAGCTCGTCGTGCAGGCTCGGGTCGTCGTACATGCGGTCGACCACGTCGTGCAGCGCCTGCTCGAAGACCGGGTCCGGGTCCGCCCAACTGGTCGAGGCCGCGGCCTCCCGGGCAGCCTTCTCGACGTACGCGTGCAGCCGCTCCCGTTCGATCGGCCACGCGCCGACGGCGGTCTGCCAGAGCAGGTGGGCGAACGCCGGGTCGGGCAGCGGCGCGTACTCCATCCAGCTCTTGACCTGCTCGGCCCAGCGGCCCGGCAGCTCGCTGAGCACGGCGAGGCGGGCGCGGACGTCCTCGCCGCGTTTGGTGTCGTGGGTGGCGAGGGTGGTCATGCCGTTGGGCCAGCGGACCTGTTGGGCGGTGGCGAAGCGGTGGAACTCCGCCGGTGGCACCCCGAAGCGGGACGGGCTGTCGCCGACCTCGTTGAGCGCCACGAACCGGGTCCAGCGGTAGAACGCGGTGTCCTCCACGCCCTTGGCCATCACCGCGCCGGTGAGCTGCGGGAACCGTAGGCCCAGCTCGTCGTCGGGGTCGCGCAGCCGCCTGGTGACCGCGTCCAGGGCGCCGGCCAGGTCCGGGCGGCGGCGACCCGCCTCGGAGCGGGCGGCGGCGAGGTGCCGGGCGCCGTGCGGCGGGTAGCCGCGATAGACGGCGAAGGCGGCGGCCAGCTCGGCGAGCGCCGTGCGGGCCTGCTCGGTGGGAACCTCGGGGGCGAGGGCGGCCAATCGGGTCAGTTCGGCGGCGAGCAACGTGGTGGCCGCGGCCATCTTGGTGGAGTGGGTCAGGTTCTCCCAGGAGATCTGCTTGCCGTTGAGGTGGGTGTCCAGCACGGTGAAGTCGCCCTCGGCGTCGATGTCGATGAAGAGACCACCGACCATGGCCAGGGCGTCGTAGCCGGTGGTGCCGTCCACCGGCCAGTCCGGCAGCTCCTCGCCGTACTCCAGGATCTTCTCCACCACGAGCCAGGCGTCCGGTGCGGCCTCCCGCAGCCGGGCCAGGTAGCCGGCGGGGTCGCGCAGGCCGTCCGGGTGGTCGACGCGGATGCCGTCGACCTCACCGGCGGCGGCCCAGCGCAGGATCAGCTCGTGGGTGGCGGCGAAGACCGCCGGGTCCTCCACCCGCAGACCGGCGAGGCCCGCGATGGCGAAGAACCGGCGGTACGTCAGCTCGGCGTCACCCCGACGCCAGGACACCAGCTCGTAGTGCTGCCGGTCGTGCACGGCGCGAGCGTCGCCGTCGCCGGTGCCGTCGGCGATCGGGAAACGGTGCTCGTGGTAGCGCAGCTCGCCGTCGACGACCTTCAGGTCGTCCAGGGCGGCCGGGTCGTCGGCGAGCACCGGCAGCAGCAGCCGGCCCCGGTCCCAGTCGATGTCGAACCAGTCGGCGTACGACGAGTCGCGTCCCCGGCGCAGCACGTCCCACCAGGCGGGGTTGGCGGCCGGGACGGCGACCCCGGCGTGGTTGGGCACGATGTCGACGACCAGGCCGAGCCCTCTGTCGCGCAGGGCGTGCAGCAGCCGCTGCCGGGCGGCCTCCCCGCCCAGCTCCGGGTTGACGGCCCGGTGGTCGACCACGTCGTAGCCGTGCTGCGAGCCCGGGGTGGCGGTCAGCAGCGGGGCGCTGTAGAGGTGGCTGACGCCGAGGTCGTCCAGATAGTCGACGATCGCGGCGGTGGCGTCCAGGTCGAAGCCGGGGCGGACCTGGATGCGGTAGGTGGTCTTCGGAGGGGTGGCCGGCATGTCAGATCGTCCTCTCCAACACGACCAGGGAACGGTCCGGCACCCGGATGGTGCCGCCCGCGCTGATCACCGTCGCGTCGTCCGGCTCGGGGTCGGCGGTGCTGATCACCCGTTCCCACTTCTGGCCGTACTCGCTGCCGGGCAGGATGAAGTCCAGTGGCGCGTCGTGGGCGTTGAAGCAGAGCAGGAACGAGGCGTCGTGGTGCCGCTGGCCGTACTGGCCGCGCTCGCGGATGCCCTCGCCGTTGACGAAGAGCGCCACCGAGCGGCCGAAGTCGTTGCCCCAGTCTTCCCCGGTCATCTCCCGCCCGTCCGGGGTGTGCCAGGCCAGGTCGGGCAGCGGCTCGTCGGTGCCGCGCCCGCCGACCGGCAGGCCGGTGAAGAAGCGGCGGCGGCGGAACACCTGGTGCCGCTTGCGGAAGTCGGTGAGCGTCCGGACGAACTCCAACAGTTGCTCGTCGACGTTGTCCCAGTCGACCCAGGACAACTCGCTGTCCTGGCAGTAGACGTTGTTGTTGCCGCGCTGGGTGCGGCCCAGCTCGTCGCCGTGACCGATCATCGGCACGCCCTGCGACAGCATCAGGGTGGCCAGGAAGTTGCGCCGCTGCTTGGCCCGCAGGGCGAGGACCCCCTCGTCGTCGGTGTCGCCCTCGACGCCGCAGTTCCAGGAGCGGTTGTGGCTCTCGCCGTCGCGATTTTCCTCGCCGTTGGCCTCGTTGTGCTTGTCGTTGTACGACACCAGGTCGTTGAGGGTGAACCCGTCGTGCACGGTGACGAAGTTGATGCTGTGGAACGGGCGGCGGCCGTCGTCCTGGTAGAGGTCGGCCGAACCGGAGATGCGCGACGCGAACTCGGCCAGGGTGGCCGGCTCACCGCGCCAGAAGTCGCGCACCGTGTCGCGGTACTTTCCGTTCCACTCCGTCCACAACGGCGGGAAGTTGCCCACCTGGTAGCCGCCGGGGCCGACGTCCCACGGTTCGGCGATCAGCTTCACCCGGCTCACCACCGGGTCCTGCTGCACCACCTCGAAGAACGTGGAGAGCCGGTCCACCTCGTAGAACTCCCGGGCCAGGGTGGCCGCCAGGTCGAACCGGAACCCGTCGACGTGCATCTCGGTCACCCAGTACCGCAACGAATCCATGATCAGTTGCAGGGAGTGCGGGCTGCGCACGTTGAGGCTGTTGCCGGTGCCGGTGTAGTCGACGAAGTAGCGGCGGTCCTCCTCGCTGAGCCGGTAGTAGCTCGGCGCGTCCACACCCTTGAAGCTCAACGTCGGGCCGAGGTGGTTGCCCTCGGCGGTGTGGTTGTAGACCACGTCGAGGATGACCTCGATGCCGGCCGCGTGCAGCGCCTTGACCATGCCCCGGAACTCCTGCACCTGCTGGCCGAGCCGGCCCAGCGCGGAGTAGCCGTGGTGCGGGGCGAAGAACCCGATGGTGTTGTAACCCCAGTAGTTGCGCAGCCCCAGGTCGTCGAGGCGGTTGTCGTGGATGAACTGGTGCACCGGCATCAGCTCGATCGCCGTCACCCCGAGCCGGGTCAGATAGTCGATCATCGGCGGGGAGGCGATGCCCGCGTACGTGCCGCGCAACTCCTCCGGGATGTCCGGGTGCCGCATGGTCAGCCCGCGCACGTGCGCCTCGTAGATCACCGAGTGGTGGTACGGGGTGCGCGGCGGCTTGTCGTTGCCCCAGTCGAAGTACGGGTTCACCACCACCGACTTCGGCATGAACGGCGCCGAGTCGGTCTCGTTCATCCGCTCCGGCTCGTTCATGTCGTAGTCGTAGACCGCCGGGTCCCACTGGACGTCACCGTCGATGGCCTTCGCGTACGGGTCGATCAGCAGCTTGTGCGGGTTGCAGCGCAACCCGTTCGCCGGGTCGTACGGGCCGTACACCCGGTAGCCGTAACGCTGCCCCGGCTCGATGCCCGGCAGGTACGCGTGCCACACGTACGCGTCCACCTCGCGCAGCTCGACGCGGCGCTCCGCCCCGGTGTCCCACTCGTCGAAGAGGCACAGCTCGATCCGCTCGGCGACCTCGGAGAAGATGGCGAAGTTGGTGCCCATCCCGTCGTAGGTGGCGCCCAACGGGTACCGCTCGCCCGGCCAGACCTGCATGTCGCTCCCTTGCCCATGGTGAAGTGCGCGCCGGCCGACGCTGCCCGCACGCAAGCGGGTAGTGCCCCCGGCCCGGCCGCGCCAATCCATCCTTTCAGGCGGTGACCGGAAACCACCCGTCTGATGTGCGGTAAACCCTCAGGTGTTGTCCGTCACGATGGCCGTTTTAGAGGTGCGTTCTTGGGCCCGATGGACTTTCCTTGATCGGGGACAAGCGTTCGTGCGCGTGCCCACCAGGCCCTCGGCCGCCCTTCACCTGTCACTCCGCCGCCACCGATGTCGGCGCGCATCACCCTGCCCTGGACGGAGATCGACGTGACCCTTCGGGTCGACGAGCAGACCGCTACCACCAAGGACCGGGCCCACCGGCCCACCCTCACCTCCCGGCCCCCGCTCTCGACTCCGCCGTCCGTGCAGCCCGGCGCGGTCGTGCCGGCGCAGCCCGGCCCCGGCGTGCCCCCGCAGACCCGTCGCATCCTCATGCTGTCCTGGGAGTACCCGCCGGTGCTCGTCGGCGGCCTCGGCCGCCACGTGCACGCCCTGTCGGTGGCCCTGGCCGCCGCCGGCCACGAGGTCACCGTCGTCACCAGGCACAGCGAGGGCGCACCCCTTGAGGAGTACGCCGACGGCGTGCGCATCCTGCGCGCCCCCGAGGACCCGGTGACCTTCCCGCTCGCCACCGACTCGTTGCTGGCCTGGACGATGGCGTTCAACCACACCCTCACCCGCACCGCCCTGCGCGCCACCCAGGCCGGCTCGTACGACGTCATCCACGCCCACGACTGGCTCGTCGCGCACACCGCGATGACGTTGCGCGACCACCTGGACATTCCGCTGGTCAGCACCATCCACGCCACCGAGGCCGGCCGGCACCAGGGCTGGCTGCCGGAGGAGATGAACCGCACCATCCACGGCGTCGAGCAGTGGCTCAGCAGCGAGTCCAACCGGGTGATCGTCTGCTCCGGCTACATGCGCGACGAGGTGAACGCGCTCTTCGGCGTACCGACCGGACGCGTCGACGTGGTCGCCAACGGCGTCGAGCCGCACCGCTGGCGCGTCCCCGCGCGAGCCGTGGCCGCCGCCCGCGCCCGCTTCGCCGCAGACGGCCCGCTGGTCACCTTCGCCGGCCGACTGGTCTACGAGAAGGGCGTGCAGCACCTGATCGCCGCGCTGCCCCGGCTGCGCGAGCGCCACCCGGGGCTGCGTGCCGTGATCGCCGGCGACGGCCCGTACCGCGCCGAACTGGAGGCCGAGGTGCACCGCCGCGGCCTCGGCGGCATGGTCGCCATGCCCGGCTTCCTCGGCGGCACCGACCTGCCGGCGCTGATGGCCGCGTCCGACTGCTTCGCCGTGCCGAGCATCTACGAGCCGTTCGGCATGGTCGCCCTGGAAGGCGCGGCGGCCGGCGCTCCCCTCGCCGTCGCCGCCACCGGCGGCCTCGGCGAGATCGTCGAGCCGGGCGACACCGGAATGACCTTCCGCCCCCACGACCCCGACGGCCTGGCCGACGCGGTGGACGCACTGCTGTCCGACCGCGACCGCGCCCGCGTCATGGCCCGCCGCGCCCGCCGGATGGTCCACGACCAGTACGGCTGGGCCGCCATCGCCCAGCGCACCGCCGCCAGCTACGCCGCCGCCATCCAGCACGACACCGCGTTCACCGCCGAACGCGCCGAACAGCGGATGGCCCAGGGGCGCGCGCTCCCGGCGCTCCCCGAGGGCAACCTGCTCGCCGCCGCCGGCCTGCGCTGACCCGTCGGCCTGGTCCCGGCCCGTCAACGCTTGATCAACTCGCGTTCCTTGAAGTCGGGGTGTCCCAGCGCCTTGGACACCCCGACTTCCTGAAAGCCGAGTCGACCTTGTCGTTACGGGCGCGTCTCACCGCCCGAACCGGACCGGGAAGCCGGCTCGACCTTGCCGGGTTGCACCCGTTCGGCACCGCCCGAACCGGCCCGGGAAGCCCGCTCGACCTTGCCGGGTTGCACCCGTTCTGCACCGCCCGGCGCCGACCCGGATCCGAGGTCGGTCTCGCCGTCGCACGGCGCCTCGCCGCTCGGCGCGGGTCGGTCGGGCCTGCCAGAGTGTGCGGATGTCTCGCCCTGTCGACGCCCTGGACGCCACCTTTCCGACCGCCGCCTCCATCGCGCTGGACCTGATCCGGCGTCCGGAGGTGGCCGAGCAGTGGTCGAGCCCGAGCGCGCTGCCGCACCTGTCAGTGGGTGGCCTGGCGTGCCACCTGGGCCGCCAGGCGGTACGCGCCGCGGAACTGCTGGCGATGCCGACCGACCTGCCGGTGTTGGAGTCGGCCGACAGCCACTACGCGCGGGCCGCCTGGGTCAGCGAGGGCACCCCGGACGACAAGTCGGTCGCCGAAGGCCCCGACGAGGCCGACGCCGTACGCGGGCCGGCCGACCTGGTGACCCGTTGCGCCAAGGCGCTGGACGAAGTGGTCGATCTGCTGTCGCGACGGGCCGCACATGAAGTCGTGCCGATCCCGTGGCAGGGCTGGGCTCTTGCCCGCAGCGAGTTCCTGCTGACCCGTCAGCTGGAGGTCGTGGTCCACTCCGACGACCTCGCGGTGAGCATCGGTGCACCCACGCCGGAGTTCCCCGCAGACGTCTTCGACCCCGTACGCGACCTGCTGGTCCGCCTGGCCGTACGTCGCAACGGCCAGTCCGCGCTGATCAGCGCACTGAGCCGCAGCGAGCGATCCCGGAACATCTCCGCCTTCTGACCGCCCACACCGTTCACCCCACCGGAGCGGCGCGAGCCGCGAGCCGCGAGCCGCGAGCCGCGAGGCGCGAGGCGCGAGGCGCGAGGCGCGAGGCGCGAGGCGCGAGGCGCGAGGCGCGAGGCGCGAGGCGCGAGGCGGCGGGCATGATCCACTCGGGTTCCTGCAAGGCGCGGTATCGCCGCACCGCCAACACCCCGACCTTCAGAAGCCCGAGTCGATCATGCGAGCTGGCGGGCCGGGGGCCCCAGGCCGCCGAGCCGCGGGCGCGGGGCGGCGGGTACGGAGCGCGCGACGCGGCGGGTACGGGGCGCGACGCGGCGGGTACGGGGCGCGACGCGGCGGGCATGATCCACTCGGGTTCCTGGAAGGCGCGGTATCGCCACACGGCCAACACCCCGACCTTCAGAAACCCGAGGTCGATCATGCGGCCGCCGGACCGCCGGGCCGCCGGACCGCCGGACCGCCGGACCGCCGACCCAGCAGACCACCAGACCACCGGGCCCCGGACCGCCGGACCACCGGACGCCGGACCACCGGACCACCGGGCGCCGGACCGCCGGGCGATCACGCCGCAAAGCGGCTGGCCGCCCACCCCTTTCGGGGTCGACGGCCAGCTGGTAAACCGAAAAGCGGAGGTCAGCGCTCGTTGAAGGGGACGTAGTCCCGCTCGGCGGCGCCGACGTAGACCTGCCGCGGACGGCCGATCTTGGTCTCCGGGTCGTTGATCATCTCGCGCCACTGGGCGATCCAGCCGGGGAGCCGGCCGAGCGCGAAGAGCACCGTGAACATCTTGGTCGGGAAACCCATGGCCTTGTAGATCAGGCCGGTGTAGAAGTCCACGTTCGGGTAGAGCCGACGGGAGACGAAGAAGTCGTCGGCGAGCGCGATCTCCTCCAGCTCCATGGCGATGTCCAGCAGCGGGTCGGGCTTGGCCATCCGGCCCAGCACGTCCTGCGCGGCCTTCTTGACGATCGCCGCCCGCGGGTCGTAGTTCTTGTAGACCCGGTGGCCGAAGCCCATCAGCTTGACGCCGTCCTGCTTGTCCTTGACCTTGCGGACGAAGGACCGGACGTCGTCGTCGCCGGCGTGGATCTGCTGGAGCATCTCCAGCACCGCCTGGTTCGCGCCACCGTGCAGCGGGCCGAACAGCGCGTTCACGCCGGCCGAGACCGAGGCGAACAGGTTGGCGTTGCTGGAGCCGACCAGGCGCACGGTCGACGTGGAGCAGTTCTGCTCGTGGTCGGCGTGCAGGACGAAGAGCATGTCCAGCACCTTCGACATCACCGGGTCGACCTCGTACGGCTCCGCCGGCACGCCGAACGTCATCCGCAGCAGGTTGTCCACGTACCCCAGGGAGTTGTCCGGGTACAGCAGCGGCTGACCGATGGACTTCTTGTACGCGTACGAGGCGATGGTGGGGACCTTCGCCATCAGCCGGACCGTGGAGATCTCCACGTGCTCGGAGTCGAACGGGTCCAGGCTGTCCTGGTAGAAGGTGGACAGGGCGCTCACTGCGGACGAGAGCACCGCCATCGGGTGGGCGTCCCGGGGGAAGCCGTCGAAGAAGCGCCGCATCTCCTCGTGCAGCAGCGAGTGCCGCCGGATCCACTCGGTGAACTCGGTCAGCTGCTGCTCGGTCGGCAGCTCACCGTAGATGAGCAGGTAGGAGACCTCCAGGAAGGAGGACTTCTCGGCCAACTGCTCGATCGGGTACCCCCGGTAACGCAGGATGCCCGCGTCGCCGTCGATGTAGGTGATCGCGGATGAGGCAGCGGCGGTGTTGACGAAACCGGGGTCGTACGTCGTCATCCCGGTTTCCTTCAGCAGCTTGCTCACCCCGATACCGGCGGGGCCCTCGACCGCAGGATGTACCGGCATCGAAAGCTGCCCACCGGGGTGATCGAGCTTGACTTCCGTCATGTGGTTCCTCGCTTCGCCGGCAGATCTACGTTGAATTGCCTTCGCTTCTACCGTAATTGCGGCTCGGGGGACAACGCCCGCCGTGGTTCGGCGGTGAGGTATGCGTCACCCTTCCCGACCGGACGGCCGGGAAACCCACCATCCCGCCAGCCGGGACCAGCCCCGAAAACCGGGCCGGACCGAACCGGAAACCAGGCCGGACCGGACCGGCAGCCGGGCCGGACCGAACGCGAGGCCACGTCAGGACAGAGCGAGGCGTCGCAGCGTACCGTCCGTCGCGACCTGGAAGACGTCGAGCCTGTTGGTGCCGGCGCGGAACAGCTTGTCGTCGGCGAGCAGCGCGGCGAACCGGCGTCCGCCGGGGTCGGCCGGCACCACCGGGACGACGGCGCCGACGCGGCCGTTGACGGCGACCGCGAGCAGGGTGCCGTCCGGGATCCGGTCCGGGACGTCTCCCCAGACGAGCGCCGGGAGGGTGCCGGTGTCCGGGTCGGTGGCGGTGAACGCGGCCAGGTCGGCGACGCGGGCGCTGCCGCCGGCCGGGCCGGCGCGCACCTCGGTGCCGACCAGGGGGTGCGGTGTGGGCAGGGGTGGCGGGGCGGGCACCCCGCCGGGGAAGGTGACCGGTTCGCCGGGTCGGTCGTAGAAGTGCTTCGTGCCGTCGGTGCGGGGGGCCTGCCGGGCGGAGCGCCCGTCGACAGGCCACGGCAGCCGGACGCCGGCCTCGTCGGCGACGGTGGGCAGCAGGTCGACGTGTTCCCAGTTGCGGTCGTCCACCCGGCCGGTCTGTTGCCGGGGTTCCTTGACGAACGTCGGCACCCAGGCGACCTCGCCGGCGGCGGCCTTGATGGCGTCCATGCCCCGGCCCTGCGCGCCGGGGCGGAAGCTGACCCCGTGGTCGGCGGTCACCACGACGAGCGCCTGGTCGTAGAGGCCGTTGGCGCGCAGTGTGCGCAGCGTCTCGCCGATCAGCCGGTCGGTGTAGCCGAGCTGGGCGAGGTGCCGCTGTCGGGCCAGGTCGACCCAGCCGGCACCGTCGTTGGGCAGGTCCTCGGGGGCGTCGTAGCGCGCCCCGGACGGCAGGTACGCCCACGGTGAGTGCGGCATCAGCAGGTGCAGGAAGTGCAGGGTGGGTCGGGACGTCGGCTTCAGCCCGGCCAGGAAGCTGGTGAACCGGGCCGGTTGGTTGTCGTCCAGGCTGTCCCAGCGGAACTTCGGGTCGGCCGGCACGGGTTCGGCGGCGTCCAGGCCGGCCTCGGCGCGGGTCTGCTCGCGGTAGGAGTCCTCCGGGTCGACGGCGCTCTCGGTCGGCCCGGCGATCCGGCCGAGCAGCTTGCCGGTCTCCCGGGCCAGCACGCCGAGCCCCTGCTCCGGGGTGACCGGCTGCTCGCAGCGGCTCGGTGGGCACAGCCGGGTGATGCTCTCCTCGGCCCTGATGTCGTACAGGCCGCCGAAGGCGGTGAAGATGTTGTCCGGGTACTGCGAGTAGTGCGGGGCGACCGACCGCGCCGGGTAGCGGCCGGTGAGCATCGCCGGCAGCGCGTTCGGCGTCCACCCGCTGACCCCGGTGGAGTTGCGGTACCAGGTGGAGCCGGCGGCCAGCTCGGCGAAGTGCGGGTACCGCCCGGCGTCGATCGTCGCGTCCGGGCCGAGCAGGCTGACCAGCGGCAGTTCGTCGAGGATCAACATGACCACCGGTGGGTGCACGGCCGCACCCTGCGCGGTGCCGGCCGCGCCGCCGTCACCGCGCGGCAGGACCACCGCCGAGGTGGGTGAGACCAGCAGGAACAGCGCCACGAAGGCCACCGGGCCGGCGGCGGCCAGTCGCAACACCAGACGCGGCGCCCGCCAGCGCCGGTGTGCGACCGCGCCAGCGGCCCCGGCCAGCAGGGCCACCAGCAGCAGGGGTACGCCCCGAAGCGGCGTCACGTGCCGGCCCACCTGCACGGCCAGGGCGGCGACCAGCAGCCCGACCAGACCGGTGTGGATGCGGGCGCGGGCGGTCCGGCCGGCCAGGCGGCTGAGCGCGCCGAGCAGCGCCACCACGGCCGTGGGGAGCACCGTCACCAGCGCGACGAGCAGCAGGATCTGGGCCGGGTCGGCGCGGTGGAAGAGGAAGAAGTCGGGGCTGCGCCCGAGCACGTCCAGCAGCGGTTGGGTGACCACCAGACCGACGAGCCCGGCGATCTCCAGCACCCGACCCAGTTCCCCGCGCCAGGCCCGTTCCTCCCGCCGTGACGTCAAGCCGGGCGAGCCGGCCGGACCAGCCGAGCCGGCCGAGGCCGGGCCGGGCTGGTCGGCGGCGGCCGGTTCAGCCACCGATCACCGTTCGGTAGAGCGTGCGGGTGCCCGAGGGCAGCTCCAGCCGGTCGGTGATCCGCCCCCGGGCGGCAAGCAGCGCCTCGAAGGTGTCACGTCGGTAGTCCGGGAAGAGACCGGCGGGCTTGTTGGCCAGCAGTCGGGTCGCCATCGGGTCCTGCGGGTGGACGAACTCCACCACCACCGCGCCGCCCGGCGCGGTCAGCCCGACCAGCCAGTCGACGACCTCCGGCAGCGGCACGTTGCGCCCGATCGCCAGGTGGTGCACCACGGCCAGGGCGAGCACCACGTCCGCGGACGCCCGCTCGGCGAAGCCGGCCCGCTCGACGCCCCGCCAGCCGCCACCGGGCGACGGGTCGGCCAGGTCCAGGACCAGCGGCAGGATGCGGCGCTGCCCCTCGGCGCGCAGTTGTCGGTACAGCTCGTCGACGACAGTGGGGTCCTGTTCGACGGCGACCACATAGTCGGCGTGCCCGGCCGCCAACCGGGAGTACCGGCCGTCGTTGGCGCCGAGGTCGAGCACCAGGCGGGGTCGGCCGCCGGCGGCCACCGCGACGGCCACGAACTGCTCCTTGGCCACCCGGTCGCGGGCCGAGTAGCCGCAGGTGCGCTGGTAGTCCGACCAGTGGCTCTCGGGCGGGCGGCGGTCCAGCTTGCGGACCAGCTTCTCGATGCCGCGTACGGTGGCGAGCAGCAGCTCCCGGGAGAAGCCGGCGGCCCGCAGTTGGTCGCGGACCTCGCTGGTGCTGGCGGCGGCGTTGCGCTGCTGCATGGCCCCGTGCAGGTGCAGGTGGGTCAGCACGCCGGGGCGTAACCGGCGGGCCCCGTTGAACAGTGGCCGAAGCTCGTCGGCCTCGATGCCGTCGACCCGGGCGCGCAGCCACGGTTGGAAGTCCACGCCCAGGTGGGCGGTGAGCATCAGCGGGTAGAGCACGGTCTGGCAGAACTGCCGGTAGCCGGCCCAGGGTTCGCCGTCGCGGACCGGCTCGAAGGAGCCGATGTCGATGAAGACCGGTTCCGCGCCGCGCCACTGGAGGTTGTAGGCCGAGCCGTCCTTGGTGGTGAACCCCTCGCCGAGCGCGGCGGTCAGGATCTCCAGGTGCAGCAGGGCGGCGTCGCGCAGCATGCCGAACGACCACTCGTACGGGTGGGAGACGAACGGGATGCGCTCGTGGCGCAGCACGGCGGCCCACGGCGCGCTGGTCGCGGCGGGCACCAGTGTCGGCGGGGCGTCCTCGGTGGCGCAGACCTTGCGCGCGGTCACGAGCGCCGGGAAGAACGTGCTGCCGGTCAGCGCCCGCCAGTGCGCGGCGGCCTGGGTGTCCAGCCCGCGCAGCACCTCGTCGCCGACGTGGAAGACCCGGTTGGCCGGGTCGCGGAAGGAGGCGGGCTCGGGCCGTACCTCGGTGGGTGAGATCGCCATCGTCGGTGCTGGCCTGCTCAGCGCTGGTCGGTGGGTTGCCGGCGGAACCTGTCGACGAGCCGTCGCCAGTAGAGCTTCGCGGCGACCGCGGCGCCAGCCACCCCGCCGACGACCGCCTGCACGATCAGGCTGCCGGATCCCGCGTCCAGGTAGGCCAGATGTTCCACCGATCGCTCCTTGCCCTCGCCGTCTCGACACCGGGGTCCCAGGCGTACACCGATGAGGCTTTTGACCCAGAAAGCCGGACTTGTCCCTCACCGTACGCCGGTCCTCGTCGCCGTCGCGGGCACATCGGCGTACTCCCAGCCTCGGCACAGAATGCGGCCGGGACGGCCGGCCGCGCCGTTACGCTGCGGACGTGCGCTGGATGATCGTGGACGCGCCGCTGGACTCCTCCGGCGCCGGGCGCGGCGAGGAGCGGGCCCCGGCCGCGCTGCGCCGCGTCGGCCTGCGCGAGGCCCTGGCCGCCGACGACGACGGGCAGATCGACGAGGCGCGGTTGCGCGACCCGACCCGTGACCCGGTGAGCGGGGTGATCGGCGCGGCGGGCCTGGTCCGGGCCGGCGGCGCCATCGCCGCCCGCATCGGCGCGCTCCTCGCGGACGGCCACCGGCCGCTGGTGCTCGGCGGGGACTGCGCGATCCTGCCCGGCATCTGCCGGGCCCTGCCCGCGGCCACCGACCTGTGGTTCGTCGACGCCCACCCGGACTTCCTCGACGGCACGACCTCGCCGACCGGCGAGGCCGCCGACATGGACCTCTCGGTGGTCACCGGGCACGGCCCCACCGCCGCCGTCGGCACCGAGGGTGCGTTGATCGCGCCGAACCGCGTCCACCTGATCGGGCACCGCCCGGCCACCGACGAGAGCAGCCGGGTCGAGGCGGCCCGGATCGACCCGGCGATCCACCAGGTCGACGCCGCCGAGCTGCGGCGTCGGGGGGCGGCGACGGTCGGCGCGGGCCTGGCCGCCGACGGCGACGGGCCGGCCTGGCTGCACCTCGACCTGGACGTGGTGGACCCGCGCGACCTGCCCGCGGTGACCTACCCGGAGCCGGACGGGCCGCGCTGGGCGGACCTGATCGCGCTCGTCACGCCGCTGGCCCGCGCCGAGCGGCTGCTCGGGATGAGCGTGACCGACCTGAACCCCGACGAGGACCCCGACGGGCGGCACACCCGCCGCGTCGCCGAGGTCCTCACCGAGGTGCTCGGCGGCTGACCCACCCCCACCCCGTCGATCTTGCACTTTCGGTGGTCATAACGCGCCTTTTGCACAGTCTTGTCGGGGCAGAAAGTGCAAGATCGATGAGGGCTGGGCGGCAAGGGCTGGCGCAACCCCGTGCGGCGACTACGCGTCAGGTGTGGGATTCGGCAGCCGGACGGTGAACGTGGTCCGACCCGGACGGCTCTGCACCCCGACCGTGCCGTGGTGGGCCTCCACCACCGCCGCGACGATCGCCAGGCCGAGCCCGGTGCTGCCGTGCGCCCGGGACCGGGAGCTGTCGCCCCGGGCGAACCGTTCGAACACCTCCGGTTGCAGCTGCGCCGGCACCCCGGGCCCGTCGTCCACGACGCTGAGCACGGCGTTGGCCTCGTCCACGGCCAGCATGGTGGTGACCGTGCTGCCCGGCGGGGTGTGCACCCGGGCGTTGGTGAGCAGGTTCGCCACCACCTGGTGCAGCCGGGCGGCGTCACCGGGCACCCGGATCGCCACGTCGGGCAGTTCGAGCCGCCAGCGGTGGTCGGGGCCGGCGACGTGCGCGTCACTGACCGCGTCCACGAGCAGGGCGGTCAGGTCGACCGGTTCGACCGCGAGCGGACGGCCGGTGTCGAGGCGGGCCAGCAGCAGCAGGTCGTCGACGAGGCTTGTCATCCGGGTGCTCTCCGACTCCACCCGGCGCAGCGCGTGCGCGACGTCGGCGGGCACCTCGTCACGGCCACGCCGGGCCACCTCGGCGTAGCCGCGGATCGCCGCCAGAGGCGTCCGCAACTCGTGGCTGGCGTCGGCGACGAACTGGCGTACCCGGGTCTCGCTTGCCTGCCGGGCGGACAGCGCGTCGGCGACGTGGCCCAGCATGCGGTTCAACGCCGCGCCGACCTGACCGACCTCGGTACGCGGGTCGGTGTCGGCGGCCGGGACCCGAACGGCGAGCGCCACCTCCCCACGGTCCAGGGGCAGCTCGGTGACGCGGGTGGCGGTGGCGGCCACCCGGTTGAGCGGTCGCAGGGTCGCCCGCACCGTCCACGCTCCCGCCACACCCGCGAGCAACAGCCCGAGCGCGGCCACGCCGGCCTGCGCGGCGACAAGCGCCCAGATGGTCTCCTGCACGCCGGAGAGGGGGATGGCGACGACGCGTACCCGGCCGTCCCAGTACTGCCGGGCCACCGCCCGGAAGTCACCGCGATCACCGAGGCCGACGGTGCGCGGCCTGGCGTCGACGGGCAGGTCCGCCAGCGCGGCGACCTCCCCCACCGCCACCGACTGCTCGTCGGGGAACGGGTCGGCGCTGGAGACGCTCCTGGTCAGGGTCCGGGCGCGCGTCACACGACCGTCGGTGACCTCGGCGACCACCACGCCGGAGGGCAACCCGGGCGGGATTGCCGGTCCGTTGCCGGGGAAGGCCGGACGTCCCGGACGGTCGCCCTGCATGGCCGTCGCGGGGGCCAACTGGGCGTCCAGTCGGTCGATCAGGAAGTGCCGCAGCGCCACAGTGGTCAGGCCCCCGATCGCGACGCTCACCAACGCGAGCAGCACGACCAGGGCAAACACCAGTCGGGTACGCAGGGAGCGCCCGGCCAGCCAGCCGCGCGCGGCCCGCAGGGGGTGACGCCTAGTCGGCGGGTTTGAGGACATAGCCCGCGCCGCGCAAGGTGTGGATCATCGGCGTCCGCCCGGCGTCGATCTTCTTGCGCAGGTACGAGATGTACAGCTCCACCACGTTGGCCTGGCCACCGAAGTCGTAGTTCCACACCCGGTCGAGGATCTGCGCCTTGCTGAGCACCCGGCGCGGGTTGCGCATCAGGTACCGCAACAACTCGAACTCGGTAGCGGTGAGGGTGACGAGCTGACCGGCCCGGCGGACCTCGTGGCTGTCCTCGTCGAGGCTGAGGTCCCCGACGATCAGCACCGCCTCCTCCTGCGCGGCGATCGCCAGCCCGGAACGGCGCAACAGTGCCCGCAACCGGGCGATCACCTCCTCCAGGCTGAACGGTTTGGTGACGTAGTCGTCGCCACCGACGGTCAACCCGGCGATGCGTTCCTCGACCGCGTCCCGGGCGGTCAGGAAGAGCACCGGCACGGTCGGGGCGTGCTCACGCAGCCGGCGCAGCACCTGGAAACCGTCCAGGTCAGGCAGCATCACGTCGAGCACCACGGCATCCGGCTGGAACTGCCGGGCGGCGCTCAACGCCGTCGCGCCGTTGCCGGCGGTACGGACCTGCCAGCCCTCGTAGCGCAGCGCCATCGACAGCAGGTCGGTGAGCGTCGGTTCGTCGTCGACCACCAGCACCCGGACGGGTTCGCCGTCGGGGCGACGCAGCTCGATCCGGCTCGGTGCCACCTGCCCGCTCATGACCATGGGCCCCATCGTGGCCGCGACACCTGTACCACGCCCCTGCGGAAGCTGTGGGCCAGCTGTGCGGGCGGGCCGACGCGACGTGCCGGCCGCGTCGTCGGGCCGGCGCGACGTCGGCGGCACCATCGGTCAGCCCCGCCCCGTGGTCACTCGGACACCCCGTACGCGTCCGTGCGCACGAACCGCATGCTCCAGCCGCCCGCCTCGTCCGGCCGGTCGCGTTCGTAGAGGTGGTCGGGGCCGGGCTGCACCGGGCCGGTGCCATCCGGGTGCCGCATGATCCACCGCTCGGGTGGGGCGCCGTCCGACCCCGCCGGCAGCAGCCGGACCAGGCCGTCCGCGGGCCCGCCGACGAAGCGTACGGTGACCTCACTCATCGCCGCTCCCCCTCGGTGACCATCCCGGCACAATCGGTGACGCCGGCTCTGGCTCGCAAGCTACCGCACCCGGGGCCCTGACGCAGCGAGGTGCGCGGGGTCGGCACGCCCACGCAGCAGGCGACGGTTTGCCCAGTTCGGAGGACGGGTACCGCGATCTCAGTACCCGGCCGTCGGCGGGGCGAGAACGAGGAGTGGTCGATGCGGACGCTGGACGGGCGGTACCGGCTCGAACAGCGCATCGGTGTGGGCGGGATGTCCGAGGTGTGGCGCGCGTACGACCAGGTGCTGGACCGGCCGGTCGCGGTGAAGCTCATCTCGCCCGGCAGCGAGGACCGCGACGGTCCGGTGGACCGCATCCGCGCGGAAGCCCGGTCGGCGGCCCGCCTGGAACACCCCAACGTGGCGAGCGTGCACGACTTCGGCACCTCCTCGACGTGGCCCGGGCGACCGGTGCCCTACATCGTCATGGAGTTGGCCGAGGGCGACACCCTCGCCGTGCACCTGCGCGCCGGGCCACTGGACTGGCAGATCGCGGTACGGGTCTGCGCCGAGGTCGCCGCCGCGCTCGCCGCCGCCCACGCCGAGGGCATCGTGCACCGCGACGTCAAACCCGCGAACGTCATCCTCACCCCGGCCGGAGTGAAGGTGCTCGACTTCGGCATCGCCATCGCCGCCGGGGCACCCGACCCGATGCCGACCGGGATGGTGCTCGGCACCCCGGCCTACCTGGCACCCGAACAGTTGGACGAGGCACCCGCGACCCCCGCCGCCGACATGTACGCCCTCGGGGTGCTGCTCTACTACAGCCTCACCGCCCGCCTGCCCTACCGCGCGGCCACCGCCGCCGAACTGCTGCACGTACGCCGCCGTCAACCACCGGAGCCGCTGCCCGACATCGCCGGCCTCCCGCCGGAGGTCGCCGAGCTGTGCCACTCCTGCCTCGCCGACGACCCCGAGCAGCGTCCGACCAGCCTGGTCGCCGCGCTGCTGCTGGCCGAGGCCGTCGACGCCCGGGTGTACGTGCCGATGACGCTCCCGACCACCCGACGCCCGGCCCCGACGTCAGCATGGACCGAACGGGCAGCCGCGGAGGCCACCGAGGCAGTGGCACTGGCGAACGAACCGAACCTCTCCCCCGGACGCTGACCACCCCACCACGCCTTCGGGCGCTTCGCAGGGCCGGGGCGGCGTTCTCGGCGCGACCCTTCGGGCCGGGGCGGCGGTTCACGGCCAGGGGCGGCGTCCGGACGCGACCCCTTCGCGAGCCCGCGCGGCTTCTAACGGCCCCGGGGCGGCATCTCACGGGCCCGCGCCGCTTCTCGCGGGCCGGCGGCATCTCACGGGCCCGCGCGGCTTCTCGCGGGCGGGGGCGGCGTTTCGGAGGGCGGCGGAGGGGTAGCCGGCCTGGTGAGCGACGGGAGAAACGCGATGCCGGATCAGAGTTCCTGGCTGCGTGAGGCCACAGCGACCGCCGAGGGTGGTCACGTACGCACCGACGATGGCGGGCTTTCCACCGCGCTGGCCTCACCGCTGGCGCCGCACTGCACCGGGCTGACGCCGGAACAGTTGCTGGCCGCGGCCTTCGCGTCCTGCCTGCACCACGCGGCCGTGGAGGTGGCCGGGGAGATCACCGACGAGGCGCACACCGTGCAGGTCCGGGCGGAGGCGAAGCTGGGCAGGGACAACGACGGCCGGTACCGGGCCGACGTGCACGCGGAGATCTCCTCAGCCGGGCTCAGTCGAGACCAACTGGCCGATCTGGTCGAGTACGCCGACCGGCTCTGGCCCTTCTCCAGCAGCGACGCCAGCCGACACCGGCTCACCGTAACCCCAGCCGAAAACGGCCGACACTGACCCCACACGTCAGCGCGACACCCAGCCCCCGCCCGAGCCGAGCCTCGCCGCCCTTGCAGAGCCTCGCCGCCCTTGCAGAGCCTCGCCGCCCTTGCAGGGCCTCGCCGCCCTTGCAGGGCCTCGTCGATCTTGCAGTTTCGGTTGTCGACATGAGGTGATACGCCCCTTGTGTCGCGACAGAAAGTGCAAGATCGCGGGACAGGGGCAGCCCTGGCGCGTCGATCATGGAGTTGTGGTGCCTGCTTTAGCGCCTTAGCGGGTGTTTTGTGACCCACCACAACTCCATGATCGACGGGGCGGTGTCGACGCGGCGGCATCAACGGTCAGCGGACAGACCCCTGCCTGACGTGGGGGCTGCAACGGCACTGCTGGTCGTCGCGGCCGCAGGGGTTGGGCACGATCTTGACGGGGCAATTCCCGCACTGACACTCCTCCGCACCACCTAGCGGGACGGTCGAGCCGCACACCTGCGGGACGGTCGGGCCAGGCACCGGCAGGACGATCGGGCCGGGCACCTGCGGGACGGTCGGGCCGGGCGCGTAGTGGGCCGTTTGGCGGGTGGGGCATCGGTCGAACGGTGGAGCGCTCGTGTCGGCTTCAAGCGGGGCCGACGAGGTTGCGGCGCGAGCGCTTTCACCCGTCGAATCGGGAATAACCGTCTGGCACCATCCACGAGGTTGATGAGCTTAGCTCAGCTTTTGCCCCCTACAGTCGACATAATCGGGGCAGATTGTGGCGCAGGCCACTGTACGGACCGATGGCATCGGGCATTTTGCTCTTTAGCCTCGTCAGGTGCATCCCGACGACCCCTCTGCCCAGAAGCTGACCGACGCGCGCCCGACCACCCTTTCGGGCGACGCCGCATCAACCGAACGGACGATCGGCCGCCACCGCGCTCCCGAGCCGTCCCGACGTACCCTGCTGGGCTCGACCCCCGTGCGGGTGGCGCTGGCCACCGGTGTCACCTGCTGCCTCAGCCTCGTGGCGGTCGCCACCGCGCGAGGCACCGACGACACTCCCCGTACCGTCGAACCGCTCGCCGAGGCGGTGGCCGACCGCGCCGCCATCGCCGACGAGCGCGCCTCCCGGTCGCTGGACCGGGACGTCGCCCCCGCGCGCATCCTGCCCAGCCCGACCGCCAAACCCACGCCGAGCCCCACGGTCGCGCGCAAGGCGCCCAAGAAGCCGGTCAAGCCGCGCCGCCCCCGACCGGTCGCCGGCCTCGACCAGGCACAGATGGACAACGCGAAGATCATCGTGGACGTCGGCCTGGAGATGAAGATGCCGCGCCGCGCTCTGGTGGTGGCGCTGGCGACCGCGATGCAGGAGAGCAACCTCTACAACCTGGCCAGCGATGTCCTGCCGGAGTCGGCGGAGTACCCGAACCAGGGCAGCGGCTCCGACCACGACTCGGTCGGGTTGTTCCAGCAGCGGCCCAGCAGCGGCTGGGGCACGGTGGCGCAGCTGATGCGCCCGTCGTATGCCGCGCGGGCCTTCTACACGGCCCTCAACGAGGTGCCCGGCTGGCAGGACATGAGCATCACCTACGCCGCCCAGTCGGTGCAGATCTCCGCCTACCCCGACGCGTACGCCCAGCACGAGGACCGGGCGACCACCGTCGCGGCGGCGCTCACCGCCTGAGCCGGGCGTCTCAGCGACGTCCGGGTGGCGGCTCCGCGCCCGCGTCCAGGCCGCCGACTCCGGCCCGAATCCCGGGTACGCCGGCAGCAGCGGTGGGAGTGTCGGCGGGCACCTGGTCGACCGAGACCTGATCGAGGATCTCGTCCACCCGCGCCTCGCGCCGTCGACGGGCGTCGAGCGCCGCCTCACAGTCCCGTCGGGCCTGCACGGCGTCCGCGTACGCCTGCTCCCGTACCCGCCGTGCCTCCTCGCGGGCCTCGTCGAGCTGGACGCGGGCCTGGGCCAGGAGTTCAGCGGCCTCGTGCCTCCCCGGGTCACCGGCGTGCCGGTTCAGGCTGGAGTCGCCCAGGTCCAGCCGTTGCAGCAGCCCGCTGAGCCCGATCGCCTCCTGGCGGATCTCGTCCCACTCCCGACCCGCCCCGGCCGCGCTCTCGGCCCGCGCGGCGAGCCGGGACAACCGGATGCCCAGCTCGTCCAGGCAGTGGTCCACCTGCCGCTGGTCGTAGCCGATCTCAACGACGGAGAATCTCATCCTGTCGCCCCCCAGGCAGCCGCTGTTACGTCCCCACCTGGATCCTCGGCCGCGACCGTTCGCGCCGAGGGGGTTCGGGGAAAATACTCAGCATGCGCGCAGGCGCGCCGGCGTCAGGTGCGCTTGGGCAGCACCACGACCCGCCCGAAGAACTCGTCGATGCGGCGGACCACGTCGTTGAAGTCGTCCAGGTCGATCGGCTTGGTGACGTACGCGTTGGCCTGCAACGTGTAGCTGCCGACGATGTCGGTGTCGGCGTTGGAGGTGGTCAGCACGACGATCGGGATGGTGCGCAGGTCCTCGTCCTGCTTGACGGCCCCGAGCACCTGCCGACCGTCCATCCGTGGCATGTTCAGGTCCAGCAGGATCACGTCCGGACGGCGGGCGTTCTCATGCCGGCCCTCGGCGCGGAGAAACTCCATCGCCTCCTGGCCGTCGCTGACCACGTCGATGACCTTCTCGACGTCGGAGTCCGCCAGCGCCTCCTCGATCATCAGCACGTCACCGGGGTCGTCGTCGACCACCAGGATGCGTACCGGCTGCGTGCTGTCTGCGCCCATCACTACCTGCCTCGGGGTCGGCGGGACGGGACCCTGACGGTCACCGCACTGGCGGGGAAAAGCTGGCGGGGAAATCTAGCCCATCAGGGAGCGGCCGGGGTGGCGGGGTCGACCGACTCGGCGTCGTAGCGCAACACGTCGGCCAGGCCGGTGACCCGCAGCACCCGTTCGACACTGCCGGTGGCGCCGGTGAGCCGGAGCCACCCCCCGTCGGCCGCCGTCTGGTTGTCGCCCCGGACGAACACGGCCATCCCGGTGGAGTCGCAGAACGTGAGGTCGGTGAGGTCGAGCAGCACCCTGGTCTCACCGGCGGCGGTGAGCCGTTCGATCGCGCTGCTCAGCTCGGGGGCGGTGCTCAGGTCCAGCTCGCCCGCGAGTCGCAGGCACGCGCCACCGCCGCCGCGCCCGACGTAGTCGACGCTGAACGACACCGTTCTCCCCCTCGCTCCACCCGAGGGTGGGACGTTTGCAGTCCGGCAAGTATACGCAGAGCTGGGCCGTCCACCGCCGCGCGGTGATCGACCCCGGCTGCCACCGAGGGAGCGGTCAGCGGGCGACCCCGGGCAGCGCGGCGCGCCCGAGCGCCAGCGCCCGCGCCGCCCGGGGAAAGTCCCGCAACACGGCGCCAAAGTGCTCCAGAGGAAGGGCGATCGCCCCGACGGGCACCCCACGACTTCCCAGGATCTCCACCAGCCACTGTACGAACTCGGTGAACATCGACGCGTCGTCGACGTAGACCGCTGCGGCCAGGAAATCCACGATGTGGCCCAGGTCGCTGACGGTCGCGTCCAGTTGCGCGGCCGTGTAGGCCCGAGCCGCCGGCACCCGCTCCCGCAGCTCGGCGAGCGCACCGTCGATCAGCTCGCTGCGGCGGCGCACCAGGCTTGCGTACTCGTCGTCGGCCAGGTGGGCCAGTTGCCCCGGCGGTACCCTCCGCAACGCCCGCTCGTCGGCGATCAACTCGGCCGCCGAGGGCGCGTCCGGCGCCCAGGCCACCCCGAGCCGGCGCGCCCACCGGCCGTCCGCGCCGAACCCGCGCCCACCGACCACCACCGGCACGTCCGAGCGCCGGCAGGCTTCGATCATCTGATGGGCGTACGGCAGGCGCATCGGCAGCGCACACGCCAGCGCGACCGCGTCCGCGTCGTAGCGGTGCAGGTACGACACCAGGTGCGCGGCGGGCACGCTGGCGCCCAGAAAGGTCACCTGCCACCCGCGTAACCGCAGCACCTCGGCCACCAGCCGGGGCGGCAGCGCGTGCCACTCCCCGTCCATGCAGGCGACCACGACCCGCCCGTTGGTCGGGTCAGGTCTGGCGTGCGCGGACACCGCCGCCACCACCTGCTCGCTGATGTGGGTGGCGGCGTGCTCCTGGGCCACGCTCCACTCGTTGCGCGCCCACCGCTCGCCCACCTCGGCCTGGGCCGGCGCGACCAGGTCGAGCAGCACCCGTTCCGCCGGGACGCCCGCGTCGAGCAGGCCGATCGCCAGGTCGGTGGCCGCGTACTCGTCGGCGTCGGCGAGGTGGTCCAGGTAGACGGTGTGGGCCTCGCCGAGGCCGGTGGGGGCTGTGGCGGCGGTCACGCGTCAGCTCCCGCTGCCGGGTCGAATTCGGCGGGCACCGAGTGCAGGTGCCGTGTGCCGCGCCCGCCCAGACCGGCCGCTCGCACCGCGAGCACGGCGATGTCGTCGTGGTCGCCCTGGCCCAGCCAGTCGCAGGTGACCTGCTCGACCCGTTCGGCCAGGGCCGGCGCGGGCATCCGCTGGCAGCCGGCCAACGCGCTGACCAGTCGATCCGGGCCGAACTGTTCGTCGCCGCGCCGGCCACCCCGGGCCTCGGTCACCCCGTCGCTGTAGAGCAGGCAGGTCTCGCCCGGTGCCAGCCGCACGGTCACCTCTCCGACCCGGGGGTCGGGGACCACCCCGATCAGCATGCCGCGCAACGGCACCGCCTCCACCGCACCGTTGGCGCGCAGCACCAGCGGTGGCAGGTGCCCGCCGCCGGCCATGGTGAGGGTCAGGCCACCGTCGCGCTCCGGGCGGGCCACGCCGAGCACGATCGTGGCGAAGCGGCCCTGGCCGTTCGCCTGGGTGGTTTCCAGCAGCGCGTCGTTGAGCAGCCGCAGCAACCGCGCGGGGTGCGACTCCAACCGGTGCAGCGCCTGGAGGCACTGGCGGAGCTGACCGGTGAAGACGGCGGCTTCGACGCCCTTGCCGGACACGTCCCCGAGGAAGAACACCGAGCCACCGTCGACGAGCCGGTGCGAGCCGTAGAAGTCACCGCCGATGCGCATCCCCGCCTGCGCGGGCCGGTACGCGGTGCCCCACTGCACACCGACGGCCTCGACCGGCTCGACCGGCAGCAGGCTGGCCTGGAGGGTGTCGGCCACCTCCGCCTGGTCGCGGTAGAGCAGCGCGGTGGTCAACGCCGCGCCGGCGCGGGCCGCGAAGGCGCGCAGCAACTGCACGTCGTCCTCGTCGTACCAACGGGACGCCCGACGGGCCACCAGCAGCACGCCCACCGGCGCGTCCCGGCCCGGCAACGGGACGACCCGGGCAGCGCTCTCGGTGCCGGCGAACCCCGGCAGCCAGCCGGCGTCGACCGCCTGCTCGACCAGCCAGTCCACCGCGTGCGGCTCGATCCCGGTCAACCCGTCGGCGATGGCGGCCGGCAGCTCGCCGCCGGCCAGCACGCCGCTGTCCACGGTTGCCGCGTCGTCGTCGGTGCGCGAAGCCCGCCACCAGCGGGCCCGCCCACCACGCGGGGCCAGCACCAGCACCGCCACCTCGGCCAGGGCCGGCACGGCGAGTCGAACGACCGCGGCGGCGGCCCGGTCAGGGTGCAGAGGGTTGCCGAGCTTGTCGCCGACCACGGCCAGGAACGCCGAGCGGGCCCGTTCGGCGAGCAGCGCGTCGGCGCGGCTGACGCTGTCGGTGATGTCCTCGACGTACCAGCAGCAGCGGGCACCCGAGAGCGGCACCTGGCGCGCGGTGAGCCGTCGCCCGCGATGGGTGAAGCCACCGGCGGCGCCGTCGCTCAGACCGGGCACGCCGGCCGCGCTGAGCAGCTCGCCGGGAGTCACCTCGGGCAGCAACCGCTCGGCCACCGGGCTGACGTGCCGCACGACACCATCGGCGTCGCAGACCACCAGGCCCTCACGGAAGTGCTCGACGACCTCGAACCAGTCGGGCGCGGTCCGACCACTGTCGGGGGTCAGCGGCGGAAGGGCGGCGGAAGGGCGGCGAACGTCGGCGGACCACGCCGAGGGTCGTGTCGTGCTCGGCGTGGAGAGCCGTCCGTCGCCCGGGTCCCAGTCCCTGACGTCGGAAGCAGTCACCAGCTGAGCCTCACTCCTTCTCGTTCACCGAACCCGTGCCGGAACCGGCGTCCACGGTCAAAACTCTCCAGCCCACCCTACGCCCGAACCCGAACAGCGGCATCTCACGGCAGGTGGCGAGAGGCGCGACGGGTGGGGGCGCCGGGCGGGAACCGTGGGTGCGCTTCGCCGCTCCCGCTTTGCGTTTCGACGCCCGGTAAGGAAAATGGTGGGGTGCCCGACCAGCTGTTGACCATCGAGACGACCCGGCTCGCCGCCGGGCACGTCCGACTCCGGCTGACCGGCGAGCTCGACTACGACAGCGCCCCCGAGTTGATCGCCGCGGCGGCCGAGCTGCGTGGCGACGGAGACACTCCGGTGCTCGTCGACCTGACCGGGGTGACCCTCTGCGACTCCTCCGGGCTGAGCGCGTTGCTTGTGGTGCACCGCGCCGCCGGGGCGATCCGACTGACCGGGGTGAGCCCACAGTTGCAGCGGATGCTGGACCGCACCGGCCTCAGTGAGTTGCTCGCCGTCGCACACTCCGACGACGACGCGCGCGCCACCGGCTGATCCGCGGGCCACCCCACGAGCAGACGGGGTGGCCCCCGACCCTGGGACCTGGGGTCGGGGGCCGGAGGAATGTCTAGGGTGCCGTCATCGGCTGGAGCCGGGGCCCGTCCGCACGCACGTCACCGACCGGGGTCGGGTCGACGTCCTCGGGCTCGCCCGAATCCGGCGTCCGGTACAGGTAGCGGACGAACTGCCCACCCGCCTCGTTGTCGTCCGCGCCGGGCCACTGACCGATGCAGTCCATCCCGATCACCTCGCGGCCGGTCCCGTCGGCCTCCTCCAGCAGCGCCCAGAGACTCACCGGGTAACACCTGGTGACCTCCGGTGTGAGCTGCCACCGGGCGTACCACCCGGGTCGGGCGGGGACGATCTCGACAACTTCCTTCATGACGACCTTCCTTCCGCGTACCTCGGAAGAACTCCGGTCCTGACCCGATCGTGCGGGCCGTGCGGGTGAGCACCCCTCACCCCGGCCGGATGAAGCGTGGCGACGGCTGCTCCGACCCGGCCAACGTGCCCCGTTTCCTTCTCTCCGACGGCGGGAAGGCGACTGGCGCAGCCACGATCCCCAGCGGAAGGGGTGCCACCATGCGTAAGCAGATGGAGGGCGACAACCAGCGGCGTCGGGCGTTGGCCCGGCAGGCCCGCGAACAGAGTCGCCAGCCCAGCGAGATCGGCGCCAGCCTGAGCGCGTCCAAGCAGCTCACCAGCCTCGACGCGGGTAAGCGTGCCGGCCCGCCAGCGGCCGGACCGCACAAACCCGACACCACGCGCGGCGGGCCGGCACCGCCGCCGGTCGGCAGCGCCGACAATCCGCGGCCGCAGCCGTCCCCGCCGAGCGGTGCGGCTGCCGGAGTACGCGGCATGGGCTACCACGATCTGGTCGACGAGGTCCGGCGTCGCGCCGGGGTCGACTTCAAGACGGCCAAGGTGGGCACCGAGGCGACAGTGCTGGTCCTCGCGTTCGCCCTGGAGGCCGCCGAGCGGCAGCGGCTGCTCGCCGCCGTGCCGGCATCGCTGCACGACGTGCTGCCGGTGGACGGCGTCGAGCGGCACCGGGAACTGCCCGGCTTCCTGGCCGAGGTGGGCCGGATCAGCGGCAACACCCCGGAGCAGGCCCGCTACCAGGCGGAGGCGACGATCGCCGCGCTCGCCGCGCAGGACGGCGACCTGGTCGAGTCGTTGCACGTACCCGACGGACTGCGTGACCTGCTGAACCCGCCGGAGGCCGGCGGGGGTCTCGTGGGCGCCTCCACCACCACACCCACCCTGGACGCCGACGAGATCAGAGCGGCGCTCGACGACCTGCCCTACTGGGCCGGCGACAGCCAGGGCCTCTACCGGGTGGTCGCGCTGCCGCCCGACAACCTGGACCGGGTGCTCGCCCGGCTCGACCGGCTGCGCCAGGACAACGGCCGCGGCCCGAGCATCGGACGCCCCGGCGACACCGCCGCGGTGCTGACCGTGCGCACCAACCAGGCCAACGGGGTGACCGCACTCGACGTGGACCTCGCCCGGCAGATCGACGACGCGATCGACGAGGTGGGGGCCGGGATGGCTGGCGGCTGACCGGCCACCGCGACACCGGCGGGCCGGCGGAGGGGGACGACCCCGCTCCGCCGGCCCGTCCGCCGTGCCGGATGCCCTGCCGGCTCGGCTACCGTGCCGGGTATGAACCGCGCCGCCGACCGGCTCGAACTGGTCGCCGACCCGGCCCGCCGGACCGGGCGGACACTGCTGTCCGCCGGGGTCGAGCAGTCGTACGTGGATGTCGAGGATCCGCGTCACCTGCACTTCGAGTACGTGCGGCGGATCGCCTCGGCGGTGGAACTGGCGGCGCCGGCCGGCGCCCCGCTCGGCGTCCTGCACCTGGGTGGCGGCGCGTTGACACTGCCCCGCTGGCTGGCGGCCACCCGGCCCGGTTCCGCGCAACGGGTCGTCGAGCGGGACGCGGCGGTGGTCGAGCTGGTGTCCCGGGAGTTGCCGCCGCTGCCGCCGGAGGTGCGGGTGGAGGTCGCCGACGCCCGGGACGCCCTGACCGCCACCCCGGACGACAGCTACGACGTGATGATCGCCGACATCTACCGCGCGGCCCAGATGCCCCGGCACGTCCGCACCCTCGAGTTCGCCGCGGAGGTGGCCCGCACCCTGCGCCCCGACGGGTCGTACCTCGTCAACGTCACCGACCTGCCGCCACTTGTCGCCACCCGGGTGCAGGTGGCCACCCTGCGGGCGGCCTTCGCCGACGTGTGCGTGCTCGGCGACCGCAGGATGCTCCGGGGCCGCAGGTACGGCAACGTGGTGCTGGCGGCGACGTCCCGCCCGGGCGGGCTGCCGGTGGCCCGGCTGGCGGTGGCCGCCCTGCGCGACCCGGTGCCCGGCGGGCTGCTGCACGCCGCCGCTCTGGACACGTTCGTCGCCGGCGCCCGCCCCGTCACCGACGCCGACGAGCGCTGAACACATCCGGGCCCGGTCGCTCGTCCACGTCACCACTGCGCGGACCTTCCACCGCTGTCCCCGATGCCGGGTTTCTGACGGCAAGTGCGGGGAAGTCGCGGCGAATGAGCAACGCCGACGATCGGGCGACCGCCCGCCGGACCCTGATCGTGATCGGTCTGGTGCTGGCGACCGTACTCGCCCTCGGCTTCGTCTACGCGACCCGGCGGGTGCTCGTCTGGGCGGTGGTCGCCGCGTTCTTCGCCGTCGCCCTCAAACCCCTCGTCGACCGTCTGCAACGCCGCTTCGTCCGGCGGCGGGCGCTTGCCACGTTGCTGGTGTTCCTCGCCGCGTTCGTGCTGCTGGCGATCCTGGCCGCGCTGATCCTGGTGCCGTTGGTCGGTGAGTTGGGCCGCTTCGCCGACCGGGCGCCCGATCTGGTGCGGGAGGCCCGCGCCGGACAGGGCCCGGTGGGGCAGGCGCTTGAACGCACGGGGGCGCGACGCTACGTCAGCGAGCACTCCGAGCAGCTACGCGACGTCGGCGGTCGACTGCGCCAACCCGCGTTCGGTGTGCTGCGCGGTGTCGTCGAGTCGGTCGCCGGGCTGGTCACGGTCATCGTGCTCGCGTACCTCATGGTGTTGGAGGCGCCGCGGATCACCCGCGGCCTGCTCGCGGCGGCCGGGAACGGTCAGGGCGAGCGGCTGGGCCGGGTGGGCCGGGAGGTGTCGCGCACCGTCACCGGCTACCTCACCGGAAACTTGCTGATCAGCGTGATCTGCGGGGCGTTGACCTTCGTGGTGCTGACCCTGACCGGCGTGCCGTTCGCCGCCGTGATCGCCCTGCTGGTGGCGGTCGCCGACCTGATACCGCTGGTCGGGGCGACCCTGGGCGCGGTGATCGCGGCCGGCGCCGGCTTCCTGCACTCCCCCACCGCCGGGGTGGTGGTCCTAGTGTTCTTCGTGGTCTACCAACAGGTGGAGAACCACCTGCTCCAACCGGTCATCCTGGCCCGCGCGGTCCGGCTGAACCCGCTGACCGTGCTGGTCAGCGTGTTGCTCGCGGCGGAGTTGGCCGGCCTGCTCGGCGCACTGCTGGCCATCCCCGCCGCAGGCATCATCCAGACCCTGCTGCGGGAGTACGGCCCGCGCCGGGTCCGGCCCGCACCGCCGGCCGGCCCCGCCGCGCGGTCCGGGCGACCCGGCGACCACACCGGCTGACCGTCGCGGCCGGCCCGCTCCGCGACGACCTACCTGGCCGGGCCCGCTCAGCGGGACCGGGTCGCGACCTCGGGTGAGGTGCTCTCCAACGGCACCGCGTTGGCCGGCACCAGCCCCAACTGGACCGCGGACCGGGTCAACGCGGCGTCCAACGCCCAGTCGGCGCTGACCCGTGTGCGGTTGCCCGGCATCGCCATCAGGTGGTACGCCCGGGTGACCGCCTTGGCCGGCAACCCGCCCAGGTTGACCTGCAACGGGTTCGCCGCCGCGTCCTTGCCACCCAGGTCGACGACCCAGCCCAGGTCGTGGTGCTTGTACGGCTTGCGCTTGCCGAACCCGTAGGACGCGGCGATGTTGTGCGCCACCCGCTTGCCCTGCCGCTGCGCGTGCTGGGCCGTCATGCCGCACACCTTGCCCGGGTTTACCAGGTCGGGCACCGCTGCGGCGTCGCCGATGGCGAACACCTCCGGGTAACCGGGGACGTTGAGGAACTCGTCGACCACCAGCCGACCCCGGTCGGTGCGCAGGCCCAGCTCGTTGACGAACGGGTCGGGGCGCACCCCCACACACCACACCAGCGTGCAGGTCGGCACGTACTCACCGTCGGTGAGCTTCACCCCGTCGCAGGTCGCCTCGACCACCGAGGTGCCCATCCGCACGTCCACGCCGCGCCGGTTGAGCACCTTGTGCGAGGTGTCCGACATCCGCTTGTCCAGCTCGGGCAGCACCCGGGACGCCACGTCGAGCAGCATCCACCGGGGCCGCACGGTGAGCCGGGGCCGCTGGGCATGCAGCGCGTCGGTGAACAACTGCCCGTGCGCGGCGACCTCGGTGCCGGTGTAGCCCGCCCCGACCACCACGAACGTGGACCGGGCCTGCTGCTCCGCCGGGTCCTCGGCCTGCTCGGCAAGCTCGATCTGCCGGATGATGTGGTCGTGCAGGTAGACCGCCTCGGGCAGACCGCGGAAGCCGTGCGCGTACTCGGTCACCCCCGGAATGGGCAGCAGCTTGTTGACGCTGCCCACGGCGAGCACCAGCCGGTCGTACGCCAGCCGGTTCTTCTCCCCCTCCGCCTGGGTGAAGCCGACCCAGCGGTTTTGCAGGTCGACGTGGTCCGCCTCACCGATCACCACCCGTACGCCCTTGAGCGTCCCGGTCAGCGGCACCGCGATCCGCCTCGGCTCGACCACCCCGGCCGCCACCTCGGGCAGCAGCGGCAGGTAGAGGAAGTAGTCGGTGGAGTTCAGCACCACGATCTCGGCCCGGTCCCGGGCGATCCGGCTCAACGTCTTCGCCGCGTGGTAACCGGCGAACCCGGCCCCCACGATCACCACACGAGGTTTCGTCATTGCGGGCCGTTTCCCGTCGAAGCCCCGGACAAACGTCCGAAGCGCCAACCGCGGATCAGGGCCGACGGGTGGAAGCGCCAAGATCCGCGCAACATCAGGGGGGTAGTTCCATCCTGAGTTGGCTGGTCGGGGGGTCTTGACGGTGTGGGGGTGGTGGGTGGGGGTGCAGGTCGTTGCGGGGGTGATCTTTGGGT
>NZ_JBEZGM010000008.1:202026-251350 GCF_040649995.1 Micromonospora sp. NPDC048835 | reverse complement strand
CAACCCGAAGATCACCGATGGTTGACCTGCCCCATCTCCACCACCGCCAGGCCGTCAAGACCCCCTGACCAGCCAACTCAGGATGGAACTACCCCAGGGATCCTGCTGTCTCGACAGTTCGTGAGGCAGCACTTCCCCCCGATCCTGCGCGGATCTTGGGGTTGGACGCCGACGTCCGACGCGTCAGGCGGGGGTTGGCGCGGTGATCGCCCAGCGCTCGTGGTCGCGCCAGGCCCCGTCGATGAACAGGTAGTCCGGCGAGAAACCCTCCAACCGGAAACCGAGCTTGCGGGCCACCCGCCGTGACGGCTCGTTACCCGGCTGGATGTTCGCCTCCAGCCGGTGCAACCCGGCCGAGGTGAACGCGTGGTCGATCACCAGGCCGACGCCCGCCGAGGCGTGCCCGGTCCCGCTGTACGGCAGGAACGCCGCGTACCCGAGGAAGCCACCCCGCAGCGCACCCTGCACGATCCCGCTGATGTTCACGTAGCCGGCGATCTCCCCGCTGGCCCGGTCGCAGATCAGGTAACCGGCGCTGTCGCGGCGACGGATCCGACGCAGGTAGAGGTCGTACTCCTCCGGGGTGGCCGGCGCGGCCAACCAAGGGTGGTGCAGGTCCCGACTGCGCCGCGCGGCGGCGACGAACTCGTCGGAGTCGGTGGGCCGGGGCCGCCGGATCGCGGCGGGACCGCCGGTACGCAGGTATCTCACGGCGAATCACTCTGACCGACGAGCACCGTCGGTGTCCAACCAGACGCCGCGTGCACGGTACGAAGGCGGCGGCGTCACGTTCGTGATCGCGCTCGAACAGTGATGGCGTGGCATCCGGCAGCGCGGGTAACCACTCGATCGGTGATCGAGCGCGATCCGGCGGGTACGGGCCGCTAGCGGGGCGTCCGCAGACTGAACTCCTGACCATCGGGGTCGGCGAGCACCAGTCGGCCCGTCTCGTCCAGGTCGGCGCCGATCCGGGTCGCCCCGAGCGAGAGCAGACGGTCGACCTCGACCTGCCAGTCGACGCCAACCGCCGGGGCGAGGTCGAAACGCACCCGGTCCCTGCCGCCGTTCGACATGTACGGCGGACCACCCCAGCTGATCTTCGTGCCGCCCAGCGGTGACTGGATCGCGGTCTCCTCGTCCTGGTCCCAGACCAGCGGCCACCCGAGCGCCGCGCTCCAGAAGTAGCCGACCGCCTGCGAACCGTCGCAGGCCAGCGCGCCGACGGGGCCGCAGCCGGCAAGGAAGTTGTTGCCCGGCCCGATGACGTCGAACTCGTTGCCCTCGGGGTCGGCGAGCACCACATGGTCGTCGTCCGGGTCCTGCCCGATGTCGATGTGCCGCGCGCCGAGCTCCAACGCCCTGGCCACCTTCTGCTGCTGGTCGCCCAGGGAACTGCTCGTCAGGTCGAAGTGCATCCGGTTCTGCACGACCTTCGGCTTGTCGAACGGCACGAAGCGCACCCGGATCTCGGGGTCTGCCCCCGGCAGGACCAGGACGCCGTCCCGCGGGTCCTCCACCATGCTCCGACCCAGGAACTCGGACCAGAACCGTCCGAGGCGTACGGGTTGTGCGGCGTCGTAACTGATGGCGAACAGGTGAGACGTCATCGCGCGGGTCATCTCCGATCCGACCGGATGCTCTGCGGTCCTCGGGGCGGAAGCCTAGGGACGGGTCGAACCGTTCGCACCCGATTATCCGACGGGCCGCCGTCGGCACGTGCGGGCCTGTGATCAACTGGCCTGATGAACCGATCCACCACGCCCCTTGCCGCCATCGTCGAGGAGCGACTCTCCCGGGAGCTGAACATCTGGCTCTGCACGCTGCGGCGCGACGGGTCTCCACACCTCACGCCGGTCTGGTTCGTCTACCTCTCCGCGACGTTCTGGGTCGGCTGTGGGAGCAGCAGCGTGAAGGCCCGCAACGTCGCGAACGACCCCCGGGTGTCCCTGGCCCTCGAGGGTGGCGACGCGCCGGTGGTGGCGGAGGGCGCCGCCCACGTGCACCGGGGCGACTTTCCGAGTCGCGTCGTTGAGGCGTTCACGCGCAAGTACGACGGCTGGGACGTCGGCCGCCAGGTCGGCCCGGACGGTGAGCGGGTGCTGTTGGAGATCCCCGTGCGGCGGTGGCTGCTCGCGGGCACCGCCCAGTGAGTCGTCGGGGCAAGCGTCGGGTCAGAGCGGCCCGGGGAAGGTCTGCTCCATCGGCATCGGCACCTGCAGGTAGGTGGTGCCGCGCATGTCCAGCCAGGCCCGGTCCGGTCCACGGACCAGGCGCACCATCACCGCCTCACACGACGGGCACCGCGCGACCAACCCCGGGGCGTGCGAGTAGACGTGCAGGCTGGCCATCGAGCCGGTCATCCCGCAGTTCTCGCAGCGGCCCATCGCGCTGCTCAGATCGACGGTGAACAGCTCACGCATCGGGCCGTCGAGCATGTTGCCGTCCACGTACGACATCTCGGTCATCGGAATCTCCTCGACAGGGCGGGTGGTCAGCCGGTGGGGCCGAAGCGTTCGGTCTTGACCTGACGCGACGGGTGACCCAGCCCCACCAGCAGGTCGGCCACGGTCTCCACGAACGCGGTCGGGCCACAGACGTAGGTGAGCGGCTCCAGGTCCGGTGGCCACCCGTGCGTGTTGACGTCCGCCAGCCCGATCCGGTGCGGCTCACCGCGCCAGCCCTCGGGCGCCTCGCGGGTGTAGACGTACGCGACGTCCAGCCCGAAGTCGTCGCGGCCCCGGCGGCGCAGCTCGTCGGCGTAGATCACGTCGCCGGGGGTGCGCACCGAGTAGATCAGCCGGAACGGCGCCTTGCTGCCGACCGCCCGTCGGGCCCGGATCATCGCCATCAGCGGCACGACGCCGGAGCCACCGGCGACGAGCTGCACCGGCGCGGTCTCCTCGGGCCGCCAGATGAACCAGCCACCGAGCGGCCCGCGGACCTCGATCGGGTCGCCCGCCCCGAAGACATCGATGAGGTACGGGGACACCTCCCCGTCGTGCACCCGCTGCACGGTCACTTCGATGCGCGGGCCCCCGGGGCCGTCCACCGCCGGCCCGGCGATCGAGTACGACCGGGCCGCCTGGTAGCCGTCCGACGCGGTGAGCCGCAGGTCCACGTGTTGCCCGGGCAGGTGACCGGGCCAGTCCGGCACCTCCAGCACCAGGGTCTGCGCGGTCGGTGTCTCGACCCGGCGCTCCACCAGCCGGCCGACCTGCCACCGATTGGGCGTCCGGCGCTGGGTGCTGGTCGCCACGGCGCGCTCAGTCACCCTGGTACCGCTGTTCGCGCCACGGGTCGCCGTAGTCGTGGTAACCGGCGGTCTCCCAGAACCCCGGCTCGTCCATCGTCTTGAGCCGGATGCCGCGGACCCACTTGGCGGACTTCCAGAAGTACAGGTGCGGCACCAGCAGTCGCGCCGGCCCGCCGTGCTCGGCCGGGAGCGGGGCGCCGTCGAAGGTGTGCACCACCCAGGCCTGGCCGCCGCGCAGGTCGTCGAGCGGCAGGTTCGTGGTGTACCCGCCGTAGGAGTGCGCGAGCGCGTAGTGCGCCCCGGTGTCGACGTCGGCGAGCAGCGTGTCGAGTGAGACACCCTGCCAGGTGGTGCCGAACTTGGACCAGCGGGTGACGCAGTGGATGTCCACCGTCGGCGTCTCCTGTGGCAGGGCCATCAACTCCTGCCACGACCAGCGGTGGTCGCTGCCGTTCTCGGCGGAGATGACGAACTCCCAGGTGTCCAGTGACACCCGGGGCGTCGGGCCGGCCGAGAGCACCGGAAAGTCCTCGGTCAGATACTGACCGGGCGGCAGGGCCGGCTCCTGCGTTCGGGGCCGACCCTGGAAGCCCGGTGACACGATTCCCATTGCACAGTCGTACCACCCGCGCCGGTGGGGGCGGGAGGTTTCCCGCGTACCCCGTCGTCAGCCGGTGCGGCGCGGTCAGTGCCGGTCCGCGACGACCTAGCGGTCCTCGGGCAGGTCACCGCCGCGGGTGGCGCGCAGGCTGGTCAGGGTGACCACCACGAGCACACCGATGATCACGCCGAGCGAGGCCAGGGTGGGGATCTGCGGCACGCTGTCCCAGATGCCGTGCGCCCAGTGCAGACCCAGCTTGAGACCGATGAACGCCAGGATGATGGCCAGGCCGTAGCTGAGGTGCACCAGCCGGCTCAGCGCCGCGTGCAGGACGAAGTAGAGCGCCCGCAGGCCGAGCAGCGCGAACGCGTTGGTGGCGAAGACCAGGTACGGGTCCTCGGTGATGCCGTAGACCGCAGGCACCGAGTCGACGGCGAAGACGATGTCGGTGGCCAGCACCGCGACCACCACCAGGGCGAACGGCGTGAGTGCCCGCTTCGCGCCCTGCCGCACGGTCATCCTGGTGCCGTGGTAGTCGTCGACCACCGGCATGACCTTGC
This sequence comes from Micromonospora sp. NPDC048835, assembly GCF_040649995.1. Taxonomy (NCBI): domain Bacteria; kingdom Bacillati; phylum Actinomycetota; class Actinomycetes; order Micromonosporales; family Micromonosporaceae; genus Micromonospora; species Micromonospora sp. NPDC048835. Next base: position 246,936 of record NZ_JBEZGM010000008.1, on the reverse strand, counting down.
GCAGCAGCTTCACCGACCGCATCTTGTTGATGTCGACTTCCTGCTGGTGCCCGGACAGGGCGTCGCGCAGCAGCTTCACCGCGGTGGCGATGAGGATGATCGCGAAGAGCAGGAAGGCGAAGTCGAGGGTCTGCAACGCCGCCGCGCCGAGGGCGATGAAGACGGCCCGCAGCACCAGAGCGCCGGCGATGCCGTAGAGCAGCACCCGCTGGGCGAGCACCGCAGGCACCGCGAACGCCGCCAACAGCAGCATGAAGACGAAGAGGTTGTCGACCGAGAGGGACTTCTCCACCAGGTAACCGGTCAGGTACTCCACGCCCTGCTGGGAGCCGAAGCGGGACCAGATCCAGGCGCCGAACGCCAGCGGCAGCGCGATGTAGAACGCCGACCAGCCGACAGCCTCCCGCATGGACACCTCGTGCGGGCGACGGGTGACCAGGAAGTCCAGCACCAACAGCAGGACGACCCCGATGATGGTGACCGCCCACAGCGTGGGTGTGCCCACCGACGACAGGTCACTCGCGGCGGACAGGTACGACACGTGGCTCATGTGGGGTCTCCTCGAACACCGTCATGTTCGAGGTCTCCTTCACCCACCACCTGGTGGGCAACCACCCGAGGCACGCCCGGCGTGCCGTACTGACCGGAATGGTTCGTGGGAAGTACTCCCCTCGCACGACTAGGTTAGGCCAGGCTGAATGGCCACACCAAGCGGGACATTGATGGTTGCCCTGGTAAACCGCTGTGTGGACCCGGGCCAAGCGCCGTCAGCCACGGCGCAGCGTGGCGCCGGGTGCCATCGCCTGCTCGACCAGGCCCCGGTAGTCACGCGGCAGTTGCGTCGCCACGTCGTCGAACTCGCCACCGGTGATCGCCTCGCGAAGCGTGGTGAAGACCGCCCGGATGGCGTCCCGGGCGGCGGGCTCCTGCACACCGGCGCGCAGCGCGACCCGGGCGACGAACTCGGCGGCGCCGAAACGGTCCGCCTGCTCGGTGCTCGGACTCGGCTTCAGCACCAGTTGCAGGGGTTGGGGCAACTGGGCGGCCAGGTCCAGCACCTCGCCGCCGGTCAACCGCTCGGCGAACGTCTCCAGGACCGCCCGGGTCAGCTCCACCGCCCGCTCGGACGAGGTGGCGGTGCGCTGGGAAACCTGGTCGATGAAGGTGTCGTAGTTCATCGCGTACTCCCTTGGGCTCACGGCGGCGCCTGCGGGTACCCGCGGCGGCGGCGGGGAAACGGCGCCGGCTTTCCGCTGCCCGGCGGGCGTGACCGGCCGGCGGACGGGTAACCGCCGCCGGTCCTCACCACATCCGATGCCGCGAGGGAGCCCACGCCATGGCGAGCTACGCCGACGTCCTGCAGTACCTGTCGAGCCTGGACTACCCGGCCGAGAAGGACGACGTGGTCCGCGAGGCCGAACGGGAGGGTGCCCCGCCGGACGTGCTGAAGGCGCTGCGCGCCCTGCCGCCCGTCGACTACGCCAACGGGACCGAGGTGGCCCGGTCGGCGGGTATCGAGGCGGCCCCCGAGGTCGGCCCCGCCCAACGGGCCGAGCAGGCCCGGGACAAGAAGCACAACCGGGTCTCGCAGCACCTGCGCGGCATCTGACCCAGCGGTGACGCCCACAACCCGGCGAAGGGATCGTCACCGATGACCTACACCGGTGGCCCGTCCCGGCCGGTGGATGTGCGCTTCCCAGCCGCGCGGCAGCTCGCCGTGGTGGCTGTCGTCGGGGTCGTCGCCGGCTGCGCCTTCGCGTTCGTGCTACCGCTGCCACTCGCCGCGCTGGCCGGCTGGGACGTGGGCGCGCTGAGCTGGCTCGTGCTGGTCTGGCACAAGATCTGGCCGATGGACGCCGAGCGGACCGCCCAACTGGCCGTCCACGAGGACCCGAACCGGGCGATCCGGGACGCCCTGCTCCTCGTCGCCTGCCTGGCCAGCCTGCTGGCCGTGGGGTTGGTCGTGGCCAGCGCCCAGAGCGCACCACCCGGGCTGACCCGGGAGCTGCACAGCAGCCTGGGCGTGCTCAGCGTGGTGCTCTCCTGGTTCGTGGTGCACACCGTGTTCGCCGCCCGGTACGCCCGGATCTACTACACCGGCCCGGACGGCGGGGTGAACTTCAACCAGCCCGAACCGCCCCGCTACTCCGACTTCGCGTACGTCGCGTTCACCATCGGGACGACGTTCCAGATCTCCGACACCAACCTGACCAGCAACGAGATGCGTCGTACGGTGTTGCGGCACTCGATGGTGTCGTACCTGTTCGGCGCGTTCATCATCGCGGTGACCGTGAACCTGCTGGCGGGCCTGGCCAAGTGAAGCCTGGCGGGGCAACCACGCTGGCCCCGGAGAGCAACACGGGGCGGAGTCGATCGAAGGGCCGGGACAGGCGGGCGCCCTGGTCACGAACCGCGACCCAGGGCGCCACGCAAGCCTGCCCAGGCGGTGAACCGCATCCGAACCGGTCGCGGTCACCAGGCGGTGGAGGCCCGCCCGAACCGAGCGGCCAGCACTGCCGGGACCAACCATACGACAGAACATCCTCCGTTTGGTCAGAAATTGAGGAAATGTGGGCCAGGGCACGTCGGCGAGGTGTGGGGCGTCAGCCGTGCAGGCCGCCGGTGCGGTCGCGGGCCTTCAGTCGGGTGGTCGGCAACGCGGGCGCCGGCAGCGGCGGCGCCGAATCGTCGGCAACCACACCGAAGCGTCCGTCGCCGGCCATCCAGTCCTCCCGGGCGGCGGCGATCTCCTCGTGCGACCGGCCGACGAAGTTCCACCACATCACCAACGGCTCCTCGAACGGCGTACCGCCCAGCAGCAGCAACCGGGCACCCGCCCCGCCCCGCACGGTCAGCTCCCGGCGGCCCGAGCCCAGATACAGCAGCGCCCCCGGCTCGAACCCGACCCCGGCCGCCTCCGCGGACCCGGACATCGCCAGCACGGCGTACTCGAAATCGGGCCGCAACGACATCGTCGCCGGCGCCCCGCCGCCCAACTCCATCTGCACCCCGACCAGTGGGGTGTGCACCACCGCCGGCGACCGCTCCCCGGCGAACTCGCCCACCAGCAGGGTGACGTCCACGTCGCCGTCCCGCCAGCGCGGCAGGTCGGCGTGGTGTGCGAAGTCGGCGGACCCGGCCCGCGCCGGGTCCGGCAGCGCCACCCAGAGCTGCACGCCGTGCATCACCGGCGGGTGGGTGGCCGGCGAACGCTCCGAGTGGGCGATGCCGTTGCCGGAGGTCATCACGTTCAGTTGGCCAGGCACGATCGGCTGCACGTTGCCGAGGCTGTCCCGGTGCAGAATCTCACCGTCGAGCAGCCAGGTCACCGTCTGCAACCCGGTGTGCGGGTGCGGTGGCACCTCCATGCCGGGGCGCTGCGCCACGTCGTCCGGCCCGAAATGGTCCACGAAACACCACGCGCCAACCATCCGGCGGGCCCGCTGCGGAAGCAGCCGCCGCACCGTGGTGTACCGACCCAACGGCACGTCGTGGCCGGGCAACAACACACTGCCGGGATCGACGTCGGCCACGCCAGGCGGTCGGGTCTGCGCCAGCATCGATTCAGTACGCTCCACCGCCCGACTGTACGCGCACACCCACCCGCGACCCCGGCGCTTCCACGCAGCAGAAAGACCGCTGGCCGGCACCCCGGGTAGCGGGTGCCGGCCAGCGGTGGTGATTGTGGTGCGGTGGTGCTCGTCGTGCGGTGCTACGGCGGGTCAGCTGTTCCAGTACTGGCCGACCAGGTCGGCGGCCTGCTGCTCCCACTGGGCGTAGGCGTCCGGGTAAGCCGAGACCTGCACGGTCTGCGCGGCGTCGGTCAACGCCATGTCCTGCCACCCGTCGACCTGCTTGAGACCCTTGAGGAACGCCGTCGTCGAGTACTCCGGGTCGGTGATCTGCTCCGGGGTACCCCAACCACTGGACGGGCGCTGCTGGAACAGGCCCAGCGAGTCGTGGTCGTTCATGTCACCCAGGTGGCCCAGGTTCTCCAGCTTCGACTCCTGCAGGGACGTCGCGATCGAGATGACCGCGGCCCGCTCGGGCAGGCCGGCCTTCTTCGTCGCGGCGATGATCGCCTTGACGTTGCCAGTCTGCTCGTCGTTCAAGGTGATGTGCGACTGGTCGCCCTGGGTACCGTGCGGGATCAGCTTGCTGACGTCGGGCTTGTCGGCCTGCACGGCCACCGCGACGGGCCTGGCGTCGACCGGGTTGGCCACGTGCGCGATCGGACCGGCGAACACACCGCCGACGAACGCGAGACCAGCAACAGACAGCACGCTCTTACGCATGATCGTGTTCATGGGGGTAGCTCCTTCGGGGGTAAGGACACCCGCACACGTACGACGGGTGTGAGCACCTCGTCCGGCGCTGCATGTTCAAGGGGGAAAGTCTTCGGGGTCGGCGATCTCACGGGCGGGGCTCGTGGCGCCGGGACCATGTGTAACGACCCCGGCCCGGCCATCATTCCGGCCCCCGGGTGCGCCCCGACTCATCGCGAATCGCCACAAAGCCGGCATAACGGTCAAGCGGTCCACCCCGACATCGAGGAAACCGTCGCGATCAGGGGCGGTCTCGGGCTGGCAGGCGGGAGCGCACCTTTGCGGCGCAGGCGTCCAGGGCCGCCTGTGCGTCCAGTCCCAGGCTCTCGATGGCCACCAACGCGGTGAAGGCAACGTCGGCCAACTCCGCCGCGACGTCCTCGCGGGTGTGGGTGACGCCTTTGCGCGGGTTCTGCCCGAGCAGACCGATCCAGGCGGCCGAGGCCTCCCCCGCCTCCTCGGTGAGCTTGAGGATGCGGCAGGTCAGTTCCGTCTGCCCGGTGCCGTTCGCCGCGTCCAGCCAGCCGCGCGACGCTCGGGCCGCCTCCCAGATCGACTCGTCCACGGCTGTCAGTCAACCCGATCGGCCCACCGGGCCGAACGTCCGGGTGGTGGTGGACAGCCTGTTGACCGGCTGATCAGCGTACCCATTGACACTCGTCGACGGCAGTTCTAGGTTCAGGACGCTACCGGCCGGTAGGCATCCGTCCCGCTGGTCGCCCCCGGGCGACATCCGTCCGATGGGGAGCATCGATGCTGTCCACACCCGTTCGTGCCCTGCGCCGGCTCCTCGCCGCCACCGTGCCGATGACCCTCGCGCTCGGTCTGCTCGGCGCCGCGCCGGCCACCGCCACCGACCGCGACGCGAGCGGCGGTGAGCCACTACCCGGCTACACCATCGAGAATCCCCCGGTGGCCCCGCTGGTCGTGGGCGGCAGGCCGACGACGGTACGACAGGGCGTGCACCGGCACGCCGGGTACATCATCGAGGTCCCCGCCCGGTGGAACGGCGACCTGGTGTTGTGGGCGCATGGTTACCGCGGCCAGGGCACGGTGCTCTCACCGGAACCGCCAGGGTTCGGGCTTCGCCAGCGCCTCCTGGAGCAGGGGTACGCCTGGGCGTCATCGTCGTACGACCGGAACGGCTTCCACATCCGCTCCGGGGTCTCGGGTACGAAGGATCTCGCCGACCACTTCGCGCGGACGGTCCGCCAGCCGCAGCACACCTACATCGCCGGGGTGTCGATGGGCGGGTACGTCATCGGGCGTTCGCTGGAGCAGTACCCCGGCTTCTACGACGGCGGGTTGCCGATGTGCGGGGTGCTCGGCGATCAGACGCTGTTGGACTTCTACCTGGACTACAACCTGGTGGCGCAGGCGCTCGCCGGGGTGCCGGCCCATCCCACGCCGGCTGACTACCTGACGAACGCGGTGCCCCGCATCCAGGTGGCGCTCGGCCTGGCCGGGCTGACCCCCACCGGGCCGGACACCACCACGGACCGGGGCAGGCAACTGCGGGCGATCACGGTGAACCGTTCCGGCGGGCCTCGCCCGGGTGCGGACGCCGCGTTCGCGCTCTGGAAGGACTTCCTCTTCTCGATAAGCGTGCCCACCGGGACCGGCGACTCCCCCGCGCAGCGACCCGGCCAGCTCTCCACCAACCTGCTCACCCGCTACGCCCCGAACAGCCCGGTCAACGTCAACGCGACGGTGCAGCGGGTCGCCCCGGAGAACGTCTGGCAGCGGCTCCTGCCGACGCTGACCGAGGTGCCGCAGATCGCCGGCCGTCCGAGTGCGCCGGTGCTCAGTCTGCACGGTCTCGGTGACCTGTTCGTACCGTTCAGCATGGAGCAGGCGTACGCCACAGATGTGGCGCGGCACGGTCGCAGCAGGTCGGTGGTGCAGCGGGCGATCAGAACGACGCAGCACTGCGAGTTCACCGCGGCCGAGGCCGGCGCCGCCTGGGACGACCTGGTGTCCTGGGTACGCGCCGGCAGGCGCCCGGCCGGCGACACCGTGACCGACCCGGCGGTGGTGGCCCGACCCGACTACGGCTGCCGGTTCAGCGACCGGGACGCGTACGCGGCCGGGGTCGGCACTCGCCGCCTCTACCCGGCCTGCTGAGAGCACGACGACGCCGGCCGGCCCCGAAGCGGGACCGGCCGGCGCCGGGTCGTGCGGGTGTCACCAGAGCTGCTGGACGATGTCCGCCGCCTGCTCCTCCCACTGCGCGTACGCGTACGGGAAGGCGGAGACCTGCACGGTCTGCGCGGCGGCGGTCAGCGGCAGGTCCTGCCAGCCGCCGACGTTCTTGAGTGCGCTGAAGAACGCCGTGGCGGCGTACTCCGGGTCGGTGATCTGGTCGGGCGTGCCCCAACCGGACGACGGACGCTGTTGGAACAGGCCCTGCGAGTCGTGGTCGTTGTACGCGCCGAGGTGGCCGAGGTTGTACAGCTTCGACTCCTGCAACGAGGTGGCGACGCCGATCACCGCACCCCGGTCCCCGACGCCGGTCTTCTTGGCGGCGTCGACGATGGCCCGGGCGTTGGCCAACTGCGCGTCGTCGAGGGGTACGCGCGACTGGGCGCCCTCGATGCCGTGCGGGATCAGCTGGGCGCGGCTCGGCTTGCCCGCCGGCGGCTTGCCGGTGGCGGAGCCGGTGGTGAGACCCGACTCGACTGGCTGTTCGTCCGGGTTCGCCGAGGTGGCGGCCTTGCCGGTAGCGAGGTCGATGGCGGCGACGGCGCCCTGATGCGGTCCGGAGGTGACCGGGGCGGCGGTTGCGGTCGGCGCGAGCGCCAGACCGCCGAGGGCGGCCACACCCGCCACACTCAGCGCGGTCTTGCGGTACGAGTCCTTAGCGATGGCGGGGAGCCATCGAGTGAAGTCGGCCTTCACGATGGTTGCCCTTTCGATCGTGCGGAGCGCTCCGGGGTGAACGCGCCTCGGGAGGTGACCGCGGAAAGGGTTTGAGCTCCGGCGGTACGGGGGACATAACCGGGTTCACGTGTCGGGCATTCCGGAAATGCCGGAGGGGCGGCCGGGTGCGGTCCCGATCACGGCGCACCTTCGGACATCGCGGCTCTCGGCGGAGCAGACGGTGCGGGCCGTGACGGAGGGTGTTTTCGGCGCGGGGGTCAATCGGCGAGCGACAAGCCTTTGCTCTGCTTACCTATACGCGCCAGGTACGGACCGTGACGATGCGAAGGAACACCCCTGGCCGGCGGAAAGCGCCCATCCGCAGCTCAGGAGACATGGTGCGGATAGGTAAGCAGAGCAAAGGAAACGTGTGAGGTTGATGGGGGTCGGGACGGGGCGGTTTGTCATCACTGTCGGTCAGAGCCCGCAAGAAGCACGGTGCGTGCGGTTACCGCGCCGCGCGCAGCCGCGAAGCTGCCCACTCAGCCGTCGCCGTCACGTCCAGGCTCGGCGACGTGCGTCCCGGCCTGCTCATCGGGCCTGACGAGTTCCTCAAAGATGGTGATGTGCAGGCCGGCGGGAGCGTCGAGGCGGGCGTTGAGCGACTGCCACGGCGTGCGGGTCGGCGGCGCGACCTCGCTCGCCCCGGCAGCCACCAGGCGGGCGGTCGTCGCCTCCGCGTCGTCCACCTCGAAGGCCACCCGCAGGCGCGGCGCGACCTGCCGACCCACCTCGACCTCGTCGATCAGGCGTTTCTGTGCCGGATTGGCGATCTCCAGGGTGGCGCGGCCGGCGTCCAGGATCACCACCTGGGCGTCCCCCTCGCTGGTGAACGCCGCCTCCTGCGGCAGGCCCAGCGCGTCGCGGAAGAACGCTACGGCGGCCTCGTGGTCGGCGGCCTCCACCACGAGACGCAGCTGACGGACGACTGGCCTGGGCGGGTCGGCGGTCATGAGCGCGATCCTAGCGCCGCCGCGGGTCGGGTCAGTGGCCCCGCGCCAGCCACTCCTGCAGGTGCGGGGCCTCCGCGCCGATCGTCGTGTCGTCGCCGTGGCCGGTGTGCACGACCGTCTCCGCCGCAAGGGTCAGCAGGCGGGTACGGATCGACTTGACGATGGTGTCGAAGTCGCTGTACGAGCGGCCCGTCGCGCCCGGCCCACCGGCGAAGAGCGTGTCGCCGGTGAAGACCGCACCCAGCTCCGGTGCGTGGAAACTGCATGCGCCGGGGCTGTGCCCGGGGGTGTGCAGCACCCGCAGCGTGGTGCCTGCCACCTCGATGACCTGCCCGTCGTGCAGCTCACCGTGGGGTGGCAGGTGCGGGTGGACCATGTCCCAGAGAACCCGGTCAGCGGCGTGCAGCAGCACCGGCGCGCCGGTGGCCTCGGCCAACTCGGGGGCCACCCGCACGTGATCGTCGTGGGCGTGGGTGGCCAGGATCGCCCGGACCCGCCGGTCGCCCACCAGGGCGCGGATCGCCGCCACGTCGTGCGGCGCGTCAAGGACGACGCACTCGCGGTCGTCACCGATCACCCAGACGTTGTTGTCCACGTCGAACGTCTGCCCGTCGAGGGAGAACGTGCCCGAGGTGACCGCCCGGTCCACGCGGGCGGTCATCAGAACACCACCACCGAGCGGAGCACGTCGCCGTGGTGCATCCGCTCGAACGCGGTCTCGACCTGGTCGAGCGCGATCTCCTCGGTGACGAACGCGTCGAGGTCGAGCCGCCCCTGCAGGTACAGCTCGGTGAGCATCGGGAAGTCCCGGCTGGGCAGGCAGTCGCCGTACCAACTGGACTTGAGGGCACCGCCGCGACCGAAGACGTCCAACAGCGGCAACTCGATCTGCATCTGCGGGGTCGGTACGCCGACAAGCACCACGGTGCCGGCCAGGTCGCGGGCGTAGAACGCCTGCTTCCACGTCTCCGGGCGGCCCACCGCGTCGATCACCACGTCGGCGCCGAAGCCGCCGGTGGCGGCACGGATCGCCTCGACCGGGTCGGTCTCGGAGGCGTTCACGGTGTGCGTGGCGCCGAACGTGCGGGCCCAGTCGAGCTTACGACCGTCGGTGTCCACCGCGACGATCGTGGTGGCGCCGGCGAGGACCGCACCGGCGATCGCCGCGTCCCCGACGCCGCCGCAGCCGATCACCGCGACCGAGTCGCCCCGGGTGACGTTTCCGGTGTTCATCGCCGCGCCCAGCCCGGCCATCACCCCACAGCCGAGCAGACCCACGGCGGCGGGCCGGGCCGCCGGGTCCACCTTGGTGCACTGCCCGGCGTGCACGAGCGTCTTCTCGGCGAACGCGCCGATGCCCAGCGCCGGGGCGAGTTCGGTGCCGTCGGTGAGGGTCATCCGCTGCTTCGCGTTGTGGGTGTTGAAGCAGTACCAGGGCCGGCCCCGACGACAGGCGCGGCACACCCCGCAGACCGCCCGCCAGTTGAGCACCACGAAATCGCCCGGGGCGACGTCGGTGACGCCCTCACCGACCTGCTCGACGATGCCCGCCGCCTCGTGCCCGAGCAGGAACGGGTACTCGTCGTTGATGCCGCCCTCGCGGTAGTGCAGGTCGGTGTGGCAGACACCGCACGACTGGATCCGGACGATCGCCTCACCGGGCCCGGGATCGGGCACCTCGATGGTGGTGACCTCGACCGGCGCTCCCTTGCTGCGGGAGATGACTCCCCGGACTTCCTGGCTCACTTCGCCTCCTGCTGGTGGTCTGGGCCCCGGGCGAACCTACCGCGACGACCACGGCCAGCCCAGCCGGCCCGGCGGGTTATCGCGGGCGGTCCGGGGTACGCGGGCCGCATTCGACAACGGCCAACGGGAGTGACAATGAAACTCGCGCACCTGCCGCTGCGGCTCAGCATCGGCGCGTACTTCCTGAACTCGGGGCTGGGCAAGCGCAACCTGGAGGGCGTCGCCGCGGAGGGCATGCACGGGATGGCGGTCGCCGCCATGCCGCAGCTGGGCCAGTTCGAGCCGGCGCGTTTCGCGAAGCTGCTGTCGTACTCGGAGATCGCCCTGGGGGCCGCGCTGATCGCGCCGTTCGTCCCGGCGCCGCTGGTCGGGCTCGGCCTGACCGCGTTCGGGACGGGCCTGGTGCAGCTGTACCTGAAGACGCCGGGGATGCGGGAACCCGGCAGCGTCCGGCCGACCCAGAACGGCGCGGGGCTCGCCAAGGACGTCTGGCTGGTCGGCGCGGGGCTGACCCTCGTCCTGGAGGGGCTGACCCACGGGCGTCGGCGACGCGGCTGAGCCCGGCCTGAGGACCTCAGGTGACCGTCTCCCGTTCGGTGCGGCCGTTCTACCGGCCGATGCGACCTCGTCGCCGCGACGAGCCGCACCGTGTGGCCACCCCACTGGAACTCTTCTTCGACCTGTGTTTCGTGGTGGCGGTCGCCCAGGCGGCGAGCAGTCTGCACCACGACGTCGCCGAGGGTCACCTCCGACACGCGGTGGTCAGCTACCTGATGGTGTTCTTCGCGATCTGGTGGTCGTGGGTGAACTTCACCTGGTTCGCCTCCGCGTACGACACCGACGACGACGTCTACCGCATCACCACGTTGGTGCAGATCAGCGGAGCGCTGATCCTCGCGGCCGGGGTGCCGCGGGCGTTCACCGACGGCGACTTCGCCGTCATCACCTACGGGTACGTGGTGATGCGGCTGGCCGCCGTCGTGCAGTGGAGCCGCGCGGCGGCCGGCGATCCCGCACACCGCCCGGCGGCGCGCCGCTACGCGATCGGCGTGAGCGTGGTGCAGCTCGGCTGGCTGCTGCGGCTGCTGCTGCCCGCCGAGTGGGCCCCGGCGGCGTTCCTGCTGTTGGTGCTGGCCGAACTGCTGGTGCCGGCGGTGGCCGAACGTCCCGGGATGACCCCCTGGCATCCCCGACACATCACCGAACGGTACGGGCTGTTCACCCTCATCGTGCTCGGTGAGACGGTCCTGGCCATCTCGATGGCGATCCAGACCGGGCTCGACGCCGGAGAACACCGGCTGTGGTCGCTCGCGGCGGCCGGCGCGGTCATCGTGTTCGCGCTCTGGTGGCTCTACTTCGACCGGCCGATCGAGGCACCCGACCGGCTGCCGTACTCCCTGATCTGGGGTTATGGCCACTATCTGGTGTTCGGGGCGATCGCGGCGGTCGGTGCCGGTCTGGGCGCGACGGTGGACGTCGAACGGCACCTCGCGCACATCTCCGAGGTCACCGCCGGGTACGCGGTGGCCATCCCGATCGCGGTCTTCCTGCTCACGGTGTGGGTGCTGCACGTACGCCCGTGCCAGCACGGCGTGGTGGTCGTCGCCTTTCCGGTCGTCGCGCTGCTGGCGCTGCTCGTGCCACTCGGCCCGACCCCGGTGTACGTGCTCGCGGCGCTGCTCGTCGCTCTGGTGACGGTGACCGTGCTGGTGCGCCGCCGCGACGTCGGACGCCGCGCCGCGGTTACCGGCCCGGCCTGAGCACGGTCACGCCACCTCGCGGGCCACACCCCGGTTCAGGCCGGTGACCAGGAGCCTGTTGTACGAGGCCGGCATGATCCGGGCCAGCAGGTCGGGCAGCTTCGCCGACCAGCCGATCAACACGCGGCCACGACGCCGTTCGACGCCGCGCAGGATCACCTCGGCGGCCCGCTCCGGCGCGATGGTCAGCAGCTTCTCGAACTGCGCCCGCCCGGCCGCGTACTCGTCGTGCGGGACGCCGCTGCCGATCCGGGCGTTCTCGGTGATCCGGGTGCGGATGCCGCCGGGGTGCACCGAGGTGACCCCGATGCCGTCGTCGACCAGCTCGTGGCGCAGCGCTTCGGTGAAGCCGCGCACGGCGAACTTGCTCGCCGCGTAGGCGGTCTGCCCGGCGGGCGCGATCAGCCCGAACAGGCTGGAGATGTTGACCAGGTGCGCCCCCGGCTCGGCGCGGAGGGCGGGCAGCAGCGCGTGGGTCAACTGCACCACCGCGCGGAAGTTGACGTCGATGACCCAGCTGAACTCGTCGAACGTCACCTGGTCGAACCGGCCGCCGAGGCCCACCCCGGCGTTGTTGACGAGCAGGCGGACCCGGGGGTGCCGCTGGCTGATCTCCGCGACCACCTGGGCGGTGGCGGTCTGGTCGGCGAGGTCCACGAGGTACGTGGCGAGCTGGCGGTCCGGGTGGTCGGCGCGGATCGCGGCGGTGACCGCGTCCAACCGCTCGGCGTCGCGGTCGAGCAGGACAAGGTCGCTGCCGCGGCGGGCCAGCGCGTGGGCCAGCGCCGCGCCGATGCCGCTTGCCGCCCCGGTGACGACGGCGGTCGCGCCGGCGAAGTCGAACCTCTGCACGCTCCTGCTCCTCTGCTGACGGGTCACCGACGCTCGGACGCGACGGGACGCGGGGGGCTGTGGGGGGCGGTCACCTCGCCGGCGCGGGAGAACCGCACCCCCTCGTCGGTCAGCCGGCCGTGCCGCATCAGCAACACGTCGCGGGCGTAGTTCTGGTGCAACCGCCAGGGCGCTGTCGCACCCTGCTTCGGCAGCGTGTCGACGGCGCGCAGCACGTAGCCGGCGCGCAGGTCGATCAGCGGCACCCGCTCGGCGTCGGGCGGTGGGAGTGGGGTCACCACCTGCTGGCCGGTGCGGTCCAGGTGCCGCAGCAGTCGGCAGACGTAGCCGGCGACCAGGTCGGCCTTGAGCGTCCACGACGCGTTGGTGTAGCCGAGGGTCATGGCGAAGTTCGGCACGCCGGAGAGCATCATGCCCTTGTAGGCGACGGTGCTCGGCAGGTCCACGTCGACGCCGTCCACATGCAGTGTCAGACCGCCGAGGGCGAGCAGGTTGAGCCCGGTCGCGGTGACCACGATGTCGGCGGGCAGCTCCCCGCCGGAGGCCAACCGGACACCGCGCGCGGTGAACGTGTCGATGGTGTCGGTGACCACCGACGCGGTGCCGTCGCGCACGGCAGTGAACAGGTCGCCGTCGGGGGCCACGCAGAGCCGCTGGTCCCAGGGGTCGTAGCGGGGTGAGAAATGCCTGTCGACGTCGTACCCCATCGGGAGCCGGCGCCGCGCGGCCCGGCGCAGCACCCGCCGCACCAGGCCGGGCGCACGCCGGCTGAGCTGGAAGGTGACGGTGGACAGCAGCACGTTCTTGGCGCGCACCACCGGATACGCGACCTTCGCCGGCAGCCAGCGCCGCGCCGCGTCGGCCAGCCGGTCGCGGGCCGACAGCGCCAGGATGTACGACGGTGAGCGCTGGAGCATGGTCACGTGCGCGGCCCGGCGCGCCATCGCCGGCACCAGGGTCACCGCGGTGGCCCCGCTGCCGAGCACCACGACCCGTTTGCCGGTGTGGTCGAGGTCGTCGGGCCAGTGCTGCGGGTGCACCAACCGCCCGGCGTACGCGTCGATGCCGGGCAGGGGTGGGGTGTGACCCTCGTCGTAGCGGTAGTAACCGGCGCAGGCGAAGAGGAACGAGCAGGTCAGCACCACGGTTTCGGCGGTGTCGGTGCGCTGGGCGTGTACCGTCCAGCGGGCGGTGTCGCTGTCCCACTCGGCGCGCAGCACCCGGTGCCGGAAGCGGATGTGCCGTGGCACGTCGTACTCCCGGGCGGTCTCCCGCACGTACTCCCGGATGGTGCTGCCGTCGGCGATGGCCTTCGGCGCGGTCCACGGCTTGAACGAGTAGCCGAGGGTGAACATGTCCGAGTCGGAGCGGATGCCCGGGTAGCGGAACAGGTCCCAGGTGCCGCCGATGGCGTCGCGTGCCTCCAGCACCGCGTACGTCTTGTCGGGGCAGTCACGACGCAGGTGGCAGGCGGCGCCGATGCCGGACAGGCCGGCGCCGACGATCAGCACGTCGACGTGGTCGGAGGCCATCGGGTTCCTCCATCCGGGGCGGTGGTCGGACCCTAGCACCGCACCCCGGACGGCCGGCAGTGCGCTAGAGCGACCGGGTGAAGGTCATGATCCAGTTGGTCTCCCAGGTCTGCTCGCCGTCGACCGAGAACGCCTGCTCCCAGCGGGCGGTGGTCGCGCTGATGTCGGACCAGATGAACCGGCACCGGACCGCGCGGCCCTCGTGCTGGTCGTCGGCGTAGAAGCGGCCGACCCCGTCGACGAAGCGGCCCACCATCGGCGGCTGCCCCAGCACCCCGTCGACGCTGCTCACCCAGTAGATCGACCACTCCTCGCGGGCCGGGTCGAAGATCCGGACCGTGGCGCCGGCGGAGCCCTTGGTCGGGAACGTGATCTCGTCGAAGTGACCGCCGCCGGCGAAGAAGCCGTGCGCCACCGACACGCCCGGGAACTCCTCCCACTCGTCAGAGCCGACCAGCCGCTTGCGCAGCCGCCGGTTCACGACGTTCCAGGTGCCCACGAAGAAGTCGAAGTCGCCCATCAGCGGCCCACCGGCCCTTCCGCTCGAAATGCCATGCCGGGACGGTACGGGCGGTCCCCTGACAACTAGTGTCAGTGGAGTGCGGGCTTCTCGACTTCTCTCCCTCCTGTTGCTGCTCCAGTCGCACGGGCGGATGACCGCCGCGCAGCTCGCCGAGCGGTTGACCGTCTCCCCCCGCACCATCTACCGGGACGTCGAGTCGCTGCACGCCGCCGGCATCCCGCTCTACGGAGAGGCCGGGCACGCCGGCGGCTACCAGCTCGTCGACGGCTGGCGAACCCGCCTCACCGGGCTGACCGCCGAGGAGGCCGACCGACTGTTCCTCGCCGGGCTGCCCGGCCCCGCCGACGAGTTGGGCTACGGCGACGTGGTGGCGGCCCTGCAACTCAAGCTGCACGCCGCGCTCCCCGCGCCGCTGCGTGACCGGGCGACCCGACTGCAACAACGCTTCCACCTGGACACTGCCGGGTGGTACGCCGACGGCGACGCCTCCCCCGAGCTGGCCAGCACGGCCGAGGCGGTGTGGCGGCAGCACCGCGTCGAGGTGCGTTACCGCGGCTGGAACGGCGAGGTGACCCGCGTTCTGGAGCCGTACGGACTGGTGCTCAAGGGCGGCCGTTGGTATGTGGTGGCCGACCAGCCCGGCCGGGGCGCGCCGGCGACCTACCGGGTCAACCAGATCCTCGCGCTGACCCCGTTGGCGCAGGAGTTCGACCGACCCGCCGACTTCGACCTGCCTTCCTGGTGGCGGTCACACGTGGTGCGGTTCCGGGCGCGGCTGCACCGCGACGAGGCGCACGTCCGGCTCTCCCCCGCCGGGCGGGAGCGGCTGCGCGAGATCGGCGGCGATCCGGTGGTGACCGCGATGGACGCCAGCGCCGGGCCGCCGGACGCACGGGGTTGGGTGACCGCGGTGCTGCCGATCGAGTCGCTCACCCACGCCCACGGTGAGCTGCTGCGCCTCGGCGCCGACGTGGAGGTGCTGGCCCCGACGGCGCTGCGCGAACGGCTGGCCGCCACGGCGGCCGCGCTCGCCGCGCTCTACTCCCCCGCCTGAACAGCCGCCGACCCTCTCCACTGTGGAAGGGTCGGGGGCGTCGGGTGTCGGCACGGTGTGCCACCCTGGGACGGTCATCGATGGTCACCGGAGGTGAGGGTCACGTTACGGCTCCGCGCGCTTGTCGCCGTCCCCGGCACCGGGCCGGTGACCCTGGACGTTCCCGCCGGCACGCTCGCCGCCCTGGTGGCGCCGCCCCGGTTCGGCACCGCGGTCGCCCGGGTGCTGGCCGGGCTGGCCCCGCCGGTGACCGGGCGCGTCTTCGTCGGCGACCGGGACGTCACCGGCCTGCCGCCGCCCCGCCGGCAGATCGGCTACGTGCCGGCCGGTGGCGCGCTGCTGCCGCAGCTCACCGTGCAGCGCAACATCGAGTACGGCCAGCGCAAACGCGAACGGGTGCACGAGGTGGCCAACGAGTGGACGGCCACCGTGGTCGACCGGCTCGAACTGGTCTTCTCCCTCTCCCTGCTGCCGCACCAGATCTCCGCCGCCCAGCGGTTCCGGGTGGCGCTCGCCCGGGCGGCGGCCTGCCTGCCCGAGGTGCTGGTGGTCGACCTGCCGACCGGTTCGGCCGGCAGCCGCCTCGGTGACCTGATGCCCCGGCTCTCGCCACCGGACGCCCCCGGGGTGGCCGTGCTGGTCTGCACCGCCGACCCGGGCACCCTGACCGAGATACCGGTGCGGCACGAGCTGGTCACCGAATCGAGCGAGGCCCCCCGGTGACGCCGCCCGCCCGCGTGCGTCGTCGTACGCTGCTGCGCGCCGCCGCCGCCGGCGCCACCGCGCTGGCCGCCGGCTGCTCCGGCGGGGCCCGGTCGGTGCAGGTCGCGGTGGTCTGGAGCACCAGCGAGCTGGACCGGTTCCGCGAGGTCGTCGCCGGCTACCCCGGCCGCGTGCAGGTGGTCAGCGCCGGCAACGACATCGACGCGTTCCTGCGCGCCCGACACCTCGCCGGCACCAGCCCGGACGTGGCGATCCTGCCGCGCCCCGGCCTGGTCACCGAGTACGCCCAGCGCGGGTGGTTGAGCCCGGTGCGCGGGTCCACCGAGTACGCCGTGCCCGCCGGGCTGAGCGAGTTGCTGACGGTCAAGGGGCGGCGCTTCGGCGTCTGGGTCAAGGCCGCGCACAAGTCGCTGGTCTGGTACCTGCCCTCGATGCTGCCGGTGCCGCCGGCCGACTGGGACGCGCTGGTCCGGCGTACCCAGGAACTCGGCGCGCTCGCCCGGCGCGACGGCGGGCCGGCGCCCCTGGCCATCGGGGCCGCGGACGGCTGGGTGCTCACCGACTGGTTCGAGAACGTCCTGGCCGACGTGGCACCGGAGAGCTACCACACCCTGGCCCGTCCGGGCGCCGACTGGCAGGGCGGCGCGGTGCGCGAGGCACTGGACCGGCTCGCCGGGCTGTGGAGCATCGGCGGGGCGTTCGTCGGCGGTGGCCGTCGCGCCCTGCTCACCCAGTACGAGGAGTCGGTCATCCAGGTGGTGCACACGAAGCGGGCGGTGATGCTCGTCGGCGCCGACTTCACCGCCGACGTCGCCGACCCGTTCCAACGCGGCCCGGAGGCACCTGTCACGTTCCGGTTCCCGGGCACCCGGCCGGGCGGCGGCCCGCTGATCGTCGGTGGGGACGCGGCCGTGGCGTTCGCCGACGCCCGGGGCGGGGTCGAGCTTGTCGAGTGGCTCACCAGGGCCGACTCGTTCCAGCCGTGGCTACGCGCCGGCGGCTACCTGTCGCCGAACACCAACGTCGCGATCGGCAGTTACCGGGACCGCGTCGGCCAGCGTCTCGCCGAGGAGATGCGGGCACCCGGCACCCTTCGTTTCGATCTCTCCGACCAGTTGCCCGGCGCGTTCACCGGCTCGGACGGGGTCGGCATCTGGCGGATCATGCAGGGTTTCTTCGCCGACGTCACCGACGGGGTCCGCGCCAGCGAGGCGATCCGCCGCGCCACCGGTCTGCTCGCCGCGGCGGCCCGCAGCACGGGGGGCGGCCGATGAGTCAGGTACGGGTCCTCGGTGAGCTGGCGGTCCTCGACGACGTCGGGCCGGCCCGACGCGGTCGGGCGTACCCGGCGGCGGGGGCGACGTCGGCCCTGCTGCTGCCGGCGGCGGTGCTCCTCGGCGGGCTGGTGCTGTGGCCGGTGCTGCGGACCATGCACGCGAGCGTCACCACCGACGGCCGCTGGGTCGGCGCGGAACACTTCCGCACCGCGCTCGCCGCCCCGGGCACCGGCGCGGTGGTCGGCCGGACGGTCCTCTGGGCCCTGCTGGTGCCGGCGGTGGTGACGGCGCTCGGTTATCTGCTCGCCGCCGCGTCCCGCCGCTCCCAGGAGGGCGGCCTGGTCCGGTTGATCCTCCTGGTGCCGGTGGCGTTGCCGCTCGTGGTCACGGGGGTCACCTTCCGGCTGATGTACGACCCGGACCCGAGCCGAGGGCTGGCCACCCTGGTCGCGACCCGACTGACCGGCCGCTCGGTGGAGGACGCGCCGCAGATACTCGGCCCGGGGATGGTCACCGTCGCGTTGATGTCGGCGTTCGTCTGGGCGTGGGTCGGGTTGGCGGTGCTGGTGTTCCGCTCCGCGCTGGACGCGGTGCCGCCGAGTCTCGCCGACGCGGTCCGCGCCTACGGCGGTAAGCGTCGCCACGTGCTGTGGGACGCGCAGTGGCGGCCCCTGCTGCTGCGCACCACCGCGGTCGTCTTCGCGTTGGTGGCGGTCGGCACCAGCCGCACGTTCGACCTCATCCTGGTGATGACCCCCGGCTCGGTCCGCGATGAGGCCTCCGTGCTCGCGCTGCGGATCTGGCAGACGTCCGGGGGCACCACCACCGGCGACGGGGCGGCACTCGGCGTGGTGTGGCTGGTCGCGGTGATCGGCGGGATCATGGTGGCCGCGCTCTTCGTCCGGCAGGCCTGGCCTCCGCCGCGCGTCGAGGCGGCACCGGTGCCCACGCCGGTCGCCCCGCCCCGGCGGGTGTTCCGGCTGCTCGCCGCGGGCGCCGCGCTCGCCTGGCTGGTGCCGCTCGTGGTGCTGGTCGCCACGTCGGCGCACGGCAGGGTGGACGCCGCCGCGCGCGGTTGGTGGTCCGCGCCACCACGTGCTGACTCCTACCGCGACCTGGTCACCGGCACCGAGCTGTGGCGCACGCTCGGCTTCACCCTGCTGCTGGCGACCGCGGTGACCGCCACGGTGCTTGTGGTCGCGTTGCTGGCCGCGTACCCGCTGGCGTGGTTGACCGGGCCGGCCGCGCAGGCCACCGGGCTGCTGCTGCTGGCCGGAAGTGTGGTGCCGATCCAGGTCATCGCCGGGCCGGTCAACGAGGTGCTGGGTCTGGTGCTCTCCTCCGGCACAGCGCAGGGCCTGGCCCTGGTACACATCGCGCTGGGGGTGCCGTTCGCGGTGCTGGTGCTGCGCAACGCGTTCGCCGACCTGCCGGTGGAGCAGGTCCGCGACGCCCGGCTGGGCGGCCGTCGATGGTGGCACACCCTGCGCCGGTTGGCCCGGCACAACCTGTCCGCGGTGGTGGCGGTCTCGGTGCTGGAGTTCGTGCAGGTCTGGAACGACCTGGTGGTGGGGCGGCTGTTCAGCGCGTCGGGGTCCTCGCCGCTCGGGCCGTTCCTGGCCGAGCAGACCCGCAGCTTCGTGAGCAACAGCGGCGCGCTGGCCGCCAGCTCGGTGCTCGCCTCGGTGCTGCCGGTCGTCCTCGTGGTCCTCTCCCGGCGGCACCTGGTCGCCGGGCTCGTCTCCGGGGGCGTGCGGTGACCGCGCCGGGTGGCGGGCGTCGCAACCCACGCTGGGCGCTGGTCGGGCTCGGCGGGCTGCTCAGCGCCGTCATCGTCAAGCTGGGCGGCAACCTGGCCGGCAACCTTCTCTCCGAGCTGGCGGCCGATCTACTCGGGCCGGTGACCATCGTCCTGGCCGTCGTCGGTGGCGTCGGCGCCGTCGTCGGCTTCCTGCTGGACCGCCGCCGGGCGAACCAGGAGGTCGGCCCCGAGCCGACGGAGGTGCTCAGCATCCCGGCCACCGGGGCGCCCACCCTGCCGTACACGGCCGAGTTCACCGGGCGCGCCGAGCACGTCGACGCGGTGGTCGGGTTGCTGGCACGCGAGCACGCGGTGGCGGTCCTGGGCCGACGCGCGGTGGGCACCTCGGCGATCGCGGTGCAGGCCGCGAACCGTTGCCGGGAGGACTTCCCGGACGGGCAGTACTACCTGGACCTACGGCGGCGGGGTCGCCCCCGCTCGGCCCGGCAGGTGCTCACCGCGCTGGCCCGGATCCTGGGCACCTCCCCGCCGACCTCCGGCCGTCCGGACGCGCTCGCCGTCGCCGCCGACGCGCTTCGCGGCCACCTCGACGGTCGCAAGATCCTGCTGGTGTTGGACAACGTCGACCGTCCCGACCAGGTCCGGCCCCTGTTGCCGCCGACGGCACGTACCTGCCGCCTGTTGCTGGCCGGTGGTCCGGCTCTCGTCGGCCTGGAGGGCGTGGTCGCGCACTGGGTCGCCGAACCGGGCACGTCCGAGGCGGTGGAGCTGTTCGCGACGGCGGGCGGGGCCGCGCCCGCCGCCCGGGTGCGACGCGCCGACCCGCGTACCGACCCGGCGGTGCGCGACATCGTCGACCTGTGCGGGCGGCAGCCGCGTATCGTCCGTGCGCTCGGTTACCGCAGCGCGCAGCACGGCTCGCGGCACTCGGACGTGCTGGACGTGCTGCGTCGGGCGGTGCAGACGCCACCGCACCAGCGGCTCCCCGTCTCGCCGGCGGTCCGGCTGGTCACCGAACGGGACATCGCCTACCGGGTGTTGCCCCGCCAGGCCCGACGGTTGTACCGGCTGATGTCGCTGGTTCCCGCCCCGGTGGACCGACCCACCATCGCCGCGCTGGCCGGGCGGCACCCCGAGCTGGTGACCGCACTGCTCGACAGGTTGGCCGCCGCGGCGTTCGTGGTGGGCGCGCCAGGCGACCGGTACGAGGTCCGCCCCCTGCTGGCCGGCATTGCCCGACTGCACCTGCGCGACGCCGATCCGGCCCGGGCCCGGGTCGCCGCGCAGGCCCGGCTGACCCGGCACCTGGCCCGCCGGGCCGAACGGCACGCGGCCAACCTCGCGGTGCTCGGCTCCGCGCCCGACCGGGAGTGGTCGCTGCCGCTCGACGACGACCCGTACGGCTGGTTCGACCTGCACCAGGACCTGCTGCTGGCGGTGGTGCGGGTGCCGGCCGGCGCGAACGAGACGCTGCCCCGCCGGGTGCGCCGGTGGTGGTTCCGGCTGGCCGTGGCGCTGTGCGGGTGGCTGGCGTACGCCGAGCGCCTCGACGAGTGGGAGCAGGTCTGCCTGACCGTGCTGGCCACCCCGACCGCCGACGACAGCCCGGAGATCGCCGGGTGGGCGCACAACGAGCTGGGTGTGCTGCGCCGCCGCCGGCACGACCCGCAGGGGGCGGTGATGGCGCTCGCCTCCGCGGTCAACCAGCGGGGCCGGCGGGGCAACGCCCAGGCGCGGATGAACCTCGGCCTGGCCCTGCTCGACCTCGGGCAGCTCGACGACGCGGTGGAGCACCTGGAGATGTCCCGCCGGCACCGCTCGGGTGCCGACCGCGCCGGGCAGGCCCTCACCGACCTCGGCCTGGGTGCGGCGCAGCTGGCCCGGGGCGAACCGGACACCGCGCACCATCACCTGGTGCGGGCGGCAAACACGTTCCGGTCGGTGGGTGACGCGCGCGGGTACGCGGCGGCGCTGACCAACCTGGTGCTCGTACACGCGGCCCTCGGCGAGCACCTGGACGCCGCCCAGGCGTGGCGGGCCGCACTGCGCGAGTACGAGTCGGTGAACGACCCCACCAGCCGGGCGACAGCACTGCTCAACGCCGGTGCGACGCTGCTGAGCAGCAGCCCGGGGCAGGCGCGGACGGCGTACGAGTTGCTCGCCGAGAGCCGCCGGCTGCGTGCGGAGACCCGGCCGACGGCGGGGCTGGCGCGGACCCTGCTCTACCTGGGCGACGCGTGCGCCGCGCTCGGCGACGAGGCCGACGCGCGGCAGCACTGGGCGGACGCGGCGGTGGTGGCCGAGGAGGTCGCCGACGCCCAGGGGTTGGCCGCCGCCGACGCCCGACTCGGGGACGAGGCCGACAGTCGGGTGACGTAGGTCGCTCGGGTTGGTCGGTGGCGGGGCTCTGAGAGACTCTGTGGTCGTGGACGCGCTCGCGGTACGGGGACTCAGTCGCAACTTCGGCAACCTGGTCGTGCTCGACGAGGTGAGCTTCACACTCCCGGCAGGCCGGATCGCGGTGGTGCTGGGCCCCAACGGCAGTGGCAAGACCACCCTGCTGCGCTGCGTCGTCGGCGCGGACCGCCCGGACTCGGGTGAGGTGCTGGTGCAGGGCCGCCGGGCCGACGAGACCAACCCGCAGGTGCGGGCGCTGGTCGCCGCCGCCCTGGATGACATCGACTTCTTCCCCGACCTGTCGGTGGTCGAGCACCTGGAGCTTGTCGCGTACGCCCACGGGGGTGACGCCGAGCCGGTCGAGGAGGTCCTCGCCGAGCTGGGTCTGGAGCCGGCCCGCGACCAGTTGCCGGTGACGTTGTCCAGTGGACAGCGTCGCCGGTTGGCCCTGGCGTCCTGTTTCGTCCGACCTCGCCGGGTGCTGATCCTCGACGAGCCGGAGCAGCGCCTCGACGTGCGCGGGCGGCAGTGGCTCGCCGACCGGCTGCTGCGCGAGCGGGCGGCGGGCACGGCAGTGCTGCTGGCCTCGCACGACCCGGAGTTGATCGACGCGGTGGTCGACGAGCGCATCGAGATCGGCAAGTGAGCGCCCCACCGGCCACCATCGCCGCAGCGCCCACCGGGGTGCCCACCGCCAGGCAACTACGGACGCACCTGCGCCGGGCCCGCAGCCGGCACCACGACCACTCGCTCAGCGACGTGCTCGGCGACGCGTACGTCATCGTGCTGTTCACCGGCATGTACGGCTGGTTCGCGATCAGCGCGAGCCGCGACCTGCTGGACTCCCCCACGGTGGGCCAGGCCGAGCCGGGCGTGCGCTGGTGGCTGGTGGTCGCCGCGCTGCTGGCCGGGGCGGGGCTCGCGTGGCGGGGCCTGCGCGCGCTCGGCCCGCTGCTCGTCACCCCGGCGACGCAGAGCTGGGCGACGAGCGCGCCGATCGACAGGCGGGCCTGGCTGGCACCGCGCTTCGTCCTGTTGCTGCTGGGCTCGGCGGTCGGCACCGCGGCGCTCGCAGTGGCCGTGGCGGCGCTCGGTGGGGTCGGCGACCCGGCCGCCCTCGGCTGGGCGGCGGCAGCCGGAGCGGGGTGGGGTGCGGCCGCGCTGGCGCTCAGCGTCGTCGCCCAGAGCAGTCGGTCGGGGCGACGCTGGCCGACACTTGTCGGGGCGGTGCCGATGGTGGCCGCAGCCGTGATCACCGCCCTGGTGGTGCTCGTCGGCAACCTCGGCGACGGGCTGCCCCGGCCGGCGGCGACGCCGACCGTCGCGTTGTTCTTCCTCGCCGTGCCGCTCGTTGGCCTGGGCACCGTCTTCGCGGTCCGCGCGCTGCCCCGGGTCGACCGGGCCACCCTGACCACCGGCGCGCAGTTCGCGAACGCCGCCGCCACGGCCACCATCCTGCTGGACCCGAGCCTGCTCGCCGGCCTGGTGGAGAGCCGCCGCTGGCGTCGGCTCGGCAAGGTGCGCAGCCGTCGGTTCCGGTCCGGCCCCGGCTGGTGGGCGCTGTTGCAGGCCGACGTGCGGCGGTTGCGCCGACACCCGAGCGCGGTGCTGGTCTGGGCGGTGCTGGTCGGGGTGCAGTACGCTGCCGCGCTCGCCCTGCCCGGGTTGGCCGGGGCCACGCAGGTGGTGTTCGCGTACCTCGCCGCCAACCGGTTGACCGGCGGCCTGCGGGCGGTCAGCCGCTCCCCCGGTCTGCGCCGGGCGTTGGGCGGCAGCGACAACCTGCTGCGCGGGATCCACGTGGTGGTGCCGGCCGTCGGCGCGGGCCTGTGGTGGCTGTCGACCCTGCCGAGCGTGGAGCCGGGGCCGGCCTGGTTGGCGCCGACGCTGGCGCTCGGGGTGGTCGCCGCCGCGTTCCGGGCCGGCACCCGCCCGCCGATCGACTACGGCGGCGCGACGGTCAACACGCCGTTCGGGATGATCCCGGTCGACCTGCTGCGGCAGGGCTCACGCGGGCCGGCGCTGCTCGCCGTGCTGGTCCTCGTCCAACTGTTCCTGGGCTGACCCGGGCCGCTCGGCCGGCCGTGGGTCGGCACTGCCCGAGCGCGGCGGCGACGGCGGCGACGCCGGCCTCGATCTCGGTGGGTGTCCGGGCCGCGTAGCCGAGCACGAGGCCCGGCCGGTAGGGCCGCTGGCAGTGCCAGGACAGCGGCTGCACCTTCACCCCGCGCGCCAGCGTCGCCGCCGCCAGGTCGGTGTCGACCACGGTGTCGTCCAGCGTGATCATCAGGTGCAGGCCGGCGGCGGCGCCGTGCACCGTCGCCGACGGCACCGCGCGGGCGAGCGCGGCGATCATCGCGTCCCGGCGGCGGATGTGTCGCCGGCGCAGCAATCTCAACTGTCGTTCGAAGGCGCCGGAGGTCATCAGCTCCGCCAGCACCAGTTGCGGCAGCACGGCGTTGCCCAGGTCGGCGTTGCGCTTGGCGGCCACCACGGCCTCGCGCAGTCGCGCCGGCACGAGCAGCCAGCCGACCCGCAGGGCTGGGGCGAGCAGTTTGGAGACGCTGCCGGCGTAGCAGACCTGCTCGGGCAGGAGTCCGCGCAGCGCCGGCACCGGGGGCCGGTCGTAGCGGTGCTCGGCGTCGTAGTCGTCCTCGATGACCAGACCGCCGGACCGCGCCCAGGCGACGAGTTGGCGGCGGCGATCGCCGTCGAGCACCACGCCGGTCGGGAACTGGTGGGCGGGGGTGAGCATGACCGCTGGTGCGCCGCTGGCGGTCAGCTCGTCGACCCGCAGCCCGGCGTCGTCGACGGCGATCGGCGGGGTGGCCATCCGCCAGTTGTTGAGGTGCTGCCGCACGCCGAACGAGCCCGGGTCCTCGACCGCGATCCGGTCGACGCCGGCGGCGGTGAGCGCCTGGGCGAGCAGCACGAGCGCCTGGGAGACGCCGGCCACGACGATCACCTCGGCGGGGTCGACGCTGATGCCGCGGTTGCGGGCCAGCCAGGCGGCGACGGCCTGTCGCAGCGTGGGCGTGCCACAGGGGTCTCCGTAGCCGAGGTCGGCCGCGGCGAGGCGGCGCAGCACGGTCCGTTCGGCGCGTAGCCAGTCCGCGCGGGGGAAGGCGGTCAGGTCGGGTAGGCCCGGCGTCAGGTCGATGGTGGCGGGCACGGCGCGTAGCGCCTCGAAGGTGTCGGTGTCCGGTGCCGGCGGAAAGGTCGCGACCGGTGCCGGCGCGGCGACCGGGGCGGGTGTGGGTGCGGCCGGCGCGGCGACGACCACCGTGCCGGCCCGGCCCCGACCGGCGACGTGCCCCTCCTCGGTCAGGCGCTGGTACGCCTCGGTGACCACGCCCCGGGAGACACCGAGGTCGGCGGCGAGCACCCGGGTCGGGGGCAGTCGGTCACCGACCGGCACCCGCCCCTCGGCGATGGCCTGCCGCAGCCGGTCGGTCAGCCAGTCGGCGCGCCCGCCGGGCGCCGCGTCGGTGATGCTCAGGTGCAGGAAGTCGGACCCCGCCGATATGGACCCATCAGATGCCGTCGGTTTGGCTCTGCCCATCGGACCATTGTGGCAGCAGAGTGGGCAGCAGCCCAGACCTGCCGACTCCGCCGGAGGACGATCGTGACCATCCCGTTCCTGATCACCACGCTGATCGTGGTGGTCACCCCCGGCACCGGGGTGCTCTTCACGCTCTCCGCCGGCCTGTCGCGGGGCGCTCGGGCCGGGGTGCTGGCCGCGTTCGCCTGCACGCTCGGCACGTTGCCGCACCTGCTGGCCGCGATGACCGGGCTGGCCGCGCTGATGCAGACAAGCGCCGTGGCGTTCGAGACCGTCCGCTACCTCGGCGTCGGCTACCTGCTCTACCTGGCCTGGTCCATCGCGCGGGATCGCGACGCCTTCGCGGTGACGCCCGACGCCCCACCCCGCCCGGCACTGCGGGTGATCGTCTCCGGGGTGCTCGTCAACCTGCTCAACCCCAAGCCGACGATGTTCTTCGTCGCGTTCCTGCCGCAGTTCGTGGACACCGCCGCACCGGCTGCGACCCGGGCGATGCTCGGCTGCGGTGCGGTGTTCATGCTGCTCACCTTCGTGGTGTTCAGCGGCTACGGCGTCTTCGCGGCCCGGGTGCGCGACCGGGTGCTGACCCGACCCCGGGTCACCGACTGGCTGCGGCGATCCGCCGCCGGCACGTTCGTCGCGCTCGGCGTGACCCTCGCCCTCACCGAACGATAGGACCACCCCGACCGAGGTCAGGCGGTGTCGCCGGGCACCAGGTGACGGTAGCCGGGGATGGTCTCGGCGAACCAGCCCGCCACACTGGCCAGGCCACGGTCGTTGAGCTGCGCGTCGTGGATCGGGTACGTCGCCGACGCTGCCACAGCGGCGGCGAACCGGATCGCCTCGTCGAGGCGCAGCCAGGACCCCTGAGCCGGGACGAGCAGGCTGCGCACCGGCTCGTCGGGCACGTGCAGCGCGTCGCCGGGGTGGTAGAGCCCGTCGCCGATCAGGTACCCGAGGTTGGGGCAGTCCGGCTGACCCCGGTAGATGGCGGCGTGCCGGCCGCCGTGGGCGCTGACCTCGATGCCGGCCGCGGTGAAGCGTTGCCCGGCACGGACCCGGGTCACCGATAGTGGCGCGACATCCGGCAGCTGAGCTCCCTCCGGGGCGTACACGGGGACGCCCCGGAGGGCCAGGCGCGCCACGTCCACGTGGTCGGTGTGTTCATGGGTGACCAGCACGGCGTCCGCGCCGTCCAGGGCGTGCGGTTCACTCCACGTCCCCGGGTCGACGACGAGCACCCCGCCGTCGTGCTCGACGCGTACACACGAATGGGTGAACCGGGTGATCCGCACCGCGCCGACGGTACGCGGTCGGCCGGCGCGGTCAGCTTCGCTGCCCGGCCGACATCCGGACGATGTAGACGAACTGCGCGCCGAACGCGACCACCGCGACCAGCACCCCGGCGAGGATCGTCAGCCCGACGCCGGCCCCGACCGTCGCGGCCGCCAGCGCGACGCCGAGCCCGGTCAGCACCGCGTTCACCGCGCCGACGAGGGCGGCCGTGGTGAGCAGGAACTCCCACCGCCCCGGCCGGGTGCCGACCAGGTTCCAGGCCGTGCTCATGGCATCGTCGTCCACCACCGCGTCGGCGAAGAAGTCGTGCTCGGCGGCGAACTGGTGCTGGTAGTAGGCGCGGATGCGCTGGATCCGCGCCAGGTCCAACGAGTTCTCCACGGTGGTCTCCACCAGCCGCAGGAACGTCAGCACCCCGATGACGACCAGGGTCGGCAGCACCGCGCCCAGATACGGGCGGACCAGCTTCTCGTTGCTGGCGACGAAGCCGAGACCGATGAGCGCCGCCGACAGGACGGACAGAAAAATGGTGGCGCGACCGGTGGCCTCGGCGATGGTGCCCGCGCGGGACGTCTGCAACGCGTAGTGCTCGGTGGTCAGGACGGTGAGAAGCGCCTGCTCACGTTCACCCTCGTCCACCCCGCCACCCTTCGTGGTCGCACGACTCCGTTACCGTCACCCTATGAGCGGTGCAACGGGTCCGGGCGGCGAACTGGCCGGGTGGTCCGGGCGGGGCGGGCGGCAGCGACGGGCCTTCACCATCGGTGGGGCACTGTTCGCGATGGCCGTCGTCATGCTGCTGGCCGCCTGGCGCAGCACCGGCTTCCTCAGCGACCTGCTGCTCAACCTCGGGGCCAGCGTGGTCCTCGCGGCCATCTCGTACGTCATCTTCGACCCGATGTTCGAGGAGGCCCGCAAGGCGCGGGTGCAGGAGCACCTCAGCTTCGACCAGCAGGCGTTCGTGACGCGGCTGAACCGCTCCGGTCGCCGGGTGCGCATCCTCGACACCTGGACGATCCTGCTCGAGCAACGGCACCGCGAGGAGACCCTGAGCGCGGTACGGGCGGCGCTCGCCAACGGCGCCCAGGTGCAGTTGCTCCTGCTCGACCCCGACTGCACCGCCGCCCAGCAACGCTCCGAGGAGCTGGAACGGCAACGGGTGGACGTGCCCCGGCAGATCCGCAGCAACCTGCGCCACCTGGCCGCCTTCGCCGACGCGCTCGACGCGCGGCTGCGCCACCGCCTACAGGTCCGGCTCTACGACGCGTCCCCGTCGATCCAGCTCTACCAGTGGGATGGGCGGGCGCTGATCTCGTTCTTCCCGATCGGCAAGTTGTCGTTCAACGTGCCGCAGCTCGAGGTGGACATGGACAGCCCGTGGGGCGGGTTCGTGCACGCCCGGTTCGAGGAGCTGTGGGAGCACGAGCAGGCCACCGTCGACCTGGAGCGGTACTGGTCGGTCATGGTCACGCTGCGCCACGACGAGTCGGACGTGGTCGAGGTACGCGTGCCGTACGTGACGGTGGACGGGCAGCACTACGTCGACTGCCGCGGCTTCCGGGTCACCGGGCCGCTGACGGTGCGAGCCGTGCTGCCGCCCCGCACACCCGGGGCGACCCCCGGCGTGTTCGCGCTGGCCGAGCCCGCCGACGACGACGGCACCCCGGCCGCCGTCGTGAAACGGCACTTCGACCAGAAGTACGGGCACGGCGACGGCGAGCGGGACGTCCGCCGACTGGTGCCGCCGCCGGGCGACGCCCGCACTCCGGCGCCCCGGCCCGCGACGGCCGGCGACACGCACGCACGGTGACCCCGGCCGGCCCAGTCGGCTCGGCACAGGAAACAATCGTGGTTCACCCTGCTCACCAGGAGGACCGTCGGCGTGTCGCACCGCACCGCACCGCCGTCCGGGGCGGCACAGCTTCGCGCCGACTGCGGACGCTGCTTCGGGCTGTGCTGCGTTGTGCCCGCCTTCGCCGCGTCGGCGGACTTCGCCATCGACAAGCCGGCCGGCACGCCCTGCCCCAACCTGGGCCCCGACCACCGCTGCGGCATCCACACCGAGCTGCGGCAACGCGGGTTCCCCGGCTGCACCGTGTTCGACTGCTTCGGTGCCGGGCAGCAGGTCGCCCAGGTGACCTTCGGCGGGCGGGACTGGCGGGACGCGCCGGAGACGCTGCCGGCGATGGCGGCCGCGTTCACGGTGCTGCGACCGCTGCACGAACTGCTCTGGTACCTCACCGAGGCGGTGGCGCTGAGTCCGCCGGCCGACCTTCGCGCCGCGCTGGAACGGGCCCGCGCCGAGACGCTGACGCTCACCGCGGGTGACCCGGCGCAGCTTCGCGCGGTGGACGTCGCCGGCCAGCGGGACCGGGTGAACCCGCTGCTGTCCCGTGCCAGCGACGCGGCCCGCGCCCCCGGCGGCGCCGACCGCCGGGGCGCGCACCTGCTCGGCGTCGACCTGCGTCGCGTCGACCTGCGCCGGGCCAACCTGCGCGGGGCGTTGCTGATCGGCGCCGACCTGCGCGGGGTCGACCTCGGCCTGGCCGACGTCACCGGTGCCGACCTGCGCGGGGCCGACCTACGCGGCGCGGACCTGCGGCGCACACTCTTCCTGCACCAGACCCAACTGGACGCCGCCCGGGGCGACACGCGCACCGAGCTGCCGCAGACGCTCACCCGTCCGGCGCACTGGACGGCGCTGCCGCTCACCCCGGTCCGCCAGCCGACCCGAGCCGGCGCACCCACCCGCCGGGGCCGCCGCCGCTGACCGCGAGGTTTCGGCCGGGACGACGCCGGGTAGCCAGCGCCGACGCGGACCGGCACCGACGGGAGGCACGGCGTGGGCTACCGAAAGCGCGACGGTGAGCTGCCGGGCGACCCGCAGCACAGCGAGGACGAGGCCGGCCAGGTGCCACTGGTGCAGGTCGAGGCGGACACCGAGGTTCCCGCGCCGGCGGACACCGACGTGCGACCGGACATCGTGACCGAGCCCGACAGCTCGGGCGTCGTCGGCGGTTCGTCGGGCAGCAGCGGCGGCGGGTCGAGCATGCCGGGGCATCCCGACGCGACCCGCTGACCCGGGCTCACCGACTGGCCGGCGCGGCCCGGGTCAGATTCAGCGGCCCGGGTCAGATTCAGCGGCCGCTGGGTGCGGCCCGCGTCAGGATCAACGGCTGCTCAGCGCGGCCCGCGCCTCGGTCATGCCCTTGTTGGCGAGGCCGTCGGCCCGCTCGTTCTCCGGGTGGCCGTTGTGCCCCTTGACCCACAGCCAGGTGACCTCGTGCCGCTCGCAGGCCGCCTCCAGCCGCTGCCACAGGTCGGCGTTCTTCACCGGCTGCTTCGCGGCGGTACGCCAGCCGTTGCGCTTCCACGACGCCAGCCAACTGGTGATGCCGTTGCGTACGTACGTGCTGTCGGTGTGCAGCTCCACGGTGACCGGCCGGTTCAGGCTCTCCAACGCCTGGATGGCCGCCATCAGCTCCATCCGGTTGTTGGTGGTCGGCGTTGCCTCCCCGCCGCACAACTCCCGCTCGTGATCGCCGTAGCGCAGCAGCGCACCCCAACCGCCCGGCCCGGGGTTGCCACTGCACGCCCCGTCGGTCCAGATCTGCACGCCCCTGCCGGCCGCCGCGTCCACCATGACCGGCAACCTACCGGGCACGGACGTCGTCCTCCCCGCTCGGGTCGCCGGCACGCCGGGCCGTCGACGCCGAGCCCCGGGCGTCGCCCACCACGGCGGGCGGGATGGCCGGCGCCGGCCGGGTGGGGCGCAGCCGGTCGCGGACGCGGTGCACCGCGTCACCGGCGGTAGCGGCGATCATCGGCAACAGCCGGGTGGAGTTCATGATCGCGACCTCCTCGGCCGGGGTGGTGCCGCCGTCGAGGAAGCGCAGCACCCGCTCGGCCGGGTTGCGGTCGAAGAGCCGGTCGAAGAAGTCGGGACCGCCCACCCCGCCCCGGTCCAGCGCCCGCAGCGCCACCGCGTCCATCCAGCGGTGCCGCCGCGGGTACGCCGACGCGGGCACCGGCGCGCGACCGGCGGCGAGCGCGCGGGCGACCTGGTCGGCCTGGCGGTACATGGCGGAGAAGGTGAAGCCGGTGGAGGGGCGGGTCGCGCCCCCGGCCGTGCCGAGTCGGACCACCCGGGGTGTGGGTCGGGCCGGGAACAGCGCGTCGGTCATCGGGATCACCCCGTTCTCCACCTCGCGGACCCGCAGCCCGGCCGGATCCAGCCCGAGCAGGTCCCGGTAACCGGCGAGCGCCGCGTCGTACCCGCCGTCGGTGAGCAGGTCCGGCGAGAACTCGGTGTACTCGACCAGGGCGTAGCGGTCGCTGACCGGCAGCACGTACCCGAAGGAGACGCCCCGGGGTGGCTGCGGGGTGCGGAAGTCCATGAGTACGGCACGCGCCGCGTCGAACACCGGCCGGTCGGCCTCCAGCCACCACCCCCGGAAGTGCTGCAACCAGGTGGTTCGCCCCGCTCGCGCCGGCGGGCGGGGGCGGGAGTCGAGGACCCAGCCAGCCCGTACGGTGCGCCCGTCGCCGGTGCGCACCAGCACCCGCGAGCCGTCGTCCCGCACCGAGTCGGCGGGCGCGACGATCCGGGTGGCGTCGAGGCGACGCTCGGCCTCGGCAGCCCGGTCGTAGACCGGGCCGGAGCGGAGCATGGCGTACCGCAGCGGGGTGAGGTCCAGGACGCGGCGGCGCGCCGCGGTGGCCACCTCGACCTGCGACCAGCTCGCGCTGAGCAACGGATCGAGGTCGGTGTCGGGGTGGCCCCAGAACGCCCAGGTGCGGTCCTGCCCGCGCCGGCGCACCGGGTCGACGACGGCGATCCGCAGGCCCCGGACGCCGTGCCGGTCCAGTGCGGCGAGCAGCAGCGACGCCGCGCCGCCGCCACCGAGCAGGGCGAGGTCGACGTCGAGCGGCGCGGAGTCGGTCACCCGCACCACGCTGCCACACCGCTGCGCCCGGTCGCGCACAGCCATCCGCCGCGCTGAGCCTCCGGCCCGGCGGACCTCGGCCGGTCACGATCCGCACAACTTCAGGGTGCATTTCCGCCGTATCCGGCAATACCTCGTTATCGGCCCAGCGACGACAGCCCGACCGGATGGGACATCGATCGGAGCACCGACGCCGGTCGGACCGTCGGGGCCTTTCCGCAGCTCTCCCCGTCTTCGGGTGGACACGTGACGGCAACGAGGATTTCTCATTTTCACCTGATCGAGGACCCAACCCACCTAGTGTTGGGCACACCGGTGCTAGTCACGGAGTTGGCCACCCGAACGACGTCCCACGCAGTCAGCGGACGAAAAGTGAGGGAAGACGCGTATGAAGGTCTCAACAGCACTCTGCTCGGCGGCACTCGGCGTGGGCCTCGGCACGCTCCTGCTGCCAGGCGCCGCACTGGCCGACACCACGGTGTCACCGGCCAGCACCCCGGTCGGTGGGACTGTCGTGCTCACCGCGACGACCTGCAACCCGAAGTCGGGTGACGCCCTCTTCCGGGTCACCGGCCCCAACCGCGACCAGAACGTCCGATCCACCACGGCCGCCGCCGGCGGCGGACTGAGCGCCGAGCTCTTCACCGCCGGCTTCACCCTGGGTACGTACACGGTGGCGGCGACCTGCGGCGACGGCAGCTCGGCCGGCACCGCCACGTTCGCCGTCACCCCGATCGGCGGCGCGCCGGCCGGCTCCGGCGGCGACAACCGTGACACCGGCGCTCTCGCCGCCGGCGGCACGCTGCTCGGCACCGCCCTCGCCGGCGCGGTGATCCTGATCCGCCGGCGCCGTCCGGTGTCCACTGTCGCCTGATCGGCGGCCGTTCCATCCCTGAGACGGGTGCCCGCGCCGGCAACACCGGTGCGGGCACCCCGACGATCCCGTACGGAGGTGCACACGTGTGGTGGCGGCGGACCCTACCGGCCGTGGTCGCCCTGCTCGGCGTGACCGGGCTCGGGCTGATCACCGTCGGCCTCACCGCCGACCCGGCGAAGCCACCACGACCCTCGGCCGACGCGCCGACCCGAACCCACCCCGCGCCGGACCTGGCACCGCTGAACCACGCCGCGCCGGTCCGGGTGCAGATCCCCGCCATCGACGTCCGCGCCGACATCGTCCCGGTCGGCGCGGACGCCGCCGGGGTGCTGGAGGTGCCGCCACTGGACCGGCCCACCCTCGCCGGTTGGTACCGGCACGGGGTCAGCCCCGGCGAGACCGGCAACGCCGTCCTGGTGGGACACGTCGACTCGCCGTCCGGCCCGGCGGTCTTCTTCGACCTCGGCCGGCTCCGCACCGGCCAGCAGATACAGGTCACCCGCGCCGACGCCCGGGTCGCCACGTTCACCGTGGACGACGTCCGCGCGTACCCGAAGGAGCACTTCCCCAGCACCCTCGTCTACGGGCCGGCGGACGCCGCCGGACTGCGGCTGATCACCTGCGGTGGCCGGTTCGACGCCACCACCGGCAACTACGTGGACAACGTCGTCGTCTTCGCCACCCGCACCGCCTGAGCCGGGCCGCCCCGCTGTCGGGAGCCGGACCCCGCTCGGCAGAATGCGGTGGCACCATCCCCTGATCGGGGCGGTGCGCCGGCGACGGGGAGGCACGCGGTGGATCAGCGACCGGTACGGGACCGGGCCGGTCGAGGCGTACGCGCCCTGGCCCGCCGACTGCTCGGACGGGTCGAGGGCGACTCCCCCACCCCGCGCCGGTCCAACCCGGACGCCGTTGTCGACTGCGCCGTCTACGTCAACGGTCACCGGGAGCCCGGCCAGTCGCACTACGCCGACGCGTACGCCCACGCGCGGCGCGTACGCGGCGCCTTCGTGTGGCTGGGACTGCACGACCCCGGCCCGGCGGCGCTCGCCGCGGTGGGCAAGACCTTCGGCCTCGACGAGCTGACCGTCGAACAGGCGCTCGCCGACGGGCACCGACCCACCGTGCAGCGCCACGGGCCGGTCACGCTGCTGGTCCTGCGCACCGCCGGGTACGTGGAACACGACGAACTGACCGACACCTCCGAGGTGATCGACACCGGGGACGTCATGGTGCTGCTCGGGGAGCGCTTCGCCATCACGGTGCGGCACGGTGCCGCCGGGGCGCTGCGCAGCGTCCGCGCCGACATCGAGCGCCGCCCCACGCTGCTGGCCGCCGGACCATGGGCGGTGGCGTACGCGGTCTGTGCCCGCATGGTCGACTCCTACCTCGAAGTGGCCGGGCACGTGGAACGGGACCTGGAACGGGTCGAGGAGGCGGTGTTCGCCCGCGACCGTAGGGCCGACATCCAGCACATCTACCAGCTCAAGCGGGAGGTGGTGGAGTTCAAGCGGGCCGTCCTGCCGTTGCAGGCCCCGATGCGTACGCTGCTCGACCCCGACGGCCCGCCCCGCGCCCTGCACCGCTGGTTCGTCGACGTGGACGGCCGGCTGAGCCGGGCGGTGGACCGGGTCGCCGCGTACGACGACCTGCTCACCTCGATCGTCCAGTCGCGACTGGCGCAGCTCGCCGTCGAGCAGAACAACGACATGCGCAAGATCGCTGCCTGGGCGGCCATCGCGGCCACCCAGACCGGCATCGCCGGCATCTACGGCATGAACTTCGACCACATGCCCGAGCTGGCCTGGCGCTACGGCTACGCCGGCGCCCTCACCCTGATGGCGGTGGCAGCGCTGCTCCTGTACCGCCTGTTCCGCCGCTCCGGATGGCTGTAAGGCCCGCCCCGCCCCGTTCCCCGCTCCCCGCCTCGCTCCCCGCCTCGCTCCCCGCGATCTTGCAC
This sequence comes from Micromonospora sp. NPDC048835, assembly GCF_040649995.1. NCBI lineage: Bacteria > Bacillati > Actinomycetota > Actinomycetes > Micromonosporales > Micromonosporaceae > Micromonospora > Micromonospora sp. NPDC048835. The sequence goes on along the minus strand of NZ_JBEZGM010000008.1, from coordinate 212,472 downwards.
TTTGTGTCGCAGATACGCGCCTTTTAATACTTATGTCGCCACAGAAAGTGCAAGATCGCGGGGAGCGGCGCGGGGCGGGGGCGGGGTGTGGGGAGGGGTGGGGCGGGGGTGTGGGAGGGGTGCGGTGCTTGGGGCAGGATGGCGACGTGGGTAAGGGTGCGGGACGGCGGCGGGCGAACGCGACGACGGGACGGGTGTGCCCGTGCGGCTCCGGCCGGGCGTACGCGGGGTGCTGCGCCCCCACGCACGGGGGCGACGCCCCGGCGACGGCCGAGGCGCTGATGCGCTCCCGGTTCAGCGCCTTCGCCCTCGGCGACTCCGGTTACCTGCTGCGCAGCTGGCACTCGTCGACCCGGCCCGCCTCCCTGGAGCTGGACCCGGGGCAGCGGTGGACCCGACTGGAGATCGTGGAGACCGAGCGGGGCGGCCTGCTCGACACCGCCGGCACCGTGACGTTCCATGCCCACTACCGGGACGCGGGCCGGCCCGGCACGTTGACCGAACACAGCCGGTTCGTCCGCGAGGACGGCCGGTGGGTCTACCTCGACGGTGACCAGCCCTGAGGGCTGGTGTGGCGTAGGATGACGTCGGCGTAGTCCTGCGCCGCACCTCCCTCCCGGCGCTCACGCCGCCGGCAACGCGGAGGCAGAGGGGGCCTGGAGCCCTCGGGACGTGGTGCCACATGCCCCACTCCGGCGGGGTCGGCGGGAGCGTGAGTTCCGGTGACCGTGCCGTTGACCGGGAGCATGTGATGACCACCCAGAGATCGTTCAAGGCCCGGGTCCGGACCCGGATGGCAAAGACCGGCGAGAGCTACACCACTGCCCGCCGGCACCTGATCAATCGGGCCGCCGAGCGGGCTTCGGCGTCCACCGCCGCCGCCCCACCGGGGCAGGCCGAACCCACCGCCGCCCCACCGGGGCAGGCCGAACCCACCGTCGCCCCGCCGGGGTCGGCCGAACCTCCCGCCGCGCCCAGTGTCTCGGCCGCCGCGGCGCAGACCGAGCGGATCGCCGACGACCTGATCCGCGCCCGGACCGGCCGCGGTTGGGCCGAGTGGTTCGCGCTGCTCGACGCCGCGTCCGCCACCGGGTGGACGCACACCCGCATCGCCCGCCACCTGGGCACCGAGCACGAGGTGGCGGGTTGGTGGGCGCAGACCATCACCGTCGGGTACGAGCAGGCCCGCGGCCTGCGCGCGCCGGGTCAGCGACGCGGCGGTGGCTTCGAGGCCAGCGCGAGCCGGACGGTGGCCGTGCCGGCGCGGCGACTGTTCGAGGCGTTTGCCGACGAAACGGCGCGTGCCCGCTGGCTGCCCGACGTCGAGGTGCGCGTCCGCACCGCCACGGCGCCGCGCAGCTTCCGGGCCGACTGGGCCGGTGGCCCCACCCGGATCGTTGTCGGCATCGACGCTGTCGGCGAGTCGAAGGCCCGGGTCAACGTCGTGCACGAGAAGCTGACCGGAGCCGAGCAGGCCGCGGAGCTGAAGGCGTACTGGCGGGAACGGCTCGCCGTGCTGAAGGCACTGTTCGAGACGGACGGAGACCACCGATGACCATGACGTTCATCAACCTGCCGGTGCGCGACCTGACCACCGCCACCGAGTTCTACCGGGCGATCGGCTTCACCAGTGACCAGGGCGAGCCGGACGGCGACAGCACGGTGCTCACCATCTCCGACGCCACCCGGCTGGTGCTGCACCTCCGCTCGGGCTTCGAGGCGTACACCGGGGTCGCCACGCCGGACACGGCGACCAGTCGGGAGGTCATCATCGGGCTGTCGGCGTCGAGTCGCAGGCAGGTCGACGAACTTGTCGACCAGGCGGCGGTCGCCGGTGGGGAGTCGCTCGGGCCGGGGATGGCCAACGGGCCGATGTACATGCGCGGCTTCCGGGACCTCGACGGCCACCAGTGGTCGTTCCTGCACCTGGCCGGCTGACAGTGCCGCCCGGCGGCGGCCGGAGAAGGCCGCTGCCGGGCCCTTCGTCGATTCGGGTGACTAGTCCGGCAGGTCGGCAGCCAACTGGGCGAGCCCCGGCAGGATCTTGTCCCGCCAGCCCGGTCCCATCCGCGCGAAGGCGTCTTGGGCTCGGGGGTCGTCGAGGTCGAACCCCGAGTGATCCAGGAACAGTCGGGTGCCGTTGCCCTCGGGAACCAGTCGCCAGGTCAGCGTCCATTTCTCGTTGAACGTGTGGACGAAACGCCGCTCGGGCTCCACTTCGGTGACCTTGCAGTCCACAGCTCCCCAGGCGGGCATCTGGAGGTGGAAGCGGTGACCGACGACGGCGGCGACGTCGCCCGGCACCCACCAGCGGGCGAGCAGCTCCGGCTCGGTGAGGCTGCGCCAGACCTTCGACGGCGGCGCGGCGATGAACTGGTCCACGGCGATGGTAGCGGTATCTGTCACTGTCTCCTCCTGGAGCATGTCGGCAAGGGTGCGGAGGCGCTGGGCCGGTGGCCGCCGGCGGGTCAGCAGCACCAGAGCCACCACGAGGTACGCCCCGGCGGTCAGCGCGAACGCCACCGCGTTGCCGGCCGCCGAGGCGAGCAGGCCGTAGCCGCCGTACGTCACGATGATCAGCACGTCGGTGGCCATCCCGGCCAGGGAGGTGACGGTGGCGCGGCTGGTGCCGGTGATCCGGGCCTGGAGCCGCGCGTCGGCCAGCACGGTGGCCAACTGTGCCGCGCCGAACGCCACCGCGAGCAGCACGAACCCCGCCGGGTGCCGGAGCAGGGCACCGCCGGCCAGCGCCACGCCGACGAGCCCCAGCAGCGCGGCGTACCCTCGGCTGCCCAGCCGCTCCCCCGCCGGGGCGAGCAGCCCGCCGACTGTCACCCCGACCCAGAGCAGCAGGAGCAGCAGGGGTACGGCCTGCGCCCCGACGCCGGTGTCCAGGGCCAGCAGCGGCGTGTACTCGTCCAGGGCACCCCAGTCGGCGGCGACGACGGCCACCAGCAGCACGGCGGCCCGCACCGGCGGACGGGTGCGGACCTGCGACACCCCGTCGCGCAGCGTGTCCCACCACCCCAGGTCACCATCGTCGTCGGGATTCGAGGGTGGGACGGCGTCCGGCCCGTCCGGTCGAAGTGGCGCAGCGCCCACCGACCGAGCGGCCATCGCCGACTCGGGGACCGGGACGGCCACGGCGGCCGGCACGCGGTGCTCCGGAAGCCGGGTGGCGACCAGTGTGGCGAGCAGGCAGGCCAGCACGCTGGCCGCGCCGACCGCCGGGTACCCGCCGGCCGCGAGCACCGGGCCGGCGAGCACTCCGGAGAGCACCACGCCCAGCACACCCGCCGTCCGTGCGCGGCCGAGCACCCGGGCGTACCGGCCGACCGCGCCGAGCCGGTCCAACTCCGTCCAGACCAACGCCTCCAGGGCGCCGGAGACCAGTGCGCCACCGGCGCCCCAGAGCAGGAAACCGAGAGCGAACGCCGGGTACGACGGAACCAGCACCCAGAGCGCGAACCCGGCGGCGGTCACCAGCGGCGCGAGGCACAGCAGCAGCCGGCGGGACAGCACGTCGGCCCAGGCGCCGGAGGGCACCTCGAACAGGATGCCAGCGGCCGACCAGATGACGAACAGTGACGCGATCTGGCCCACCGACAGCCCGGTGTCGGCGAAGAACACCACGTACAGCGGGTAGAGCAGGACGAGGTCACTGAGGAACGCGTACCCGTAGAGGGTCGCCGTCAGCCGACGGACCGCCGGGTCGGGCGTGCGCGAGACGGTGAGGATCATGGGGCCTTCCCGTGGGAGTGGAGACGGACACCTGAGGTGCGGTGCCCGTGGTGGCCCACGGGATCGGCGGACGCTGCTGGATCAATGTCGCCAGGTCATGCCCGCGATGCTAGACAACCGGCGCGGCGGCGGCCAGCGCTTTCGGCATGCCGGGCGAACGAGGCGCAACGCGGCGCGGGGCGGGATCAGCTCGATCCCGCCCCGCGCCGTACCGCTGGTGTCAGCGCCGGTCCACCGGCGGAATGACAGTGGTGGTCTCACCGTCGTCGCTGGTGCGCTGACCGGGCACCGCGCGGTCGGTGCCACCCGAGACCACCTGGGTCGCGTCGGGGTCGACACGCACCGCCTGCGTGACGTCCGAACCGGCCGAGCCGCTGACGACCTGGGTCGTGTCGTCGGTGGCGGAGGGCCGGACCGGCGTCGGCGACGTGTCGTCGTCGAGGGTGCCGCGGTCGCCCACCTGGGTGGCGTCGGAGCTGACCGGGAAGTGGACCACCTGGGTGGCCTCCGGATCGGCGGGCCGGGTCACCACCTGCGTCGCCTCCACGTCGGCCGGCCGGGTCACCACCTGGGTGGCCTCGGCGTCGGCGGGCCGGGTCACCACCTGGGTGGCCTCGGCGTCGGCGGGCCGGGTCACCACGGGGCTGGCCTGCGGCTCGCTGGTGGTGGCCGACCTGCGGGCCAGCTCGGCCTCGGCCTCGCGGCGACCGGCGCGGTACGCCTGGGCGTGCTCGGCGATCAGCGGCGACTCCCGCTCGGCACGGGTCAGCCACGACTCCCAGCGGCTCTGCATCGGACGGATCAGACCACCGCCGACCCCGACGACGAGGATGCCGCCGATCGTGGCCAGCACGGCGATCAGCACCGGAGTGGTGACCGCGGTGGCCACGCCGATCTGGTTCAACGCGGCGATGACACCGAGGCCGAGGATGAACACCGAGGCGATGGTGGCCAGCACCCGACCGTACGACAGGCCGCCGAGCGCGCCGCTGATGATGTCCTTCACCGCGTTGGCGATGGCGGCGGCGACCACGACGATGACGATCGCGACGAACGCCCGGGGCAGCCACGCGATCACCGCGCCGAGCAGGTCGGAGATCGGGTTCGGCCCCCAGATGCCGAAGGCGAGCTGGAGGGTGAACAGCAGCACCGCGTAGTAGGCGAGCTTCGCGACGATGTCGCTGGCGTCGTACCGGGAGCGGCTCAGCGCTCGGCGGATGCCGCCGCGTTCGACGGCGCGGTCGAAGCCCACCCGTTCGAGGACCTTTTCCACGATCTTCAGTACGGCCTTGGCGATCAGCCATCCGGCCACCAGGATCGCCAGGAAGGCGACGGCCTTGGGCAGGAAGAGCATCACCGAGCGGAGAGCGTCGCCCACCGCGTCGCTGACGTTGTCACTCATATGGTTCATTCCTTAAGGGGCTGCCGGAACGGTCAGCCCCGGACCTACCCTCGACCCGACGCGCGGAAACGCCGACCAGGCAGTAGCCCTCCGGACCGGTTCCGGTCAGCGAACGGCCGTGAATGTGGAGTGCCCCGAGCCCGCCCTCGCCGTCGTGGATCTGTACATGGTGATGTGGTGTACGTGGTGCGGTGTCACCTGTCCTTGGTGCTGGGCTGCGTCGTACGTGGGGAGTTGAACCGTTACCTCTCAGTGCGCTTCAGCAAGCACACGGTTGGTAGTCCTGCCTTGCGGCGGAACGGTCCCGGTCTGACCGGCGGATGCCGTGCCGGGTTCACGCTTCGTCGCCACCTGCCCGCGTAGGCGGGTCTTCTGGTCGGCTCCACGTGCTGCCACCGGGCCACTCCCGGCGTTATCGAACTCGGCCGCGAGGGCGGCGAGGTTCAAGGAGGCGTTGCGGTCCCGGTCGATGACCAGACCGCACGCCTGGCAGGTGTATTCGCGCTCGGACAGGGCCAGCTTGGTTTTCACCGTGCCGCAGCCCGAGCAGGTCTTGGAGGACGGATACCAGCGGTCGGCCAGCAGCAGCCGGCCGCCGTTCCACCGGGTCTTGTACGCCAGTTGGCGACGGATCTCCGCGAACCCGGCGTCGGCGACGTGCCGGGCCAGCTTGCGGTTGGCCAGCATCCCGACCACGTTGAGGTCTTCGACCACGATGGTGCCGTGCTCACGCGCGAGCCGGGTGGTGAGCTTGTGCAGCCCGTCGCGGCGTAGATGAGCGATCCGGGCGTGCGCGCGACCGAGCCGAGCAGATGCCCGCTGCCACCGCTTCGACGGCCGTCTTGCGGTACGCCGGTCCGGGCCGGTCTTGCGGGACAGCGCCCGACCCAACGAGCGCATGCGTTGGCGCGCGGCGACTAGGTGGCGCGGGTTGTCGACCAGCTCGCCAGTGGACAGCACCGCAAGGTGCTTGATCCCAACGTCCACGCCGACGACCGACTGCGGCTGGGCAGGGGCGCGTTCGACCCGTTTGACCTTGACGGTGAACGACACGTGCCAGCGTCCGCCGTCGCGCCGCACCGTCGCGGACGTGATCCGAGCGGTGCCGTTGTCCAGGCGGCGGGCGAGTTTGCGGGCCGACTCGTGCAGCTTCAACCGGCCCAGCCGGGGCAGCACCACGTGTGTGCGGTCGGGTTCGACCCGGATCGCCCCGGTGGTGAACCGCACGGATGGTGTGGTGCGGCGGCGGGACTTGAACCGGGGAAACCCGACCAGCCGCCCGGCCCGTGCGCCCTTGCGGGAGTCAGCCCAATTCTTCAAGCCACGCGCGAGGGCGTCCAATCCGGTGTTGAACGCCTCCTTCGACACCTCGCCCCACCACGGCGCAACCGCGGGCTTAGCGGCGTTCCACGCCTTCCGCAACCCAGCGAGGGACCATGACAGCGACGGGGTCAACGCCTCGTCCGGCACGCCGTAGGATCGCTCGGCGCTCCGCTGGTCCATGACCGCCTTGACCTTCGCCAGTGCCCAGTTATGCGCGACCCGGGCCGCCCCGGCATGCGCGAGCACGTCACGTTCCTGGCCCGGGGTGAGGTCGAGGGCGAACCGGTACGCCTGGATCGTCTTCACACCGGAGCCTCGGTGACGGCCTCGACCGCGCGGCGGGCGCGGTTCGCGGCGGCGCGACGACCATAAAGGCGGGCGCACAGCGAGGTCAGGATCTCGGTGACGCCGCGGACCAGGTCGTCATCGACCTCAGCCGGGTCGACCACCAGCAGACGGCGGCCTTGCGCGGCCAGCGCGGCTTCAACGTACTCGGCACCAAAGCTGGCGAACCGGTCGCGGTGCTCGACCCCGATGGTTGACACAGTCGGGTCGCGGAGCAGGGCGAGGAACTTCTTACAGTGCCCGTTCAACGCGGACCCGACCTCGGTGACCACCCGGTCCACGCCGAGCTTCTGGCCGGTGGCCCACACGGTCACCCGGGCGACCTGACGGTCCAGATCCGCCTCCTGATCGGCTGACGACACCCGGGCATACACCACGGTCTGCCCGGCCTCAGCCGCCGTTGCGGTGACCGGATCCCCGACCATGATGAGGCGGCCGATCCGGTAGGTGTGGATAGGCAGTGTTCCAGACTCGTAACGCCGACATGCTGTCGCGTACGAGATCCCGGTGGCCGCTGCCCATTCCTTCAAGTTCAAGACGTCGACTTTAGCCGACTAGTGAGCACTACTGACGACCGCCACGCCAGCAGTTGTCCACCCCCGAGTCAGCGGCCAGCCTAGTGGGCCGTTGATCTTCTCGTCGACCGGTTTCGCTGGTGCCCGTCGGGGTCGGGCGCCCTCTAGCGCGCGGACGAGCTTTGGCAATATTCTCCGGAGTGCGTGCGGCCACTGGAGCTACTTTTCATCCCCCGCCGTCGGCCGCAGGAGGAGATGCAATGCACCTCGACCATTCCGAAGTGGATCGCCGGACGCTGCTGCGGGCCGGCCTCGGTGCCGCCACGGTCGCCGTCGTCGGAAGCGAACTCGCCCTCCCGGGCACGGCCCAGGCCGCTTCGGGCACCGACCTGGACTGGATCATCAGTTGTGACGAGTGGGCCGCGCGCCCGCCGAAGGATCCGCTGTCGGTGAGTGCCATCGCCACCAACAAGATCATCGTGCACCACATGGCGTTCCCGAACGTCACCGACTACTCCCGCGAGCAGGCGGTCAAGCTGGCCCACGACTGCCAGGACCTGCACATGGACGGCAACGGCTGGTCGGACACCGGTCAGCACTTCACCGTCAGCCGCGGCGGGTACGTGCTGGAGGGCCGCCGGGGCAGCCTGGAGCGGCTGGAGGCCGGCGACCGGCAGATGGTCTCGGCGCACTGCCCGGGTGAGAACGGTCGGGCCATCGGCATCGAGAACGAGGGCACCTACGTCACCGAGACGCCGCCGAAGGCGTTGACCGACTCGCTGGTCAAGCTCTGCGTCACGATCTGCCGCCAGTACGGGCTGCACGCGTACGACATCTTCGGCCACTGGGACTTCCGCACCACCGAGTGCCCGGGCGCCGCCTTCTACCGGCAGTTCCCGGAGCTGCGGCGACGGGTGCACGCCGCCCTCGGCACCAAGCTCGGCGACGTACCGGCACGCCGCTGGCCGGACCTGTGGCGCTTCGTCAACTCCCCCTCCGTCCGGGTGGTGCAGCACCTGCTCGCCCACCGGGGCTACCCGGTGGCCGTCAGCGGCACGTTCGACGCCGCGACCGTCGCCGCCGTGCAGGACTGGCAGGCCCGCAACGGCATCCCGGTGGACGTGGACGCCACCCTCACCACCCCGACCTGGGAGACGCTGGCTCCGGAGCTGGACCAGCACGCCGCCGGAGCGCCGGTCACGGCCGTGCAGGAAATCCTCGCCACCAAGGGGTACGCGGTCACCGCCACCGGGGCGTACGACCACGCCACCCGAGGGGCGGTGCAGGATCTCCAGGCGCTGCACGGGCTGCCCCGCAACGGCAAGCTCAGCACGAGCACGTGGTGCGCTGTAGTCGGCGGGTCGGTCCGCGAGTCGTACCGGCACCGCTGAGAGCGTGGTGGCGGTGCGGGTCGTACCCGCACCGCCGCCGGCCCCCGGTCCGTCGGTTTGATCCGCCGCCCCGGCGGAAAGAATCCGGGGCATGACCTGGGCCCGTCGAGCCGTACCCGCTGTCGCCGCCGCCGTCGCGGCACTCGCCGCGCGGGACCTGATCCAGCGCGACCACGCGCTGCTGCGCAACTTCCCGGTCCTCGGCCGTGCCCGCTACCTGCTGGAGAGGATCGGGCCGGAGCTTCGGCAGTACATCGTGGCCGGCAACAACGAGGAGCGGCCGTTCACCCGCGACCAGCGCCGCTGGGTGTACGCGTCAGCCAAGCAGGAGAACAACTACTTCGGTTTCGGCACCGACAACGACATCGAGTACACCCCCGGGTACCCGATCATCAAGCACCGCACGTTCGGCAGGGCCGTGCCGCCGTCGGCACCGACCGCCGGGCACGATGTGCGGCTGCCCTGCGCGAAGGTGCTCGGCGCGGCGCGCGGCCGCCCCCGGGCGTTCCGACCGGAGTCGGTCGTCAACATCTCCGGGATGAGCTTCGGCTCGCTCTCCGGCAACGCCATCACCGCGCTCAACAAGGGGGCGGCGCTCGCCGGCTGCCTGCAGAACACCGGCGAGGGCGGTCTGTCGCCCTACCACCGCAACGGTGGTGAGCTGGTCTTCCAACTCGGCACCGCGTACTTCGGCTGCCGCGACGAGCACGGTCGGTTCAGCCTCGACCGGCTCAAGGACCTGGTCTCCGGCGCGCCGGTGCGGGCGCTGGAGATCAAACTGAGCCAGGGTGCCAAGCCGAGCCTCGGTGGGCTGCTGCCCGGGGCGAAGGTGTCCGCCGAGATCGCCGCCACCCGGGGCATCCCGGCCGGTCAGGACTGCGTCAGCCCGTCCCGGCACGCCGAGTTCTCCGACTGCGACAGCCTGCTCGACTGGGTGGAGTTGCTGGCCGCCGAGACCGGGTTGCCGGTCGGCATCAAGTCGGCGGTCGGTGACCTGGGCTTCTGGCGGGAGCTGGCCACCCTGATGCGCGACACCGGCCGGGGCGTGGACTTCGTGACGATCGACGGCGGCGAAGGCGGCACCGGCGCCGCACCCCTGATCTTCACCGACTCCGTGTCGCTCCCGTTCCAGCAGGGCTTCTCCCGGGTCTACAAGATCTTCGCTGAGCACGACCTGCACGATCAGGTGGTCTTCGTCGGTGGTGGCAAGCTCGGGCTCCCCGACAACGCCATCGTGGCGTTCGCGCTCGGCTGCGACATGCTCAACGTCGGCCGCGAGGCGATGCTGGCGATCGGCTGCATCCAGGCGCAGAAGTGCCACACCGACACCTGCCCCACCGGCGTCGCCACCCAGAACGCGTGGCTCGCCCGGGGCCTGGACCCGACGTTGAAGTCGGTCCGGGCGGCCAACTACCTGCGGACGCTACGCCGCGACCTCACCAAGGTCGCCGAGGCCTGCGGCGTCGAACACCCCGGACTGATCGGGACCGACGCCGTGGAGATCCTGGACGGCCGCACCGGCTCCACCCCACTCCACCAGGTGTACGGCTACCGGCCGGAATGGGGCATGCCCTCGGCCGCCGACCAAGCGGAGATCATCCGGCTGATGGCCCCGGAGGCGCCCCAGGGCGGCAGCGCCCCGCCCTCAGCCACCGCCGTCGGCTGAGATCACGCCCGACCCGCCGGCGAGAGGCTGCAACGCGGACCCGAGAAGCACCAGGCCCGGGAT
>NZ_JBEZGM010000008.1:164574-201928 GCF_040649995.1 Micromonospora sp. NPDC048835 | reverse complement strand
ATCGCGGATCGCGGATCGCGGATCGCGGATCGCGGATCGCGGATCGCGGATCGCGGATCGCGGATCGCGGATCGCGGATCGCGGATCGCGGATCGCGGATCGCTTGATGACTCGGCGGCATCATAATGACTCACAGACATCAAGCGTTCCCCGCCATGTCCGCGAAGTGCCGCCCGCCGGCAACCACCACCGCCACCCACCACAACCGCCAGCCGCCACAACCGCCAGCCGCCACGACCGCCAGGCACGACGACCGCCGGCGGATCGGTGCCGGAGATAAACGCGTGGAGCCGGCAACTCACTGCGTCTATGGTGGCGCGGTGCTGATCAGACGTGAGATGCCCGCCGACGTCGACGCCATCCGAGCGGTGCACTCCGCCGCATTCGCCAAAGCTGACGGTGACGGCGTCCCGGTCGAGGCGACGCTTGTCGACGCGCTGCGCGCCGACGAGGGCTGGCTGCCCGCGTACTCGCTGGTGGCGACCGATTCCGACGGCCAGGTGGTCGGTCACGTGGTGGCCACCCGCGGCCTGGTGGCCGGCGCGGCGGTGGCGTTGGGCCTGGGGCCGCTCGGCGTGCTGCCCGACTGGCAGCGGCGCGGCGTCGGCAGCGCGTTGATGCACGCGGTGCTGGGCGCGGCCGACGCGCGCGACGAGCCGCTGGTGGTGCTGCTCGGGCATCCTGAGTACTACCCGCGCTTCGGGTTCCGGCCCGCCGTCGAGTTGGGCGTCACCCCGCCGCAGCCGTGGGGGCCGCAGTACTTCATGGCTCGACCGTCGCACGCATGGCGCGAGTCGATCCGGGGGGAGTTCCGCTACGCCAGCCCGTTCGAAGACCTGTGATCCCGCCGCGTATCCGGCGGCGGCGCGCCACCGATCTTGACGGCTGCGTCGCGGCGCTCGCCGAGGTCCACCGGGTGGACGGGTACCCGATGAACTGGCCCGCCGACCCACACGGTTGGCTGCGCGAGCCGCACCCGGCGCGTGCCTGGGTCGCCGTCGACGCCGAGGCGGCAGTTGTCGGCCACGTCGCGGTGCACCGGGTGCCCGACCCGGCAGGCGGGCCGCCGGCCCGGCCGACGGCCGAGGTGGCACGTCTCTTCGTGGTGCCGAAGGCCCGCGGGTTGGCGCTGGGCAGCGCGCTGCTGGAGCGGGCTCGCCAGTGGGCGGCCACCCGCGCGACGGACCTGGTGCTGGAGTTGGCCGGCGGTGGCACCGCGGCCGCCGCGCTGTACGAGCGCGAAGGGTGGCAGTGTGTCGGCACCAGCACGGCACCGTGGGCCGCACCGGACGGCAGCCCGGTGCCGCTGCGCCACTACACGTTGCCGTACCGCGCGCCGGGCTCCGACGTCGCACCGGCCAGCGCCGCGAGACGGCGGGCGAGCCGGCCTGCGGCCTCGCGCAGCTCGGGAGGCTCCAGCACCTCCAACTCGTGATCCAGGCGGGCGAGGTGCGCCGCGAGCCAGTCCAGGTCGTCGCCGCCGACGACCAGGATCGACCACCCGTCGCCGTCGTCCTCGACCCGCCCCACCTGCGGCGGAACCACCTCGCGCACCCGGTCGGCCGGGGCCCGGACCCGCACCCGGGCAAGATGACGGTACGGCGCACCGGTCACCGCCCGCTGCACGTAGGCGACCGGATCGGGGTGCTCCCGCGCCGGGAAACGCCAGGTCGTCGCCGCCACCGCCCGCATCCGGTCCAGCCGGAACGTCCGCCAGCCGTCACGGTCGACGTCCCAGGCCATCAGGTACCAGCGGCGACCTGTCGTCACCATCCGGATCGGTTCGACCGTCCGTTCCTGCTCCCCCGTGCCCCGGCCGGGGTAGTGGAACCGCACCCGTACCCCGTCTCGACAGGCCCGTGCGAGGGTCACCAGCACCTCGGCGTCGATCTCGGCGACCGGGCCGATGAGGGTGTCGGTGGCACTGTGCACCGCCCGCACCTCGGCGCGCAGCCGTGAGGGCATCACCTGGTCGAGCTTCGCGAGTGCCCGCAGCGCCGCCTCGCTCGCCCCGGCGACAGTGCCGCCGGCGGCGAGCCGCAGCGAGACCGCTGTGGCGATCGCCTCCTCGTCGTCGAGGAGCAGCGGCGGTAGCCGAGTGCCGGCACCGAGTCGATAACCGCCGCCGACGCCCGACAGCGCGTACACGGGGTAGCCGAGCGCCCGTAGTCGTTGCACGTCGCGGCGTACGCATCGGTCGGTGACCCTCAGCTCGGCGGCGAGCTCGGCGGCCGTCCACGACAAGCGCCGTTGCAGCAGCGCCAGCAGGCGCAGCACCCGCTCGGTCGTCGCCTCGGCCGTCACGTCCCGATCGTTGCACGGATAGCGGAACGATCCTGTCCGCTATCCGAGGAAGGCTGGGACCATGACCGACCAGATCAGCGAACAGGCGTCCACACCGACCCGCGATGTCCAGATCACCGTCGACTGCGCCGACCCGGCCCGGTTGGCGATGTTCTGGGCCGAGGCGCTCGGCTATCAGGTGCAGGGGCCACCCGGTGACTTCGCAACCTGGGACCAGGCGCTGGAGGCGATGGGTGTGCCGCCGGAGAACCGCAACGACGCGTCGGCGGTGGTCGATCCCGAGGGCTCGCGGCCACGGCTGTTCTTCCAGCGGGTGCCGGAGCACAAGCAGGTGAAGAACCGCGTCCACCTCGACGTTCGCGCGGCACCGGGGTTGACGGGTGACGAGCGGATGGCGGCCCTGGAGGTGGAGGCCGAACGGCTCGTCTCACACGGCGCCAAGCGGCTCGGTCGGCACGAGCCCGCTCCCCCGTTGGGCGCCGGTCACCTCGTCATGGCCGACCCCGAGGGCAACGAGTTCTGCCTCGACTGACTCCGGGCGCGGGGCGTCCGCAGCGCGATGGGTGGCCAGCAGGCCCGCCGGCCCCGCCCGGAGGCGATCGTCGTGCCGCCCCGGACGTCGGCGTACACGGCGGTGAGCCGCGGCCTGGGGAGCCGGGGGTGCAGATGCCGCTGCTGCCGGACTGACCGATACGCGTGCGGTGTCCACGGTCGAGCTGCGACCAGGGACACATCACAGCAGGTCGGCGGTTTAACCGGCGGCTGACGGGTGACCCTTGACGGGTACAGCCTGACGAGGGGGGCCACCATGTCCGACGACACCAGCAACCGACCGAGCCGCACCGTGGAGCGCCCACACGACGTGACCGACCCGCTGCTGTGGCAGTTGGCTGTCGACGTGCTGAGCGCTCACGAGCCGGACGACGAGGGCCACTGCCGCAACCTCCAGTGCGCCGGGCAGTCCTGGCCGTGCACGGCGCGTACGGGCGCCGAGCACTCGCTGCGACTGGCCCGCGGTGAATCCACCTCGGTCGAGCTGTCCATCGACGGGACCGACAGCGACGACGTCGACACGGACCGGCGCCGCGACGTCGCGGTACCGGCTCCGCGCTGGGGCTGGAACGCCGGCCCGGTGGCGTCGCACCGGGAGTCGAAGGCATCCGCCTCAGCGGCGTGACCCCGACCTGGGTACCGAACCGCACACGCGGGAACGCTCGGCCGGTGATCCGGCCGAGCGTTCGCAATTGACGTTCGAGCAGGAAATCGTAGATCGATGGTCGCGATGCTTCGGGCACACGGGGTCGACCCCGGTAGCCCATCCTCAGGAGGAGAGCATGCCGATCCATCGAAGCCTCATCGGCCGCCGCAGCGCCACCGCCGCTCTGGCGACCGTACTCGCCAGCGCCGGCCTGGCCCTGGCCGCGCCGACCGCCGCGCAGGCGGCCACCACCTGCACCAGCCTGACCTACTACAAGGTCGGTGGTTACCCGGGTGACATGCACGTGCCCACCGTCGGCTGGCAGGACGGCAACAAGACCTGCTACCTGAAGTACGGCAATTCCAACAGCGCGGTCAAGGTGTTGCAGGAGGCGCTGAACAACTGCTACTCCCAGTCGCTGCGGCTCGACGGCCAGTACGGCACCAACACCCGCAACGCCGTCCTGTACGCACAGCGCAAGATCAACGACACCTGGGCATGGGCGGACATCGCCGAGGACGGCGAGTACGGCCCGCAGACCCGGGCGTGGATGGGCTTCGCGACCTTCGGGGTCAACGGTGGTCCGGTCATCCCGAACGTCTGCTACTACCCGGGCTGACCCGCACGACGGCGCCGGCCGGAATCCCCCGTTGGATTCCGGCCGGCGCCGTCGTGGCGTCTCCGGTCCCTCCCCGCACCGGAGACGCCGGCCCTCAACAGACCCGTACGGCCTCGATGCGCTGGTTCCAGGTGCCGCCGATCGCGGCCGAGTCGTACGCCAGGTTCGCCCGGTAGCCGTAGGCGTGCTGGTACCCGAGGAGCCCGGTGGCGTTGGCGTTGTCCCAGAACGTGGAGACGGTGCCGGACGCCCGGTTGTTCTTGGCCGTGAGTCGAATTGCCGACATCGGATTGAGAGATGTCGTCGTGCCGACGATGATTCGCGCGGTAGGTCGACGGATTCCTGCCGGAACCTCAATCCGGTCGCGGTTGCCGGCTTGGCCGACCGGCGGCACGGGGGCGAGCGGCGATCATGGAGATTCGGATCCTCGGGCCAGTCGAGGTGTGGACGGACGGCCGGCTGATCGACGCGGGGGCAGCCCGGCAACGCGCCGTCCTCGCCGCGCTGGCGGTCGACGTGGGCCGGCCGGTTCGCGCGGAAACCCTTGTGGATCGGGTCTGGGGTGATTCCCCGCCGCCTCGGGTTCGGCACAACCTGCACGTCTACCTCGCTCGGATCCGCCGGGTGCTGGCCGCCGCCGGGGCTCCGGACGCGCTGGTCCGCCGCTCCGGTGGGTACCTGCTGGACCTACCGCCGGAGACCGTCGACGGGCAGCACTTCGACGCGCTGCGGCGGCGGGCCGACGAACTGGCCGACGACGACCCGGAGCACGTGGAGCTGCTGCGCCGGGCCATGGCTCTGTGGCGGGGCGAGCCGTTGGCCGGCGTGGCCGGTGAGTGGGCGGCCCGGATCCGACAGGACTGGCACCGTCGGCACATCGACACCGTCGTGCGGTGGGCCCGCGGCCCGCTCCGCCGGGGTGAGCCGGATGCCGTGATCGACCCGTTGACCCGGCTCGCCGACGAACACCCGCTCGACGAGCCGGTCGCCGCCGCGTTGTTGCGCGCGCTGGCCGCCGCCGGACGAGGCGCACAGGCCCTGGCGTACTACGCCCGGTTGCGGGAGCGGTTGGCCGATGTGCTCGGCGCGGACCCGAGCGCGGAACTTCGCCAGGTGCACCAGGCCATCCTGCGCGGTGCGGTCACCGTGCCGGCGCCCCGCGCCGAGTCCGCGCCGACTCCCGGGGCGGCCGGTCCCGTCGCGCGGCCGGCCCCGGCCCACCCGGTCCCGGCGCAGTTGCCGTCGGACGTCCGGGGCTTCGCGGGACGGGAGGCAGAGCTGGTTCGACTGAACGCCCTGCGGGCGAATGCCGAGGCGCATCCCGGCGCGGTGCCGGTGGCGGTGCTCTCCGGATTGGCCGGGGTGGGCAAGACGGCGCTGGCCGTGCACTGGGCCCACCGGGTGGTCGAGAGTTTCCCCGACGGGCAGCTCTACGCCAACCTGGAGGGTTACAGCCACAGTGGCGTGGTGCGCAGCGCGGAGCAGGTGGTGCGCGGCTTTCTCGCGGCGCTCGGTGTGTCGCCCCGGGAACTGCCGATCGACCCGCAGGAGCAGACAGCGCTCTACCGGAGCCTGCTGGCTGGCCGACGGATGCTGGTGTTGCTGGACAACGCCCGGGATGCCGCGCAGGTCCGGCCGCTGCTACCCGGGTCCGCCCACTGCCTGGTGCTGGTGACGAGCCGGGACCGGCTGACCGGCCTGGTGGCCACCGAGGGCGCCGAGCCGTTGGTGCTGGATCTGCTCACCGCCGGGGACGCGGCCGCTCTGCTGCACGCGCGGATCGGGGTGCGGGCCGAGCGGGAACGGGCTGCCCTCGGCGAGTTGGTCGGGCTCTGTGACCGGCTGCCGTTGGCGCTGGTCGTGGTGGCGGCTCGGGCGGTGGTCCGGCCACAGCTCTCCCTGGCCGAGCTGGGCGCGCAGTTGCGCACCGACGGGGGCCTGGACGGGCTGGACGCCGGCGATCCCGCCAGCAGCGTGCGGACGGCACTGTCCTGGTCGTACCGCCTGCTGACCGAGTCGACGGCCCGGCTCTTCCGGCTGGTCGGCGGCAGCACGGACCTGACGATCAGTACGGCGGCCGGGGCCAGCCTCGCCGGCGTCGAGCGCCGCCAGGTCCGGGCGGCGTTCGTCGAACTCGCTGACGCGCACCTCGTGCTCGAACGTGGTCCGGACCGGTACGCAATGCACGACCTGCTGCGGGCCTTCGCGGCCGAGCTCTCCGGCGAGCAGGACCGGACCGGTGACCGGGCTGAGGCGCGGGGTCGCCTCTTCGATCACTACCTGCACAGCGCGCACGCTGCTGCCGTGCTGCTGCACCCGCACTGGGACCCGATCGTGCTACCGCCAGCTGTCACCGGGGTCCGGCCGGAGAAGATCAGCGATCACGACGAGGCGGCGGCGTGGTTCACCCGCGAGCGGGAGGTGCTGATCGCACTTGTCGAGCGGTGTGCGGCCACCGGGTTCGAGCGGCACGCCTGGCAACTGGCCTGGAGTCTGACCATCTTTCTGGACCGGCAGGGCGGCTGGCACGACCAGCTCGCGGTGCAGCGTACGGCGCTTGTCGCCGCGCGGCGCGGTGGCGACCCGGCCGGACAGGCGCACGCGCACCGCAGTCTGGCCCGGGCCCAGGCCCGGCTGGGCCAGCTCGACGAGGCACCCGGTCAGCTTCAGCGGGCACTTGAGCTGTTCCGGGCCCTCGACGACCCGGCCAACCAGGGGCACACCTGCCTGGACCTGGCCGAGATGGCCGACCGGCAGGGCCGGCGCGCAGAGGTGGTCCAGCCCGCGGAGGCGGCGCTGACGTTGTACCGCGCCGCCGGGCACCGGTACGGGCAGGCGATGGCGTTGAACGCGATCGGTTGGTACCGCGCCCAACTGGGTGAGCACGATGCCGCCATCGAGGCGTGTCGGCAGGGCCTGGCGCTGTTGCGGGAGTTCGACGACCGCCAGGGTGAGGCCCCGACCTGGGACACCCTCGGGTACGCGCAGCACCGCGCGGGGCGACCGGCGGAGGCGGTCGTATCGTACCGGCACGCGGTGCAGCTGTACCGGGAGTTCCGGGACCGGTACTACGAGGCGGACACGCTAGGGCACCTGGCCGAGGCGCAGGCCGAGGCCGGCGACGCGGCCGGGGCGACCCGGAGCTGGCGAAGGGCGTTGAGCCTCCTCGACGACCTCGGGCACCCGGACGCGGAACGCATCCGGGCGCGGCTCACGGGCAACGACGGACCGTGACCGTCCGAACGGCCCCGACGGCGGCGACGACCAGCAGGATCAGAGACAACAGCGGGAACCAGTCTCCGGTACGCGAATAGACAGTTCCCCAGCCCGACGTCGGCGCGGCGAGCAGCAGCTCGGCGGCGGTGCTGCGCGAACGTACCCGGATCGCCCGCGACCTGCACGACATCCTCACCCACGCGGTCGGCGTCATGATCGTCCAGGCGGAGGCGGGGCCGAGCGCACGGGGGCGAACGAGATCATGATCGCCAATTTCATGCACGGATACGGTAACCGGCTCAAGAGCTTCGAGCTCATTGCGGAGACCAACCGGGCGCAGACGAGAACGCCGCTCAGACGAGGCCCTCGCACACGCGATTACCGGGTGCGGGTGATCGACTTATGCTCGACGTAGCCGGTCAGGCCGACCTTGCCGTACTCGCGGCCGAGGCCGCTGGCCTTGTAGCCGCCGAAGGGTCCGTCGAAGCTGATCGGAGAGCCGTTCAGCGTGACTGTGCCCGTGCGCAGCCGGCGGGCGACGGCCAGGGCGCGGGCGGCGTCCGTGGACCAGATGCCGCCGGACAGTCCGTACTCGGAGTCGTTGGCGATCCGTACAGCATCGTCATCGTTGTCGTAGGCGATGACGGCCAGGACCGGGCCGAAGATCTCCTCCTGCGCGATGCGCATGCCGTTGTCGACGTCGGCGAATACGGTCGGTGTGACATAGTTGCCGTTCTCCAGGCCTGCCGGGACCTGCGGCCCGCCGGTCACCAGCCGTGCGCCCTCCTCGATGCCGATGTTGATGTAATCAATGACCTGCTGCTGCTGGTCGCGGCGGATCATCGGGCCGATGAAGGTGTCGGCGGCGGAGGGGTCGCCGACCTTCAGCGACTCGACCATTTCCTTCACTGCGGCCACGACCTCCTCGTAGCGGCTGCGCGGGGCCAGGATCCGAGTTTGCAGGATGCACGCCTCACCGTTGTTGCCCAGCGAACCGAACCTGAGGCCCTGCATCGCAGCCGCCAGGTCGGCGTCGTCCAGGATCAGGGCGGCGGACTTGCCGCCCAGCTCGAGACCCACACGCTTCAGCTGCTCCCCGGCGATCGCCGCGATCCGCCGTCCGGCGCGGGTCGAACCGGTGAAGGAGATCTTGTCCACGTCGGCGTGCGAGACGAGGTGCTCGCTGGTCTCACGGTCCGCCGGAAGAACACTGAGGACGCCCTCGGGCAGGCCGGCCTCGTGCCACAGGTCGGCCAGCAGCATCATGCTCAGCGAGTTCTCCGGGGAGACCTTCAGCACGACGGTGTTGCCCGCCAGCAGAGCCGGGATCAGCTTCGCGGTGGCGGCGGAGAACGGAGAGTTCCACGGGATGACCGCGGCGACCACACCGATCGCCTCGCGCCGCACGATGGTGTCGAAGGCCACCGAAGGGTCGGACGGGGTGACGATTTCCTCCCAGCCGAACTCCTCGGCTGCCTGGAGGTAGGCGTTGGTCTGACGGGTCAGGAATGGCTGACCGATCTTGGTGAACCAGCCCGCCGAGCCGTTCTCGGTCGAGATCGCCGCGGCGATGTCGTCGGCCCGAGCGGTGCGCAGCGCATCGTAGCGACGCACGACCTCCTGGCGCTCTTCGGGCGTGGTACGCGGCCACGGGCCGTGGTCGAATGCCTCACGCGCCGCAGCGACCGCCCTGTCGATGTCGGCCGGCGCGGCCTGCGCCGCACGGCCGATGACCGACTGGTCGTGGGGCGACAGGATATCGAGCATCAGCTCCGATGCGCTGGGAGTCACCCAGGAACCACCGATGTAGAGCTTGTCGCGCACAGTCATGTCTGTCATTCCTCAGGTGAGAAGTGGTGGAGGGAAGGGGATGGTGGGGTGGGTATCAAGGCTTGGCCGGGCGGACCATCCGCGCGACCTCGGTGTCGGCGAAATCGCCGAGTCCGTCGAGGTCGGTGGATACGCTGAGTTCGCGCCACGCCGCGTCTTCCGCGGCTCGCGCCGTCGTGATCTGCGGGGCGAGCCAGGCAGCGTCGGAGCCGAGCAGAAGCCGCATCGGCGGTGCCGGCTCTTCGGTGAGCCTCAGGATCGCGGCGGCCATCTTGGCCGGGTCGCCCCGCTGCACGTCGGGGTTGTTGCTGTAGGTGCGGGCGAAGGCGCCGACCGTTTCCTCGTACTCGGGGTGGATGTCCGGCACCGTCATCGGGGCGACTGCCCACGGGGTTCGGATTCCGCCAGGTTCCACCAAGGTGACGCGGATCCCGATGGGGGCTACCTCGCGGGCGAGGATCTCGGTGAAACCGCCCAGCGCCCACTTGGATGACTGGTAGGCGCTCAGACCGGGCTGGTTGCGCCGGCCGCCGATGGTGGAGACGTTGATGATGCTGCCAGAACGACGCGGGCGCATCACCGGCAGGACGGCGCGCACGGTGTTGACCGCACCGAAGAAGTTGACGTCGACATCGCGGTGGAAATCGTCGTCGGACATGTCCTCGATCGAACCGACAGTTCGGGCACCGGCGCTGTTCACGAGCACATCGACCGCGCCGAACTCGGCAACCGCGCAAGCGACCGCAGCACGGGCGGAGTCCGGATCGGTGACGTCCATGGTGCGTACGCGCAACCGGTCGCGGTACTCGTCAGGTACAGAGACGCCGTGGGGCGCGAGGTCGGTCGCTACTACGTTGTGGCCGGCGGCGAGGGCGGCCTCGACGACCCGGCCGCCCAGTCCCCCCGCCGCGCCGGCTATCAAAAAGGTCTTGATCATTGCGTTCATCCCTTTGGCGAACTGGGTTGCGCTCGCGGAGCGGGGCAGGTATGCGGCGCGCATTGACCGGCCCCGTTCCCCAGCCACCACGGAGTCGGTCAGGCGGTGGGGTAATCCGTGGACCGGCTAACCTCGGCCCACGAGTTGGCTTCCGCTATACGGCCTTCCTCTGAGCTGATCGCGATCCCTAGTGCGTCACTGCCGAGCAGCAGCCGGCGCGGAGGCTCCGCGGCGTCCACAGTGTCGACGATGGCGCGGGCCATGCGGTCCGGGTCGCCGGGCTCGTTCCCGGCATACTGCGCGAATCGATCCAGCCACGCGCCAACCGTCTGCTCGTAGTCAGGCGTGATGGGACCGGAAGGCTCGGCGGCCCCGGTGGCCCAGCCGGTGCGGATACCACCCGGCTCGACGATGGTGACCTTGATGCCCAAGGGGGCCACTTCGTTGGCGAGGACCTCGGAGAAGCCCTCCACAGCAAACTTCGCCGTCTGGTAGGCACCCAGGCCAGGGGTGCCGCCCACCCGGCCGCCGATCGAGGAGATCTGCACGATATGCCCGGAGCGCTGCCCGCGCATCACGGGTAGGACCGCCCTCGTCACATTGACCACGCCGTACAGGTTCGCCTCGACCTGCGCGCGGAATTCCTCCTCGGGGAAGTCCTCGATCGAGCCGCTGGTGGCGTAGCCCGCGTTGTTGACCACCAAGTCGATGGAGCCGAACCGCTGCACCGCCGCGGCGACCACCTCTCGGGCCTTCGCCGGGGAGGTGACGTCGAGCGCGACGGCCGCGAGACGCTCGGGGTGCTCTGCCACCAGGGAAGCCAGCGCTTCCGGCTTGCGGGAAGTCGCCACTACTCGGTCGCCGGCCTCCAGCGCTGCGAGCACCAGTGCCTTGCCCAGGCCCTGCGAGCCACCGGTGATCAGCCAAGTCCTTGTCATCGTACGCATCCTCTCGCTTGTCATTCCTCGCCACCCGGAGCGGGCAGCAACACAACCGTAGAGCTACGGTCGCTAAATGCAACAGCAGTGAGGCGTTAATATTCTGTTCCGCAGCTCACAGGTAGGAGATTGCCGGGTAACTGAAACGGTCGAGTAAGATCGCAGCACCATGAGAGCCGACGCCGCCCGCAACCTAGATGCCGTCCTCCGCGCCGGAGCTCGACTTCTGGCCGAGGACCCCGGCACCTCCATGTCAGCCGTCGCCGCTGCCGCCGGAGTGGACCGCACCACCCTGCACCGCCGCTTCGCGAACCGCGAAGCCCTGCTCAGCGCCGTCTTCCAGGCCAAGCTCGACTCCGCCGAAAACGTCCTCGACGAGGCCCGCCTGACCGAGGCCCCCGTGCCCGTCGCCCTGCACCGCTACGTCGAGGGAATCGTCCCCGTCAGTCGCGAATGGCCTCTCGACACTCGCCGCATGATGCAGAACGACCCTGCCGCCAGCATCCGCCGTCAGGCGCAGAGCGCCCGAGTCGACGCCTTCATCCGCCGATCACGAGACGAGGGATACCTCCGCGGCGACGTGGACATGACCTGGGCGCGAACGGTCCTCGACCAACTCGTCGACGCCGCCGCCCACCAGTTCCCCACCCTGACGCCACCGCAAACCGCCGACCTCGTCGTAGCCACCTTCATGAACGGCCTCGGCGCGGCCTGACGGGGGTCCGTGGGTCTAACGGTGTTTCCGGCCTGACCCGCTAGGCGTTGTGCCTGGTGCGGAGGTGCCGTGATGACCGCGACAGTAACGATCAGACCGGACGCAAGAAGCGGCCCGAGCCGTCGGCGGAGGCGAGGGCTGCCGCTGAGCTGGTCCGGGCCGCGAAGGAACAAGGGCTGTCGCTGACCGGCCCGGATGGGCTGCTCCCGCGGCGGGCGCCCGCCGAAGTTCGACCCGCAGCAATACCGGCTGCGCCACGCCGTCGAGAACGGCATTGCCCGCCTCAAACGCCACCGCGGCGTCGCCACCCGCTACGACAGGTTAGCCGTCCGCTTCCAAGCCGTCCTGACCATCACCATCATCGGCGAGTGGTTATGAAACACGCCTCAGAGGGTGCGAGCCAGCCGGTCGGCGAGCGTCCGGGTGAAGCGGGCCGGGTCGGTCAGCTCACCGCCCTCGGCGAGCACCGCCAGGCCGTAGAGCAGCTCGGCGGTCTCGGTCAGGGCGGTGGGGTCGCTGCCCTGCTCGTGGGCCTTGCGCAGCCCGGACACCAGCGGGTGACCGGGGTTGATCTCCAGGATCCGCTTGGTCGGGGGTACCTCGTGCCCCATGGCCCGGTACATCTTCTCCAGGGTCGGGGTGAGGTCGTGGGCGTCGCCGACCACGCAGGCCGGTGAGGTGGTCAGCCGCGACGACAGGCGAACCTCGCGGACGCTGTCGGTGAGGGTGGTGCCCAGCCAGTCGAGCAGCCCGGCGAACTCCTGTCGCTGCTGTTCGCGCTCGGCCTCGGCCTGCTGCTTCTCCTCGTCGGTGTCCAGGTCGATCTCGCCCTTGGCGATCGAGCGCAGTGGCCGACCGTCGTACGTGCCGACCCGCTCGACCCACACCTCGTCGACCTGGTCGGTGAGCAGCAGCACCTCGTGCCCCTTGGCCCGGAACGCCTCCAGGTGCGGGGAGTTCTCGGTGGCGGCCCGGGACTCGCCGGTGGCGTACCAGATGTCGGTCTGGCCGTCCTTCATCCGCGACACGTAGCCGGCGAGGTCGGTGGGCTCGTCCGGGTCGTTGGTGGAGGCCACCGAGAGGACGTCCAGCAGGGTGTCCCGGTTGTCGGTGTCGTCGATCAGCCCTTCCTTGACCACCGCGCCGAACTCGGTCCAGAAGGTGCGGTAGCGCTCGGCGTGGTTGGCCTTGAGGTCCTTCACCGTGGCGAGGACCTTCTTGACCAGGCGGCGGCGGACGATCTGGATCTGCCGGTCCTGCTGGAGGATCTCCCGGGAGATGTTCAGCGAGAGGTCGTGTGCGTCGACCACGCCCTTGACGAAGCGCAGGTAGGTCGGGACCAGCGCCTCGCAGTCGTCCATGATGAAGACGCGCTTGACGTAGAGCTGGACGCCACGGCGGCCCTGCGGGGAGAACAGGTCCAGGGGGGCGTGGCTGGGCAGGAAGAGCAGTGCCTCGTACTCGAAGGTGCCCTCGCCCTTCATGTGCACGACCTCGAGCGGGTCGGCCCAGTCGTGGCTGACGTGCTTGTAGAACTCGTTGTACTCGGCGGCGTCGACCTCGTCGCGGGGCCGCGCCCAGAGCGCCTTCATCGAGTTGAGGGTCTGCACCTCGCTGGTGGCGGCCTCGCCGTCGGCGCCGGGGCGTTCGACGGTCATCCGGATGGGCCAGGCGATGAAGTCGGAGTAGCGCTTGACGATCTCGCGGACGGTCCACTCGGCGGTGTAGTCGTGCAGGTTGTCCTCGGTGTCGGCCGCCTTGAGGTGCAGGGTCACCGTGGTGCCCTGCGGCGCGTCGTCGACCGCCTCGATCGAGTACGTGCCCTCGCCGGTGGACTCCCAGCGGGTGCCGCCGGTCTCGCCGGCCTTGCGGGTCAGCAGGGTGACCCGGTCGGCGACCATGAAGGCGGCGTAGAAGCCGACGCCGAACTGCCCGATGAGGTCCTGCTTGGCGTGGGCGTCGGCGGATTCGCGCAGTTGGCGCAGCAGCTCGGCGGTGCCCGACTTGGCGATCGTGCCGATCAGTGCGACGACCTCGTCGCGGGTCATCCCGATGCCGTTGTCCCGGACGGTGAGGGTACGGGCGTCGCGGTCGACCTCCAGGGCGACGTGCAGGTCGTCGGTGTCGGCGACGAGGTCCTTGTCGACGAGGGTGGCCAGCCGGAGCTTGTCCAGTGCGTCGGACGCGTTCGAGATGAGTTCCCGCAGGAAGACGTCCTTGTTCGAATAGATCGAGTGGACCACCAACTGGAGGAGCTGACGCGCCTCGGCCTGGAATTCCAACGTTTCGGCCTGGTTGCTCACACCGTCTCCCATCTCGGCTCCTGCGAAGGTTCGCGGAAAGGATACGAGTCGTCACCGGGCGGGGTGTGGGCGCGTCCGGTCGTATTCCCGATTCGGTCGGCCGAGCCCGTGACCTAGCTGACTTTGCTTAACAGAAGCCAGGTCGGCTAGCGTGGCACCCATGAAGATCGCTGGAAGCACCGCACTCGTCACCGGCGCCAACCGTGGCCTCGGCCGGCACCTGGCCGCCGAACTCCTCGCCCGGGGCGCCACCGTCTACGCCGGCGCCCGCAACCCCGACACCGTCGAC
Source organism: Micromonospora sp. NPDC048835 (assembly GCF_040649995.1). NCBI lineage: Bacteria > Bacillati > Actinomycetota > Actinomycetes > Micromonosporales > Micromonosporaceae > Micromonospora > Micromonospora sp. NPDC048835. The sequence continues at coordinate 187,579 of NZ_JBEZGM010000008.1, read as the reverse complement.
CTGCCCGGCGTGACGCCGGTCCGCCTCGACATCACCGACCCCGCCTCGGTGGCTGCGGCCGCCGGGCTGGCCGGCGGGGTGAACCTGCTGATCAACAACGCGGGCATCGACACCCGGACCGACCTGCTCGACGGCGACCTCGACCTCATCCGGCTGGAGCTGGAGACCCACTACATCGGCACCCTGTCGACGATCCGGGCGTTCACGCCGGTCATCGCCGGCAACGGCGGCGGAACCATCCTCAACGTGCTCTCCGTGCTGTCCTGGTTCGGCCATCCGAACCACCCGGCCTACAGCGTCGCCAAGTCCGCCGAGTGGTCGATGACGAACGTGCTGCGCGTCCAACTCGCCGAGCGGGCTGTCCGGGTCGCCGGCCTGCACGTCGGCTACCTGGACACCGACATGGCCGCCGCCATCACCGGCCCGAAGTCCGACCCGGCGGTGATTGCCCGCATCGCTGTGGACGGCATCGAGGCCGACGCCTACGAGATCGTGGCCGACGACATCAGCCGGCAGGTGCAGGCCGGGCTGTCCGGCGGCGTCGCCGCGCTCTACCCGCAGCTCCCCTGACGCCGAACGTGACGAGCCGCCGCCGGCAGGCACCGGCGGCGGCCCTCCGTCACGGGTACGCGGTCAGCTCGCCTGCAACGTCACGTCGTCGAGCACGAAGCTGGTCTGCAACGACGAGTCCTCGGTGCCGGTGAACCGCAGCGTCACCGTCTGACCGGCGAACCCGGCCACGTCGAAGCTGCGTTCCACGTAGCCGGTAGCGGCGTTGAGGTTCGAGTACGTCGCGAGCGTGGTCGAACCCACCTGCACGGTCAGCCGGTCGTACACCCGGGAGGTGGTGGTCTCGGCCGTGTCGATGTGCAGCCAGAACGACAGCGTGTAGGTGGCGCACCCGGCCGGCAGGGTCACCGACTGGGTCAGGCTCTCGGTGCCGGTGCCGCCGTTCCCGTTGAGCCACGCCTTGTACGACCCGGAACGGGCCGGCTGGCCGCTGGCGCTGGTGATCACGCCGGAGGACGCGGTCCACGTGGTGCTACCGCTCTCGAAGCCACCGTTCCCGACCACCTGAGCGGCGGTGCAGGTCGGGGCCCCTCCGCTCACGGCGAGCTGCCACAGCGCGTACGCGACACCGTCGGCCGCCCGGTTCAGCACGGTGGCGCTGACGTTTGCGGTGGTGTCGCAGGACCGGTGGTAGCACGGGTCGTACGCGGAGTTGGCGGTGCCGCCCCACTTGGCCGCCTGGGAGCTGGTCTTGCGGGCGCTGGCGCCGGCGGCGTAGCCCGAGGTGGGGATGCCTGCCTGCTGGAAGTAGTAGTCGTCGGATCGGCCCTGACCCTCGACGTTCTCCTCCGGTTGCAGACCCAGGGAGTCCCAGTACGCCTTCAGCGGGGCCGCCGTGGTGGAGGTGAGCCGGTTGATGAAGTAGCCGCCGTTTGTCGAGCCGACCATGTCGAAGTTGTAGTAGCCCTTGAGGTAGCCGCGCTGGGTGGCGCTGAGCGAGTTGACGTAGAACCGGGAGCCGTTGAGCCCCTGCTCCTCGTCGGTCCACCAGGCGAACCGCACCCGCTTGGTCATGGTCGGGTTCTGCGCGGCCAGGACCAGTGCGTTCTCCAGCAGGGTCGACGAGCCGGTGGCGTTGTCGTTGATGCCCGGGCCGGCCGAGACGCCGTCCAGGTGCGCGCCGAACATGACCACCTGGTCGGCCGGGCCGCCGGGCCACTCGGCGATCAGGTTGTTCGAGGGGTACCGGCAGCTGGAGCAGTACTGCTCGCTGACGGTGTAGCCGGCCGACTGGAGCCTGGTCTTGACGTAGGTGAGCGAGGCGGTGTAGCCGGCCGAGCCGGCCCGTCGGTTGCCGCCGTTGGCGGTGGCGATGGCGTTGAACTGGGTCAGGTGCGCCTGGACGTTGCTGACGGAGATGTCCGGTGCTGCCAGCGCGGCGGCGGCCGCGGCGATCGGCCGGGTCGGCGTCGTCGCGGTCGGAGGTGACGCGGTCGCCGTCTGGGCGGCAAGCGTCACCGTCATCCCGGCGAACACGGCGAGCGCGACTCCCGCGCTCAGCGTTCTGCCTCTCATGGGGGCTCCTCGGGGTTGGAGAGATACCCGAGACAATTACAGAGATCGATCTGTTGGGCATCGGGCGTTCGTCCCGAACCACCGACGGTTCGACGGTGGGTACCGGCGTCAGCACAGGTGAGTAGAGGTGTCAGGATGGGTAGGTAACACGGCAGGGGTCGTTGGGCCCGGAACGGGGGCTTGCGGTGGGGTCGGATCGAGCGTGACACGACCCGGCACTGACCTGTTCCTCGGCGGCGGTGAGACCGGCCGGCTGCTGGCCGAGCTGGACTGGGCCCGCACCCCACTCGGCCCGGTCGACGAGTGGCCGCAGAGTCTGCGCGCCGCCGTCCGGATGGTCCTCTCCTCCCGGTACCCCATGTTGCTGCTCTGGGGTGACAGCTACTCCCAGCTCTACAACGACGCGTACTCCGCGTTGATCGGCGAGAAGCACCCCGCCGCGCTCGGCGACGACGTACGGGTGACGCTGGCCGAGGGCTGGTACGTGCTCGCCCCGCTGATCGAGGAGGCCATGGCGACCGGGGTGGCCAGCTGGGTCCCCGCGCTGCAACTGCTGCTGGAGCGGGCCGGCTACCGCGAGGAGGCGTACTTCAGCGTCTCGCACGCCCCGGCCCGCGACGACGACGGCCGCACCGTCGGCGTGCTCACCGTGTGCAGCGAGGTCACCCAGCAGGTGGTCGGCGAACGCCGGCTCCGTCTCCTGCGCGACCTGTCGGTCCTCGGCGACGGGCGCACCGTCGACGTGGACACCACCGGCGCTCGGCTGATCGACGTGATCGACGGGCACCCCCTGGACGTACCGTTCGCCGCCATCTACCTGCGCGACCGCACGGCGCTGCGGCGGGTCGCCTGCACCGGCGGCGACCAGGGGCACGCCCGGGCGCTACCGGACGCCGTCGAGCTGACCGACCCGGGGCCGACCGCGTACGCCTGGGGGCTGGCCGACGCCGCCGAGGGCCGGGCGACCCAGGTGACCGACGTCGTCGACCGGCTGCCGCTGCCCGCCGGCCCGTGGAACGACCCGGTCCGCACCGCCCTGGCCCTGCCGCTGCCCTCCGCCGACGAGGGCCAGCCGATCGGCGTACTGCTCGTCGGGGTCAGCCCCAGCCGAGGGCTCGACGAGGCGTACCACTCCTTTCACCAGCTTCTCGCCCAGCAGACGTCGGTGGCGTTGCGCAACGCGCAGGAGTACGAGGAGGAGCGGCGCCGGGTCGAGGCCATGGCGGAGCTGGACCGGGTCAAGACCGACTTCTTCGCCAACGTCAGCCACGAGTTCCGGACCCCGTTGACCCTCATCCTCGGCCCGCTTACCGACGCCCTCACCGACGCCACCGCGCCGTTGCCGGGGGTGCAGCGGGAGCGGGTGGAGGCCGGCTGGCGCAACGCCACCCGACTGTTGACGCTTGTCAACAGCCTGCTCACCTTCTCCAGCCTGGAGGCGGGGCGGGCCCGCAGCGATGCCCGGGTGGTCGACCTGGCCGCGCTCACCGCCGAGTTGGCCGGCGTGTTCCGGGCCGCCGTCGAGCGGGCCGGGCTGACTCTCGAGGTGAACTGTCCGCCGCTGCCCCGTCCGGTCGCGGTCGACCCGGTCAACTGGGAACGCATCGTCACGAACCTGCTCTCCAACGCCCTGAAGTACACGTTCATCGGCTCCATCCGGGTCGCCCTCGACGCCGACGACGAGGAGGTCCGCCTCACCGTCGCCGACACCGGCATCGGCATCGCCGAGCGGGATCTGCCGAAACTCTTCGAACGCTTCCACCGGGTGCGCGGCTCCCGCTCGCGCAGCCACGAGGGCACGGGCATCGGCCTGGCCCTGGTGCACGAGCTGGCGCGACTCGAGGGCGGCGACGTACGGGTGACCAGCCAGGTGGGTGTCGGCAGCAGGTTCACCGTGACACTGCCCTGGTCGGCGGCGCACCGCCCCGCCGTCACCGGCCCGGCCGTGGAGGGACGCGGCGACGCGGCCCGCGCCGCCGTGCAGGAGGCGATGGGCTGGCTCACCGAACCGGGCGACGCGCTCGCCGAACCCGACCCGACGGCCGGACCGGCCACCGACGAGCTGGCCGGGGCCCGGATCCTGCTCGCCGACGACAACCCCGACATGCGGGCGTACCTCACCCGGCTCCTCAGCGGGCAGGGGTGGCGGGTGCGGGCGGTCACCGACGGCCGGCAGGCCCTCGACGAGATCCACCGCGACCTGCCGGACCTGGTCCTGACCGACGTGATGATGCCGGTGCTGGACGGCTTCGAGCTGGTGCGCCGGCTCCGCGCGGACCCGGCGACCCGGGCGCTGCCGGTGCTGGTGCTCTCCGCCCGCGCCGGCGGGGAGGCAAGCGTGGAGGGCCTGAGCCTGGGCGCCGACGACTACGTGGTGAAACCCTTCGCCGCGACCGAGTTGATCGCCCGGATCCGGGCCAGCATCCGCCGGGCCCGCGACCGTGCGCCGGCGGCGGCCAGCGGCGGGGGCCCGGCGGCGGTCGCCGCCCGGGCGTCGTCGGCGCGACCGGCCCCGGCCGGCACCGTCCCGCCGGCACCGGCGGTCGAAACCGTCGGTGACACGTCAGTGGTCGCCGACGCGCCGCCGACCGACCCGGACGGTCTGGGCGACCTCCTGGACGTCGGCTGGACCTACCCGTCCACACCCACCTCGGCCGCGGCGATGCGTCGGGACGTCCGGGGCGCGCTTGACGACCGGGACGTCGACCCGGACCTGCTGGAAGACATCCTGCTCGCCGCCTCCGAGGCGATGAACAACGCCGTCGAGCACGCACAGCGGCCCAGCCGTCCGGAGGTGCGGGTGCGCGTCCAGGTGGGTGACGAGCTGATCCGGATCTCGGTTCGGGACTTCGGCACCTGGCGGGACCGTCGGCCGGCGATGGACCGGGGCCGCGGCGCGTTGCTGATGAACGCCTACGGTGACGTGCGGCTGGTCTCCACCGCCGAGGGGACGACGGTGACCATCGAGCGTCGACTGCTCTGAGCGGCGTCGCGTCAGAGTCGCCGGCCGGTGCCGTCGCGGGCGACGATGCCGTCCAGCCGCTCGCCCGGAGTGAGCTGGGTCGGGTCGAACCAGAAGATCACCACCTGCTTGTCGGCACTCCAGCGCGCCACCCGGGCGTCGACCTGCCGACCGTCGACGGTGCCGATGATCCGGTCGGCGGGGCCGACGAAGTAGCCGAAGGTGGGCACCGGCGCGCCGGCCGAACCCTCGTCGTAGCCGATCTGGTGGAATCCGGCGCTGCGGTCGCTGCCCTGCACGTCGTTGAGCAGGAGGTCTGTGTTCAGCCCACCATCCGGAGCCTGGCGACCGGCGGCCAGACCGATGGACACCCTGGGTTCACCGGGCACGGACACCGGCACGAAGTAGTAGACCCGCCGGTCGGTGCCGTGCCGCACCTTGCTGTCCACGATCTGGCCCATCGGCTTCGGCTGCGGCACGTCGCGGCCCATCGTCGGCGGCGGCGTGGGGCTCAGTGACGTCTCCGCCAGCGGCGAGGGACCCACCGACGGAGGGGCGACGGCGACCGGCGCCGGATGCCTGGTCGGGGCCGGACCGCCAGGTCCGGACGCGCCGACCGCCACCACGACGACCACGCTGGCCAGGCCGGTCGCGAGGGTCGCCGCCCCGGCACCGGCGACGCGCCGACGGGTGCGCAACCGACGGCCCTCGCGCATCACGGTGGCCAGATCGAGCACGGTGTCGGGGCGCTCGGTCGCCCGCATGGCAGCACGGAGCCGTTCCAGCTCGCTCATCGACGCGCCTCCTCATCGGCCGTACGGGGCGCGGCGGTGCGCAACTTCTCCAGCGCTCGCGAACTGGTGCTCTTGACCGTGCCGACGGACACGGAGAGTTCCCGGGCCACCTGCGCCTCCGGCAGGTCGAAGTAGTAGCGCAGGACGACGATGGCGCGCTCCCGGGGGCTGAGCGCACCGAGGATCGTGATCAACCAGCGCCGGGTGGCCACGTCGTCGGCCACGTCGCCGCGCCGCTGCTCCGGCACCTCGTCGGTCGGGTACTCCCGCATCGGCCGACGCCACCCGTCGACCAGGTGGTTGACGAGCGTGCGGCGGGCGTACCCGTAGGCGTCGTCGTCGTGGATCCGCGACCACGACGCGTAGGTGCGGACCAGGGCGGTCTGCGCGGCATCCTCGGCCTGGTGGTGGTCGCCGGTCATCAGGAACGCGGCATGCACCAGTCGCGCCGACGCCGCCCGCGCGAACTCGACGAATTCCGCGTCCCCGCGCGCCACCACGAACCCTCCCCGTGCCACAGAGCTACAGACGGGTGAGGCCGGCAAAAGGTTGAGCCCTGGATCACATCAACTTTTCGCCACGGTCACCCGTCTTCTCCTCCGCGCCGCCGCCGAGCGACGCGCGAGGGGAGAGACATGTCGACGAAGGCTACCCGCCGCCCGGGTACAGCCCCGATGGCGTCGCTGCTGCTGGTGGCGCTGCTCACCGGATGCGGGCTGCCCGCCGCCGGGCAACCCGCCACCGACCCGGTCGCCGCCGGAGCGCTGCCCAGCGGACCGACGACACCGACCGGTCGGCCGAGCGAGACCACCACGGTCACCCCCAGCGCCACGCCCGTCACCCCGGTCAGCTACCCGGCCGCCGGTGGCAACCGCTGGTCGGTCGCGCGCGGCGAGACGACGCCCGGACGCGCGACGCGCGGCCAGTTGCTGCGCTACCGGGTCGCCGTGGAACGCGACATCAAGGGCCTGCCGGCTGCCGACATCGCCACGGCGATCACCGCGACGCTCAACGACCCCCGAGGCTGGACGGCGGGCGGGGCGTGGCGGCTGCGCCGGGTCGGTGCCGGTGAGCCGACCGACTTCACCATCTACCTGGCGACCCCCGGCACCCGCGACACCCTCTGCCAGGACGTGGCGGACGCCTACACCTCCTGCCGCAACGGGGCCCGGGTGGTGCTCAACGTGGCGCGCTGGGTCAAGGGGGTGCCCCGTTACGGGGCGAGCCTGGAGACCTACCGGCAGTACATGGTCAACCACGAGGTGGGGCACAAACTGGGGTACGGCCACGAGCGGTGCCCCGGGCGGGGTCGACCGGCCCCGGTGATGCAGCAGCAGACGCTGGGTCTGCACGGCTGCACCGCGAACGCCTGGCCGTACCCGAAGGGCAAGGCCCGCTACAGCGGGCCGGTCGGGGCGTACGACGACACGATCCCCCGGCAGGAGGGTGCCTACTCGGCATCCTGAGCCCGACGGGCGGGCTTGCGGGTGGGGCTGGCGGGCGGGGGCGCGTCCGGCGCTCGCCCCCGCCCGCGACGTCCGTGGGTCAGACGGGCAGACCACCGACCTGCGTGGAGATCCACGAGCGGATCGACGGCAGGTCGACGTAGATGGACGGCCCGGTGGCGCAGGTGGAGTTGTTGTTGCCGGCCCGACTCGTCGCGCCGATCACGTTCCACACGCCGTTGACCTGACGCACCTGCGGCCCACCCGAGTCGCCGTAGCAGGCGCCGGAGTTGCCGTTGGTGTTGTTGGTGCAGATCTCGTACGTGCCGTTGATGCCGGAGCACCGGCTGTCGGCCACGATGGACGTGTCCAGTTCGTTGGCCACCGCCGGGGCCGATCCGCAGCCCCGGGGAGCGCAGGTCTGGCCCCAGCCGATGATCCGGGTGGCGGTGCCGACGGCGCCGGAGCTGCTCGGGATGGGAGCCGGCGCGTACGTGACCGAGCTGGCCAGTTGCAGCAGCTTGACGTCGACGCTCGGGTGGTTGACCGCTCGGGTCACCCGGACCACGGTCCCGCCGCTGGAACGGTTGACGCTGCCCACCCGCACCGAGGACGGCGTCGAGCAGTGCTTGGCGGTGACCGCCCAGTTCGCCTTGATCAGCGTCCCCGTACAGCCGGAGACGTACACCATGAAGGGGTAGTTCTCGGTGGCCGGTCGGCCGCCGACCACCGTCGGGCCGATGTCCGAGCCGGCGTTCCAGGTGTACGTCGTGCCTGCCGGTGCGGCCAGGGTGCCGGCGAACAGCGAGTTCACCCGGCTCGCCTCGGCCGCGCTGGGGTTGGCGTTGCGGCAGGACACGGGTGCGCTGCTGCCGGACATCAGGTCGGTGCAGAGGCCGGTGCGCCGGTCCGGCAGACCCAGGATGTGCCCGACTTCGTGGGTGGCGATGCGGGTGCGGTCGTAGCCCTGGTTGACGGCGGTGCGGCCCATCCAGATCCGACCCGAGCCGAGGCCGGTCGGCTGCGCGCGCGGCCAGCCGTCGTCGACGTAGATGGTGATGCTGGCCGGGGTACCGGACAGGAGCCGGACGTTGCTGACCCGGCTGTTCCAGATCTGCGCCGCCTGGTCGAAGTTGGTGCGGAACTCGCCGGTGCGGCTCGCGTCGTAGTAGACGGTCCGGACGGCGGCGGCCGGCGCACCGGTGGCGAGTTGCATCCCGGCTGCCGCCAGGACCGCCACCAGCATGGCCAGCGCCACGCGTCGCACTTGTCGTCGGAACATACCCACTCCCCTGCGCTCGTTCGACGACCACCGGCCGCCGAGTCATCGATGCACGTAGATATTAATGTGACGGCGATCGATGTTCGGCATAGCGGAAGCGTCATACCGACGACGTGGCGGCTGTTACCCAGCGGTTACGCCGCAGCGAAGCGCCCGTGCCAGGCCAGGACGACGGTGGCGGCAGAGGGTCACCGGCAGTGCCGCCGCGACGTGACCCCGGTACCGAACGGAGAGACACCATGAGGATCAGGAGCGCACTGACCGCGTTGGCGGTCGTCCTCGCCGGGCTGGTCGCCAGCGCGGGCAGCAGCCCCGCGGCGGGCACCACGGCCGCGGCGCCGTACTGCGGGATCACCTGGGGCAGCGCGGACAAAGCGGCAGGCGCACTGAGCGGCGCCCCGCTGATCGACGTCCGCGCCGGACGGCACGACTGCTACGACCGGGTCGTGTTCGAGTTCGCCGGCCCGGTCGACGGGTACGCGGTTGGCTACGGCGAGACGTGGACCGAGGGCGAAGGGCTGGCACTGTCGCCGTACACCGCCGGAGAGGCCCTGTTGCGGGTTTCGCTGCGGGCCCCCGCGTACGACGACGACCACCTGGGCACCGTGCCCTACGCGGTCGGGGAGCACGTGGCGAACGCGCTGCGCTACCCGACGCTGCGCGACGTGGTCTTCGGCGGCAGCTTCGAGGGCTACAGCACCTTCGCGGTCGGCGTACGGGCACGGTTGCCGTTCCGCGCCTTCGTGCTGAGCGGGCCGGGCACCCACAGCCGGATCGTGCTCGACGTGGCCCACAAGTGGCAGGAGTGACCACGGTCTGCCGCGGTGAGCCGGTACGCGCAGGGTGCTGACGTCCCGGCGGACCGGCTCCACGCGACGAGCATCAACCGCTCCGAGCAGTGACACCAGGGGGCGCACCCCACCCGACGTGGCATCGGGGCGGCCCTACTCGGCGTTGCGCGCCGGAGGCCGCGATCACCGCGCCTCGACGCGACGAGTCGGTGGTCCGGGTGGCGGCGTCGACCCACCGGGCAGCGGCTGGCCGGTCTCCCCCGCCAGCCGCACCGCGCGCTCGTCGAGTCGCAGCGCCTCGGCCGCATCCCCGGTCTCCTCGGCGACACGGGCCAGGAGGTGCGACACCCGGATCTCGATCGGTCGGTAGCCGGAGCGGGCGGCAATGCTCAACGCCGCCCGACCGTGCCGGCCAGCGGCGACCGGGTCCCCCGCCGCCAGGGCCACGGCGGCGAGGCCGGTCAGGGCCGTCGCCTCACCCCAGCAGAAGTGGGTACGCCGGGCCAGGTCGAGCGCCCGGCCGTGCTCGTCGGTCGCCGCGCTGAGCTGTCCCAGTGCCAGCAGCACCCGGCCCAGCGCGTCCACTGCCCACGCCTCGGTGCCCTCGTCACCGATCTCCCGGGTCAACGTCACCGCCCGCTCGGCGTCGACAAGGGCCTTCTCGGCCCGACCGGTGTCACACCAGAGCACCGCCCGACCGGCGAGAGCGGTCGCCTCGCCGTAGCGGTAGCCGAGATCCTGGTTGGCTGCCAGCGCCCGGGAGTACAGATCATCGGCGCCGGTGTGGTCGCCCCGATCCCGGCGTAGGTTCGCCAGGTCCACCAGGAGCACGGCCACGTTGTAGTGCGCGCCGGCGCGCTCACCCCGCTCCAGTGCCGCCGAGAAGTGCGTGTCGGCGTCGGCGAAGGCGCCGAGCTGCCAGTACGAGAACCCGAGGTTGGCCAGGGACATCGCCTCGCCGCCGTCGTTGCCCGACTGACGGCTGAGCGCCAGTGAGAGCTGGGCGCAGTGGATCGCCGCCTGCGGGTCACCGAGGCGCTGGTGGACCGCGCTGAGATTGTTGAGGATGCCGTTGCGGCCCTCCGCCCAGCGGTCCACATCGGCGTGGCGCAATCCGTCGAGCAGGTGCTGGCGTGCCTCCTCGTACCGGCCGCTGTTGACCTGCACCAGCGCGATGCTCTGGTGCATGGCGGCCTGTGCCTGGGCGTCGTTCTCGGCCTGGGCCGCCGCGAGGGCCGCCACCGCCGTGACCAGCCACTCATCCCGGCGACCCCGCTGGTGGAAGTAGGCGCGCATCGCGTCGGTAAGGTGCCAGGCGTACCGTCGCGGCCCCTGCGCGGCGGTCTGCTCCACCGCTGCGGTGAGGTTCGTCGACTCGGCGTCGAGCCAGGCCAGGGCCGCCTCGGTGTCGGTGAACGGGTCGGCGACCGGCGGACGGGGCAGCCGCACGAAGTGCGGGATGATGCGACGGCCCGCGGCGTCCGCCACGTCCAGGTAGTGGTCGAACAGCCGCTGCCGGGCCGCCTCCCGGTCGGGCTCGGCCTCCTCTGCGGTGAGCCGGTCCACGGCGTACTGGCGCAGCAGGTCGTGGAAGCGGTAACGCTCTCCGGGATGCCGTTCCAGGAGGTGCGCCGCGGCCAGCGCGCGCAGCCGTTGGGTGGCGGTGGCCGTCGGCACGTTCGCGAGCGCGCCGGCCGGACCGGCGGTGATGCTCGGCCCGGGCACCAGACTGAGCCGGCGGAACATCTCCCGCAGCGGCGCCGGCAACGCCCGGTAGGACAGCGCGAATGCCTTCGTCACCGGACCCTCCTCGGCGCCGTCGACGGTGAGCCCACCCAGCAGGTTCCCGTCGGTCAGCTCACGGACCAGCCCGGCGATGTCCGGTCCTCCGGGCGCCTGGACGTTCGCCGCGGCAACGCGCAGTGCCAGCGGCAGGTGACCGCAGAGCCGGGCCAGCTCGGCCGCCGCCGTCGTGTCGCCCTGCACGGCCGGCTCGCCGAGCAGCGCCGCCAGCAGGCGTACCGACGCGACCGGGGTGAGCACGTCCAACGGGATCGACCGCGCCCCGGCTCGTACCACCAGATCGCCGAGGCGGTGCCGGCTGGTGACCAGTACGGTGCCCGAGGACGGGAGCAACGGCAGCAACTGGCCGACGTCCCGGGCGTTGTCCAGCACCAGCAGCACGTCCCGGTCGGCCAGCAGCGAGCGAAACAGTGCCGCCCTGGCATCCACGTCGTGCGGCACCGCCCTCGGGTCGGTCCCGAGCGCCGTCAGCAACTGGGTGAGCGCCGCGTGCGGCGCTACCGGCTCGCGGTCGGCGTCGAAGCCCCGCAGGTCCAGGTACAGCTGCCCGTCGGGAAACGCCGCGCCGACCTGGTGCGCCCAGTACAGGGCGAGAGCTGTCTTGCCCACCCCGGCGGTGCCGCTGAGCACCCAGATCCGGGTGCCGACAGGCGGTTCGGTCAGACCGGCGTCGAGCCGGGCCAACTCGGCGTCCCGGCCGGCGAGGTGTGGGATGTGGTGGGGCAGCGCGGCCGGGCGAATCGGCGAGGAGCCCACTCCCCTGCCTGGTCCGACGGCCTCAGCCGACAATTCCAGGGCCGGGTCGGCACGGAGGATCAGCGTCTCCAGCGTGCGCAGGGCCGAACCCGGATCGAGGCCCTGGTCGTCGGCGAGACGATTGCGGACCTGCCGATAGGTGGCAAGCGCGTGGTCCGCGCGGCCCTCCCGGTAGAGGGCGAGCATGAGCTGACCGACCAGCCGCTGCCGGCCGGGCTGCCCGGCCACCGGGTTGGACAGCTCGTCGACGACCTGCCGGGAACGGCCCTGCCGCAGCAGTACGTCGGCCCGATCCTCCACTGCCGCCCAGCGGGCCTCGCACAGGCGCGCGCAGAGCAGGTGTCGCACCTGCTCGTCGGCCACGTCGGCGAGCGGTTCACCCCGCCACAGGGCCAACGCCTGGTCGAACAGGTCCGCCGCGGTGTCGTCGTCGACGCAACGGGCCTGCGCGACAAGAGCGGTGAAACGGTGCGCGTCGACCACAAGTGGATCGACCCGTAGCAGGTAGCCGGGCTCCCGACCGACCAGTTCCACCGGCGCACCGGCCCGCCGTAGGGCGGCGCGCAGTCGCGAGATCAACGCCTGGACCGTACCCCGGGCGCTTCGCGGTGGCTCCTGACCCCACACCAGATCGATCAACCGCTCCACCGACACCAGTCGATCCGGTTCGAGCAGCAGCACCGCGAGGACCAGTCGGGGCTGGCGTCCGCCGAGGTCGACCCGGGCCCCCTGCACCCATGCCTCGACCGCACCCAACACCCGGAACTCCATCGACCTGCCCCCTGTCCGCGAGTTCACCGGTGCGCACGTAGTGGTCTGCAAGCCGGTTGCAAAGCTCCTGCATCCACGGCTGCGGATCATTACGCCTCCCCCGTCCGGCGGTCAAACGCCGTCCGGCCAGACGTGCGGTCGACACCAGCCGCACCGACCTCGGACGAGGGACGCCGCGCACCTGATCTCAAACGGTCGGCGGCCTGCGGCGACCGACCGGTCCACGGGAAGGAATTTCGTGCTCCTGCGTCAGCACACGATCCGCGCCGGCTCGCTCGCGTTGGCGATGACCCTGGCCCTCACCGGCTGTGGTCTCGACCGGACCGACAAGTCAGACGGTGCCAGCAAGGATTCGACGGACACGGTCGGGGCCGCGCCGGGTCAGCCCGAGCCGATCGGCGTCGCCATCGCGAGTCGCGACATTCAGGTCAGCGAAGGCGGCAACCTGTATCCGATCAAGGTGGAGCTGTATCCGCTGCGGCGGGACAAGGGGTTCGTCAATCTCACCATCCGACTGACTCGCACCGACGACGCGGGCAGCCCGGGCCGCTGGCAGATCGCCAGCGCCTTTCAGGGCGACACCATCTCGTTGGCGTTCTCGGGTGCGACGCTCATCGACCGGAAGAACCGCAAGCGGCACCTGGTGGCCCGGACGGGTGAGCCGGACGCCAAACCCGGCCAGGTGAAGTACCTCGCGTCGTCCGACCTCCAGTCGGTGTTCGTCCAACCCGGTCAGTCGGTGGACCTGTACGCCATGTTCGGCGCCCCACCGGACGACGTCACCGCCGTCGATGTCGTCGTACCCCGCGTGCCGGTCTTCGAGAATGTCCCGCTCGGTTAGCCGGCAGGTGGCGCCGGTGGCGATCGCACTGGCGCTCCTGCTGGTCGGTGACCCGGCGGTCGCCTGGTCCGCGCCGACGTCGCTGGACACGGTCCTGCCCGCGCCGGCGCGTGCAGTCGAGGATCAGGTGAGCAGCCCGATCCTGGACATCCAGGCGCCGATCGAGGACGTCTACCTGCGTACCGAGGACCTCGACGGCAACACCCGGGAGGCCGAGTCCGGTGGGCGCATCGAGCTGACCCTGGCGGCGGATGTGCTCTTCGCATTCGGCAAGGACGATCTCTCGCCGGCGGCTCGTGCCCGGCTGACCGAGATCGCGAGACGACTCCGCGATCGGGCCACCGGCACGGTCCAGATCTTCGGTCACACCGACTCGGTGGGTGGCGACGCGGCCAACCTGGCGTTGTCCCGCCGGCGAGCCGAGGCGGTTCGAGACGCGTTGGCACCGCTCCTTGTCGACAGTCACCTCAGCTACCAGGTCGAGGGCTTCGGGGAGACGCGACCCGTGGCGGCGAACACCGTGGCCGGCAAGGACAACCCGAAGGGCCGGGCCAGCAACCGACGAGTCGAGATCCGTTTCGACACGTGACCCACCCGTCGACGGATGGTGTGTGAGCGGCCGGGCGCGTCGATCATGGAGTTGTGGTGGGCGACAAAGCAGTCAGTCACCGACACACCGAGCACCACAACTCCATGATCGACGTCGGCAACCGGTCGACGACCGATCGACCCCGCCGTCCGCCCGAGGGGTCAGGCCTCGTCGGTCAGGTGCCAGATCTCTTGCATCGAGGCCCACCACTCCCCCGAGCCGGGCTCGGCGATCGACTCCTGACACGGGTCGGTGAGCTTCCACCACTCCTGGGTCTGCGGGTCCGCCGCGATCAGCCGCGAGTCGGCCTCGTAGTCGTCGCCGACGTACTCGTAGTAGCCGAACAGCAGGTCGTCGTGGAGGAAGATGGTGTAGTTACGGAAGTTCGCCTCGCGCAGCGTCTTCTCGACGCTGGGCCAGACGGCGGCGTGCAACCGCAGGTAGGTTTCCCGCTGCTCGGGGCGGAGTCGGATCACGCAGCCATGACGTTCCACGTCGTGCCCTTTCGTGTGAGCTTTTTCGGCGATGCCGAGGGGGTGCCGAAGGCACCTGACCGTAGCTGTTGGACGGTGTCCGGAGGGGGCCAGCCGGGCACCCATGTCGGCCGTTCCGCCAGGACTACGCACCGTGTCGTCGGGTCTACCCTCGGGTGATGGAGGGCCGCGTGCTGGTGGTCGAGGACGACCTCTCGATCCGGGAGGTCACCGCCATCGGTCTGCGCCGCGCCGGTTTCCGGGTCGACACCGCCGTGGACGGGCGGCAGGCCCTGATCGCTTTCCGTGCTCATCCGGTCGACCTCATCGTGCTCGACATCATGCTGCCGGTCCTGGACGGTCTGGAGGTGTGCCGGGAGATCCGGCGGACCAGTCAGGTGCCGATCCTGATGCTGACCGCGCGCACCGACACCATCGACGTGGTGGTCGGGTTGGAGTGCGGCGCGGACGACTATCTCCGCAAGCCCTTCGACCTTCCCGAACTGGTGGCCCGGGTGCGCTCGGTGCTGCGCCGGGCGAGTGCGCTTACCTCGTCGAGCGTCATCCACATCGACGGGTTGGAGATCGACCCGGGCGGCTTCGTGGTCCGCCGGCACGGCCGGGAGGTGACGCTGACCTCGACCGAGTTCCGCCTGTTGCTGGAGCTGGCCCGCCGACCCGGCCAGGTCTTCACCCGGCAGTTGCTGCTGGACCTGGTCTGGAACCACGACTTTCTCGGCGACTCCCGACTTGTCGACGTGGCGGTGCAGCGGCTCCGCGCGAAGATCGAGGACGACCCGGCGCAGCCGCGGCTGATCCGGACCGTGCGGGGCGCCGGCTACAAGCTCACGCCGGGCTGACGGGGGGCCGCGATGGCCGGACGCTCCGTGCTCCCGGGCCGCCTGCGACGCCGGCTGACGATCGCGTTCGTCCTGGTCGCCGGCGTCTCGGCCGGGCTGCTCGCCGGCGGGACCGGGCTGCTGCTGCGGCAGTCCTGGTGGGACGCGTCGCTGCACGAGGCCGCCGCCGACGCCCGCTACCAGCTCGTTCTCGCTGGGCAGTTCCTGCCGCTCACCGAGCAGCGCAGCACCGAACTACTCACCAGCTTCGAGGCCAGCGGTCGGCACGTGGTGCTCGTCGACGGCCCGGCCCGCGCCTCGCACCCCGCGTACGCCCCGGTGCTGGGCACCTCGTTGCGGGCGGTCGTCGCGGACGGGCGGCTCGGCTACCAGCGCTCCGCGTCGACGGAGCGTCCTCGGCTGCTGGTGGTCGGCGGGCGCATTCCGGGCTCCACCGCCGAGCTGTACGTCCTCACCGTGGAGGACGAGGTCGCCGCCGACCTGGGTCAGCTCCGTTCCGCGCTGGTGGCCGGCTGGGTGCTCGTGGTGGTCCTCGCCGCCGCGGTGGGTCACGTCCTGGCCCGCCGCACACTGGAGCCGGTAAGCAGGGCCAGCCGGGCCGCCCGAGCGCTCACCGAGGGCCTGCTCGCGACCCGCCTGCCAGTGCGTGGGCGCGACGAGTTCAGCGTCTGGGCGGCGACGTTCAACGAGATGGCGGAGGCACTGGAGTCGAAGATCGCGGCGCTCTCGGCCGCCCAGGCCCGTGAGCGGCGGTTCACCGCCGACGTCGCGCACGAGCTGCGTACCCCGGTGACCGCGTTGGTGGCGGCGGCGTCGCTGCTGCGCGAACACCTCGACCAGCTTCCCGACGACGCCCGGCCGGCCGCCCGGCTGCTGGTCGGCGACGTGGTCCGGCTGCGCCGGCTGGTCGAGGACCTGATGGAGATCTCGCGCCTGGACGCCGGTCGGGAGCGGTTGGCCGTCGGGCCGGTCGACGCGGTGGCGCTGCTGCGCGGCATCGTCGCGGCGCGCGGGTGGTCGCCGCGGGTGCGGGTCACCGGCGACCCGGTCACGGTGCGCACCGACGGGCGTCGCCTGGAGCGGGTGCTGGCCAACCTGGTCGCCAACGCGGTCGAGCACGGCGGCGGCGAGATCACCGCCGGCGTGGTGGGCGCCGGGCCGCTGGTCGTCTTCGAGGTCAGCGACCAGGGGCCGGGCATCCCGGCCGAGCACCTGACCCGGGTGTTCGACCGGTTCCACCAGGTCGACCCGTCGCGCTCCGCGCCGGGCAGCGGGCTCGGGTTGGCCATCGCGCGGGAGCACGCCGAGTTGCTCGGTGGCGCGCTGGGTGTGCGCAGCGCACCGGGCGAGGGCACCCGGTTCCGGCTGGAGCTGCCGGCTGACGGTCCCGCCGGGCCGCACGGTGACGTGCCGCGTCCGGATGACCGCGTCGACCCGGGTCCGTCCGAGCGGACCGCCGGCGCGGCGGGCGGTCCGGGATGAGCCGCCACGGCGTGGGCGTACCGGTGCTCGTCGCGGCGCTGCTGCTCGGCGGCTGCGGCACCGCCCGCTCCGGCGACCTCGGCCCGGCACCCGCCGCGGCGACGACGAGCGCCGCACCGACCGTCCGCCCGGAACCCACCCCGACCCCGACCGGGAAGCCGACACCGCCACCCATCGACCGGCCACCGCGCCCGCCGGCGGCGACGTCCGCCGGCACCCGGCGGCCGGAGCAGGTGACCATCGAGCTGTGGTACGTCCGCTCCGGGCTGCTCGTGCCGACCCGACGTACCCGGCCGGCGACCGTCGCGACGTCCCGGCTGGCGCTCAGCGAACTGGCCGCCGGGCCGAGTCGGGCCGAGGCCGCCACCGGGATGAGCACCCTGCTGCCGGCCGGGGTGGAGGTCACCCGCATCACCGACGGCGTGGCGACGCTGCGGATGCCGTCCGGGGGCGACCCGGCCACCCGGCGGCTGCGCGAGGCGCAGGTGGTGTGGACGCTGACCCAGTTCCCCACCGTGCGTCAGGTCCACCTCGACGACGCGGCCCCGGTCGACCGGTCGGGCTACCTCGACCTGCTGCCGCCGATCGTGGTGACCGGGCCGGTCGTCGGCGAACGCGTGACGACCCCACTCGTCGTCACCGGCACCGCCGACGTGTTCGAGGCCACGGTGAGCGTCCGGGTGCTGGACTCCGCCGGCCTGGAGGTGGCCACCGGGTTCGGCACCGCCAGTTGCGGCAGCGGCTGCCGGGGCGGTTACCGGGTGCGGGTCGGCTGGCGCACGACCCGGGAACAGCAGGGCACGATCGAGGTGTACGAGGTGTCCGCGCGCGACGGCTCGCGGATCAACACGACCCGCGTGCCGGTGATCCTCACACCCGGCGACTGACCGCCCCGCCCGAGGGGCTGTTAACCCGATGCGTCATCCATTTGTCGAGCGTGACGCATCGCCCTGACGTCTACCCGACAGCGCCGATCCTCGTCGGGGTTTCCCGAGCCGACCCGGCGCGGCGGCGAAAGCGCAGGCCAGAGGCCATGGAGCCGAGGCGACCGCCGCCGACACGCCGGCAGCGGGAAGGTTCGTCAGGCGTGGCCGCACAGCGGTTCACGTGACCTTCGCGATTGACCTCGGCAGACATGTTTGCGAACGTGAGCGCGTCGTAGCGCACAGTCATATTCGCTGCTCAGCCCGGCGACGTCCGGGCCACAATGGCGTCGCACCGGTCGCCGCGACAGCCTCACCATCCCTCACAGAGCGGAGATACATCATGTCCGGTGGCAGCCTTCCCCGTACCGGTATGGGCGTTGTCACGATCGGCGGCGCGGCCGGAGTCGGCAGCTACGCCCTCCCCCTGCCGCTCACCATCGCCATCACCGGTGCGATCGCCGTCGTCGTCGGCTTCGTCATGATCCGGATGACGTTCCGTCGTCAGCAGTCGGTCGGCCAGTGACGGCGAGTGTCACCAGGGGTCGTGTCCTGTTCGCCGCGGCGGTCCTTCTGGCCGCCGCGGCGGCGTGGACCGCCCACCACGTCCTCGCCGTCATCGGTGCCATCGACGGCGGCGGTCACCGCTTCACCTTCGCGTACGCCGCCATGTTCCTGCTGCTGGTCTGGCAGCTCGGCACGTCCTACCTGGAGAAGCCGGCCGTGGTCACCGACCGGATGCAGGAGCACCTCGACGCGCTGCACGTGGTGGCCGTCGTGCCGGCGTACAACGAGGACCCGGCCGCGCTGCGGGCCTGCCTCGAATCCATGATCTTCCAGGCGCGCAAGCCGAACACCATCTACGTGGTGGACGACGGGTCCAAGCTGACCGAGGGCTACCAACCGGTCAAGCGGTGGTTCCTCGACGTGGCCCCCGTACACGGCATCATCGCCGCCTGGCACATCCAACCCAACGCCGGGAAGCGGCACGCCCAGGCCGCCGCGGTGCGGTCGACCCCGTCCGCCGACGTGTACTGGACGGTGGACTCGGACACCATCTCGGACCCGAACGCACTGCGGGAGTTGCTGAAGCCTTTCGCCGACCCGGCGGTGCAGTCCGTCGCGGGGGTGGTGATGGCCGCGAACGTCCGCAGCAGCTTCCTCACCCGGTTCACCGACCTGTGGCTGGTGACCGGGCAGCTCACCGACAGGTCGTCGCTGTCGGTCTTCGGGTGCGTGTGGGTGAACTCGGGCCCGATCGCGGCCTACCGGGCGGCGGTGGTCCGCGACAACCTCGGCGCGTACCTGACCGAGACGTTCTTCGGCCAGCGGGTGCCCTTCTCCGACGACTCCCTGCTCACTCTCTTCGCGATGGTCCGGGGTCGTACCGTGCAGCAGCCGTCGGCGTTCGCGTTCACCCTCATGCCGGAGCACACCGGGCACTTCTGCCGAATGTTCCTGCGGTGGATGCGCGGCAGCTTCATCAGGACCTGGTGGCGGGTCCGGTACCTGTCGTTGCGGTCGATCGCGTGGTGGCTGCACCTGCTGCGGTGGGCGGCCACGGTGGTCTCGACGGTGCTGTTCGTGGCGGTGGCGGTCCTGTCGCCGATCATCGAGCCCGACCCGCGGGCGATCCCGTGGCTGGTGGCCGTGCCGCTGATCGTCGGGTACGGGCAGGCGCTGCGGTATCTGACGGTGCGGCGCTCGGACCAGTCGACCGCCTACCAGTGGGGCACCTGGCTCCTCACGCCGGTCGCGGTGGTGTTCGCCCTGGTCGTGCTCCGGGCGATCCGCTGGTACGGCGTCGCCACCTGCTGGCGCACCGGGTGGGGCACCCGCAAGAAGGTGGAAGTGGTGCTGGGTTCCTGACACCGGAGCTGATGCCTCGTGAAACGTGACCGTTTCACCGGCTGGGTGCGACGGAACTCACGAAAGCCTGCACGTTCGGGCAACCGCGAACTAGTGTCGGTACGACATCGTTTCGCGGGGGGTCGTCGAGGATGCTTGGTGGTCAACAGGTGGGCGCGGGTGCCGGGGTGCCGGCAGCCCGGGGCCCGCGCTGCACCGACAGCGACCTGTTCACCGTCGTCATCGACACCCTGCGCGAGGTCGGCTACGACCGGATGACGATCGACGCGGTCGCCAGCCGCGCCCACGTCAGCAAGGCCACCATCTACCGACGCTGGGACGGCAAGGCGGAGCTTGTCGTCGCCGCCCTGCGCGACCGGCACGTGGCGGTGCACAACCCGCCCGACACCGGCTCCCTGCGGGGGGACCTGATCGAGTTGCTGCGGGCCACGGCCGCGATCTGCACGGCCGACTGCGACCTGATGCAGGCGTTGACCTTCGCGATGCGCACCAACCCCGAGCTGGAACGCCTGGTGCGTCACCAGGTGCTGCCGGCCGGGCGGGTGGCGAGCACCGCCATCCTGGTCCGGGCCGCCGCCCGCGGGGAGATCCCGCCGGAGGCCGGCGAGCGGGAGTTGTTCCACGATCTCGCGCCCGCGCTCACCATGTCCCGAATTGTCGCGCACGGCCTACCCGCCGATGACGCGTTCCTCACCCAGGTCGTCGACCAGGTGCTGATCCCGGTGCTCCGTTATCAGCACGACCGTCCGGTTTCGGCCTGATCTCACCGATATTCGCACCACGGAAGGCTTCACCATGCCCGGAACCACCTCGACCGCGCCCGGCGCACCCCACCCCGGGGCGTCCACAGGCGCACCGCACCCGCGGCGCTGGATCGCGCTCGCGGTCATCGCGGTCTCACAGTTGATGGTCGTCCTGGACGCCACAATCGTGAACATCGCGCTGCCGAAGGCCCAGGTCGACCTGGGGATCACCGACGCCAACCGGCAGTGGGTGATCACCGCCTACACGCTCGCCTTCGGCGGTCTGCTGCTGCTCGGCGGTCGCATCGCCGACTACTGGGGGCGTAAGCGCACCTTCCTGGTCGGCATGACCGGTTTCGCGCTCGCCTCCGCCCTGGGCGGTCTGGCCACCACCGGTGGGATGCTCTTCGCCGCCCGCGCGCTGCAGGGCGCCTTCGGCGCGCTGCTCGCCCCGGCCGCGCTGGCGCTGCTCACCGTCCTCTTCACCGAGGCCACCGAGCGGGCCAAGGCCTTCGCGGTGTACGGCGCGATCGCCGGCGGCGGGTCGGCGGTCGGCCTGCTGCTCGGCGGGGTCCTCACCGAGTACGCCAACTGGCGCTGGTGCCTGCTCGTCAACATCCCGGTCGCCGCCATCGCCATCGCGTTCGCGCTCCCGCTGGTGCCGGAGAGCCGGGCCCACGGCAACACCCGCTACGACGTACCCGGTGCGGTCGTGGTGACCGCCGGCCTGGTCTCCCTCGTGTACGGCTTCACCAAGGCCGCCGAGGACGGTTGGGACGCCACCGCGACGCTCGCCTTCATCGCCGCCGGAGTGGTGCTGCTCGCCGCCTTCGTGGTGATCGAGCTGCGCTCCAGCCACCCGCTGCTGCCGCTGCGGATCCTGCTGGACCGCAACCGGGGTGGGGCGTTCCTCACCTCGACGCTCATCGGCGCCGGCCTGTTCGGGGCGTTCCTCTTCCTGACCTTCTACTTCCAGGTGGTGCTGCAGTACAAGCCTCTGGAGGCCGGTCTCGCGTCCCTGCCGGTCACCGTGGGTGTGCTGATCGCCGCGGGTGGCGCCAGTCAGCTGATGCCGCGACTGGGCGCCAAGCCGCTGATGGTCTCCGGTGCGGTGCTCGCCGCCCTGGGCATGCTGGTGCTGACCCAGATCGACGTGGACACGTCGTTCCTCACCCACCTGCTGCCCGCGCAGGTCATCCTGGGCCTGGGCCTGGGCTTCACCTTCGTCCCGCTGTCCAGCCTCGCCCTCGTCGGGGTGCCGGAGCACGACGCGGGCGCGGCTAGCGCGACACTCAACGCCACCCAGCAGATCGGTGGTTCGCTCGGCACCGCGCTGCTGAACACCTTCTACACCAGCGCGGTCGCCGCCTATCTGGTCGGCCGGGCACCGAACCCGGTCAACCAGGTCGAAGCGCTGGTGCACGGTTACCGGGTGGCCTTCGCCTGGGGCGCGGCGCTGATCGTGCTCGCCGGGATCGCCACCCTGGTCCTGGTGAAGGTCCGCAAGGAGGACATCCCGACCGGCACCACCGTGCACATGGGCTGAGCCGACCGACGTGGCCGCCGGCCGGACCGCCCCGGACCTGGGGTGAGCCGGCCGGCGGCCACGTCCGGTAACGTCCGGACCATCGTCGAGAATCCGTTTGAGGAGATCCATGTCGACCCCTGCTGACCAGATCATCACCGCTCTGCGCGCGGGCCACGAGGAGCTCGCCGCGCTCGTACGCGACCTCAAGGAGGACGACCTGCTCCGGCCGTCGGGGGCCAGCGAGTGGCAGGTGTCCCAGGTGCTGAGCCACCTGGGCAGCGGTGCCGAGATCAACCTGGCGACGCTCGACGCCGCCCGCACCGGCGCGCCCGGTCCGGACGGCGACTTCAACCGGGGCATCTGGGCCCGCTGGGACGCGATGTCCCCGGCCGAGCACGCCGCCGGGTTCCTCGCCACGAACGAGCGGCTGGTCGAGGCGTACGAGGCGCTGGACGCCGACACCCGGGCCTCGATGCGGATCGACCTCGGCTTCCTGCCGGAGCCCGTCGACGTGGCCACCGCCGCCCGGTTCCGGCTCAGCGAGTTCGCCCTGCACCAGTGGGACACCGAGGTGGCGTTCAACCCGTTCGCGGCGGTGACGCCGGGGGCGGTGGCGCTGCTGCTCGACCAGGTCGGCGGCATGCTGGCCTGGACCAGCCGACCGCAGGAGCTGGCCGGGCGGGAGGCCACCCTGCTGGTCCGGCTGCACGCGCCGGAGCGGACGTTCGGGCTGCGCCTCGGCGACACGGTCGAGGTCGTGGCCGCGCCGGAGCGCCCCGACGGCGAACTGGTCGCCCCCGCCGAGGCCTGGCTGCGGCTGGCCACCGGCCGGTTGGGCACCCCGCACACCCCCACGGGGGTGGAGGTGACCGGCCCGGTGACCCTCGACGACCTGCGCCGGGTCTTCGTCGGCTTCTGACCAGCGGCCGTGGGGGGGGGGGGGGGCCCCCCCCCCCCCCCCCCACCCCCCACAACACAAAAAAACACAAAAGTGGGGGGGCCCACCGG
>NZ_JBEZGM010000008.1:0-164564 GCF_040649995.1 Micromonospora sp. NPDC048835 | reverse complement strand
GGGGTCTTCGTCGGCTTCTGCCCCGCGGCGGTGCGGGCCGGTCTCCCCGGCCCGCACGGCACGTCAACCCTTCACGCAGACCACCTGCTTGAGGTGCGCGACCACCTCGACCAGGTCCTCCTGCTGGGCCATCACCTCGGTGATGTCCTTGTACGCGCCGGGGATCTCGTCGACCACCCCGGCGTCCTTGCGGCACTCCACCCCGGCGGTCTGCGCGGCCAGATCCTCCGTGCTGAACGTCCGCTTGGCCTGCGCCCGGGACATCCGACGCCCCGCTCCGTGCGACGCCGAGCAGTACGCGTCCTGGTTTCCCCGCCCCCGCACCACGTACGACCCGGTGCCCATCGACCCGGGGATGATGCCCAGGTCGCCCCGGCCGGCCCGGATCGCGCCCTTGCGGGTCACCAGCACGTCCACCCCGTCGTAGGTCTCCTCGGCGACGTAGTTGTGGTGGCAACTGATCGGCTCGTCGTAGCCGACCTGGGGGAACTGCTCCCGCACCACGCCGCAGAGCAGCGCCAGCATGACCGCCCGGTTGCGCCGCGCGTACTCCTGCGCCCACCACAGGTCCCGCCGGTAGGCGTCCATCTCCGGCGTGCCGGCGAGGAACACGGCCAGGTCCCGGTCCGGAAGGTCGGCGTTGTGCGGCAGCCCCCGGGCCACCCCGATGTGCCGTTCGGCCAACTCCTTGCCGATGTTGCGGGACCCGGAGTGCAGCATCAGCCAGACCCGTCCCTCGTCGGCGCCGCCCTGCTCCAGGCAGACCTCGATGAAGTGGTTGCCGCCGCCGAGGGTGCCGATCTGCCGCTGTGCCCGCGTCTCCAGCTGCGCCACCCGCCGGTCCAGGCCAGCGAACCGGCCCCAGAAGTCGACCCAACCGGCCTGCTCCAGACCCCGGATCCGCCGCGGGTCGACCGCGTCCTTGCGCTGGGCGAAGCCGACCGGGATGGTGGCCTCGATCGCGGAGCGCAGGCCGGCCAGGTCGTCGGGGAGGTCGGCGGCGGTCAGCGAGGTCCGGACCGCTGACATGCCGCAGCCGATGTCGACGCCGACCGCGGCGGGCGAGACGGCCTGCCGCATCGCGATCACCGAGCCGACCGTGGCGCCCTTGCCGAAGTGCACGTCGGGCATGACGGCGACACCCTGCACCCAGGGCAGCGCGCCGATGTTGCGCAGCTGCTTGGCGGCCTGCGGCTCGATGGCGTACGGGTCGGTCCAGACCCGGACCGGGGCCCGGGTGCCGGCGAGGGGGGTGAATCCCATCGTGAGTTCCTTCTGTGAATGGTGACCGGAAATGGTCAGACACGGTGCGTGGATACGAAGAGGCCGCCCGATCCCGGTGGGATGGGGCGGCCGGCGGACGCGTCAGCGTCGGCGTCAGTCGCGCCACCCCGGCTCGTAGCGCCGCAACGGGCAGCAGGAAAGGGTTTTGGCGGTGGTTTGCCGAGGGGTGCCGGCGGGGAGCGGGCACCAGCGGGTGGCGGTGCGGACGCGTCGCGACATGGCGTACTCCCTCCGGGTCTGATCGGTTGGTGGTGCACCGACGACAGTAGGAGGGCAGCCTCGCGTCCGCAATGGATATCTCGTGATCGGCGCGCTCCCCTCGACCGGGTGGTAGGGCAGACTCGCGGACATGGTGGAGACCTCCGTACGCCTGCTGCGGCTGCTCACCCTCCTACAGGTGCGCCGGGAGTGGTCCGGTGCCGAGCTGGCCGAACGGCTCGCGGTCACCACCCGCACGATCCGCACGGACGTGGAGCGACTGCGGGTGCTGGGGTACCGGATCGAGTCACACCCGGGGGTGGCCGGCGGCTACCGGCTCGGTGCCGGGTCGGCGCTGCCCCCGCTGTTGCTCGACGACGACGAGGCGGTGGCGGTGGCCGTCGGGCTGCGGGCCGCCGCTGGCGGGTCGGTGACAGGCATCGAGGAGACCTCGCTGCGGGCGCTGGCCAAGTTGGAGCAGTCGCTGCCGGCCCGGCTGCGGCACCGGGTGGATGCCCTGCGCTCGGCGACGGTCTCCGCCGCCGGTGGTGGCCCGACCGTGGACGCCGACACCCTGACCGCCGTCTCCACCGCCGCGCACCGCCGGGAGCGGCTGCGGTTCGACTACGCCGGGCATGACGGCACGGTGAGCGTGCGCGACGTCGAGCCGTACCGGCTGGTCTACACCGGGCGGCGGTGGTACCTGCTGGGGTGGGACACCGATCGGGCCGACTGGCGGACCTTCCGCGCCGACCGGATCCAGCCCCGGGTGCCGACCGGCCCGCGCTTCGCGCCCCGGGAGCCGCCAGGTGGCGACGCGGTCGCGCACGTGCTGCGCGGCGTCGGCTCCACGGCCTGGCCACACCCCGCCCGGGTACGCCTGCACGCCTCGGCCGAGACCATGGCGCAGCGGATTCCCACCACGGCGGGCCTGCTGGAGGCGATCGACGAGGGGGCCTGCCTGCTGCACACCGGCGGGGAGTCGCTGGGCAACCTGGCCGCCTTCCTCAGCACCCTGCGGGTCGACTTCGACGTGCTCGACCCACCGGAGCTGCGCGCCGTCGTCCGGGACGTCGCCGCCCGGTTCGGTCGCGCCGCTCAGGTGTCGTAGAGGCCGTCCCAGGGCGGGTCGAAGCCCAGTTCGTTCGGAACGAACTCGGCGTGGTCCGCACCGTCGTAG
Source organism: Micromonospora sp. NPDC048835 (assembly GCF_040649995.1). NCBI lineage: Bacteria > Bacillati > Actinomycetota > Actinomycetes > Micromonosporales > Micromonosporaceae > Micromonospora > Micromonospora sp. NPDC048835. Next base: position 161,902 of record NZ_JBEZGM010000008.1, on the reverse strand, counting down.
TCCGCCGAACCGTCGACAAGCCCGAAGACGTGCCCGTCGACCTCGACCTGGAACAGCCCGATCGCGATGTCGCCGAAGGCCCGGCCCGGCAGCGCGTCGAGCCAGTCGACGAGGTGAGCCTCGGCCCGATCGACCGAGGCTTCCTCGTCCTCACTGGTGCCGGCGAACCAGATGTCCGAGTCGGTGTGCACACCGTCGGCGTCGAACCGGTGCAGCACCGCGTACCACCGCTTGTGGCGGTACCAGTCGTCTTCGGCCCCGGCACCGTCCGGCAGTGTCGCGGTGACGGAGCCGAAGAACAGGCCCTTGTCGTACCTGCCGATGTGGCGGGTGTGGTAGTCGGGTTCGTACGCGATCGGCACGCGGTCGGGAATCGCCATGGCCGTGAGGCTATAGCGCACCTACGACTGCGGCACCATCCGGAAGGACTGCGCCGCGGTGCCGTTGCAGGTGTACTGGATGAGCTGGACGCTGTCCGCGGTGGACGCTCCCGGCACGTCGAGGCACTTGCCGCTGTTGCGGTTGACCAGGCGGTAGTAGCCGTTGCCCTCGGGCTCGGCCCGCCACTGCTGGTTGTTGCCGCCGCTGTAGGACCAGAGTTGGATCGGCGCTGAGTCGGCGGTCGACCGGTCGGTCACGTCGATCACCTGGGCGCTGTTGTTGCGGTTGTTGACCCGCAGGTACCCGCCGCTGGTCGGGGCGAACTGGTACTGCTGGGCGGCGCTGTTGTTGCAGGCGTACTGCTGGATGGCCGTGCCGTTCGCGCTGGCCGCGGCCCGGGCGTCCACGCACTTGCCGTTGCCCCGGTTGACCACGGTGTGCCAGGCGGTCGGCGAGATGCCGTCCGAGGGCGGGGGCGTGGTCGGCGGGACGGTGCCGACACCGGCGAGCCAGTGCAGCCCGTCGATCAGCAGCTGGTTCTGCTGCGCGCTGTCGAAGGTGGAGGACAGCCCGGTGTTGGTGCTGTAGTTCATCGCGTTGTGGCCGAAGTTGGCGTACAGCATCTTGTACTGCCGGTTGCTCCAGACCAGCGGGTAGTAGCCGCCGTACCAGGACTGGTTGGGGTCGGTGCCCACCGGGAAGCTGGACGGGTCGACCGAGGCGAGGATGTCGATGTTGGGGTTCTGCCGCAGGTCGTTGCTCCAGGAGTACCACTCGCTGATCGACGACGGGAAGGTCGCCGGGAGGTTCCGGGAGGCCGCGTGGGTGCGGTTGTCGGCGCGCATCGTGACCCGGGTGGGCCCCCAGGTGTTCGTCTGGAACGAGCCGGTGCCGAGGAAGGTGTTGTAGTACCAGCTCCAGCTCGACGGGTTGGTGGTGAACGCGCTGACGTGGAAGCCCAGCCATCCCCCGCCGTTCTGCACGTACTGCTGGAACGCGGCCCGCTGCGCGGCGGGCGGCGCGTCGTCCAGGAACATGACGACCTTGTACTGGGCCAGGTTGGAGGTGTTCAGCAGACTCCAGTTGTTGGTGGCCTCCCAGGAGAAGCCGTACTGGGCGGCGGCCTGCGGGAACCAGGCCCGGGCGTCCTTGACGAAGTCGATGTGCGCGGCGTCCCAGGTGCCGTTGTAGAAGGCCAGGACCTTGAACGTCGGCGCGGCCTGCGCGCTGCGTGCCGCGCCGACCGCGACGCCGGCGGTCAGCGCGACGACCAGGGCGACGAACAACGAGAGGATTCGTCTGGTACGGGAGGAGAGTTCTGCGATCACCTGATCGTCCCTTCGGTGGGGACGCGCGCCGCCGCGTCGAGAAACATTTGTTCACAAGGTTTACAGATAGACGAAAGGTTATTCCTCTGACCTGTTCGCGTCAATCGCCGATGGCCCGAACGGGTGGGATTCCTGCGGCAGCGGGTACCCCGGCCCGGTGACCAGCCCGGACGCCGTCGACGTCGACGAGCCGCTCGCCGTGGACGTACCCGCCACTCCGCACGACGCCAGCGGCGAGCGGGTGCCGATCCGCGACCTGGCCGGCCTCGCGCCGCCGACCCGGCCCGCGCGGCGCTGGACCCCCGGTCGGGTGGTGGCCACCCCGGCCGCGCTCGACCAGCCGCACGGCCAGCGGATCATCGAGCGGATCCAGGCCCTGGGCATCGAGGTGGAACACCTGAGATCCAACCGGCTGACCGGGGTACGCGGACCCACCGACCGGGAGACCTACGCGCGGGCCAAGTCCACCCTGGCCATCGTGGTGAGCCCACCCGCACGGCGCGCCCTGCAACCCATCGCGCCAAGCGCCGACTGGCGGGTCGACCTGGCCGAGGGGTGCCCGGCCCACTGCCAGTACTGCTACCTCGCCGGATCGCTGTCCGGCCCACCGGTGACCCGGGTGTACGCGGACCTCGACGACATCCTCGCCGGGCTGGCCGAATACGCCGGGCGTGGGACGGTGACCAGCCGCAACGCGCGACGCGCCGACGAGGGCACCACCTTCGAGGCGTCCTGCTACACCGACCCCCTCGCACTGGAGCACCTGACCGGCAGCTGGCGCCGGGCGGTGCAGCACTTCGCCGACTGGGACGCCCCCGTCCAACTGCGCTGGACCACCAAGTACGCCGACGTGGACACCTTCGTCGGGTTGCCGCACGCCGGCCGCACCCGGGTCCGCTTCAGCGTCAACTGCGCCCCGGTGAGCGAACGGTTCGAGGGCGGCACCGCGCGGGTGCCGGACCGGCTGGCCGCGCTGCGCCGGCTCGCCCTGGACGGCTACCCGGTCGGGCTGACCATCGCGCCGATCATCGCCCTGCCCGGTTGGCGGGAACGCTACGGCGAGTTGCTCGACCAGGTCCGCGCGGCGGTCGACGGGGTGCCGGACCTGGACCTGACCGCCGAGCTGATCACCCACCGGTTCACGCCCGGCAGCAAGGAGGTGCTGCTCGGCTGGTACCCACGCACCCGACTGGAGATGGACGAGGAGTCCCGCACCCGCAAGCACGGCAAGTTCGGCGCGGTGAAGTACGTCTACCCCCGCGACACGATGGCCGAGCTGCGGGGCTGGTTCACCGACGAGCTGGCGGCCCGCGTACCGGCCTGTCGGGTCCTCTACTGGACCTGAGCTCACCCGACCGACGAGCGGGCGACCGGGGCGGCGAAGAACGTGTCCGGGTACGGCTCGTCGCGCAGGCTGTAGTGCCACCACTCACGGTCGTAGTTGACGAACCCGGCGTCGGTCATCAGCCGCTGCAACAACCGACGGTTGTCCTGCGGTGTCCCGGTGACGCGGGGGTCGGCGGTGTGCGCCCGTGGGTCGAAGCAGTCGAAGCCCGTACCCATGTCGATGCTGTTGTCGGCGAAGCGCTTCCCGCGCGGCGCGGTGCAGGCCACCAACGGCTGGCCGGGCCGGTACGGAGGTTGGCTGGCGGCGGGCTCGTCGACAAGGGTCAGGTCCAGGGTGCTGCCGCGGCTGTGCGCGGTGGGCGCCCCGATGTAACCGTCGGCGAAGAGCCTGTTCTTGGCCACGTCCGGGTAGAACTCGGCCTTGGTCTGCTGCTCGCCGGGGCGCTTCGACCAGGCGACGAAGTCGTCGACCGCCGGTTGCGGGCGGTAGCAGTCGTACACCTTGAGGCTGTGTCCACCGGTCAGCGCGGCGTCCTGGGCACGGCTCAACGCCTCGGCCGCCTGTTGGGTGAGCAGGCACAGCGGCTCGCGGTAGCCGGTGATCGGCCGGCCGACGAAGTTGTGCGGCGTGGCGTAGCGGATGTCGGCGTGGATGCGCGGGTCGAGGTCGGTCAGCACCACGAACCCCGGCAGCGGGGCTGCGGTGGAGGTGGACGGGGTAGGCGCGGGTGTGGGGCTCGCCGACGTCGGCTCCGCCGTGGCCGGCGCGGGGCGGGACTCCGGCGGCGAGCAGCCGCCGAGCAGCGCGGCGAGGGTGAGGACGACAGCCAGGCGGTGACGCACGATTCCTGTCTATCAGCCCAGCCGGGGCCGCCATCCCCGGATCCGCTCGGCCCGCCGGAAGTCGGCCCGTCCCCGGCCGCCGGACATCGCTGGAGTCGGGAAAGTCGGGTCGACGGTGCGCCGTCCGCCCGGTCGACAAGCGAAAGTGACCGAAAAAACTACGGAACTTTTCCGCAAATCAAGCGAAGCTTCGGTCGGCTCGGCATGTCGTCAGCCCCCGTCGGTGAGGCAAGATGGCCGGTGGGACGGGCACGCCGTTTCGGGACACACGGTGGGCGACGTGTTGTGGGTCGCCCCTCCGGCTCGGTGAAGGAGACGCGGGTGGGCGCGGACGACGGACGCAGGGTGACCATCACCGCGATCGCACGGGAGGCCGGGGTGTCGGTGCCGACCGTGTCACGGGTGCTCAACGGTCGCTCCGATGTGGCCCCGGACACCCGGGAACGGGTCGAGGAGTTGTTGCGCCACCACGGCTACCGGCGTCGGACCAGCCGCAGTGTTCGCCGCGCCGGCCTCGTCGACCTGGTCTTCAACGACCTGGACAGCCCCTGGGCCGTGGAGATCATCCGGGGGGTGGAGGACGTCGGGCACGGTGCGGGTGTCGGCACCGTCGTCTCCGCGATCCACCGGCAGCCGACCGCGGCCCGGCAGTGGTTGCAGAACCTGCGTACCCGGGCCACCGACGGCGTCATCTTCGTGACCTCGCACCTGAGCCCGCCGCTGCACGCGCAACTGCGTCGCCTCAACGTGCCGGTGGTGGTCGTCGACCCGGCCGGCGTGCCGGCCATGGAGGTGCCCACGATCGGCGCCACCAACTGGGCCGGTGGGCTCGCCGCGACCGAACACCTGCTCTCGATCGGGCACCGACGCATCGGCTTCGTGGCCGGGCCGACGCACCTGCTGTGCAGCCGCGCCCGGCTCGACGGTTACCGCGCCGGGCTGGAGGCCGCCGGGGTGCCGGTGGACGACACTCTGATCTACCCGGGCGACTTCTACCACGCCTCCGGGTTCGCCGGTGGAACGGCACTGCTCGACCTCGCCGACCCGCCGACCGGCATCTTCGCCTCCAGCGACCAGATGGCCTTCGGTGTCTACGAGGCCATCCGCCGCCGCGGGCTCCGCGTCCCGGACGACGTGAGCGTGGTCGGCTTCGACGACCTGCCGGAAGCCCGCTGGGCCTCACCGCCGCTGACCACCGTGCGCCAACCACTTGTCGAGATGGGACGGTTGGCGGCCCGGACGGTGCTGCGCCTGGCCCAGGGCGAGGGCATCGACTCGCCCCGGGTCGAGCTCGCCACCGAGTTGGTCGTTCGGGACAGCACCGCCGCCCCGCCGACCGGGTCGCCCGCCTCGGCGTGACGGCCGGAACTGCCCCGGAAACCGGTTGGACCACTTCCGGTCCGTTTCCGGAAGTTCCGGCCGCGTCGACGTCATAGCTGTCGACCAGCGCGGCACTCGTTCAGCTTCGACGGGCGCGGTGGGCGACCGAGGGTCACCCACCGCTCCGCACGGTCAGTGGTGGTGGTGCAAGCGGACGGCCTTGCGGATGCTCACCGGCAGCGCGGGCGCACCGTCGACAGGCGCCGGGTCCTCGGCGGTCGGCGCCACTCCCCCGGCGGCGATCCGGTCCAGGGTGGCCAGGCCGGCCGCGTCGACCTCGCCGAAGATCGTGTAGTTGGGGCGCAGCGCGGAGTTGGCGTAGACCAGGAAGAACTGGCTGCCGTTGGTGTCCGGCCCGGCGTTGGCCATCGCGAGGACGCCCCGGGCGTACACCTTGCGCTCCCCGGTCGGGTCGGTGGGCGCGGGCGGCAGGTCGGTCGGCAACTCGTCGCGGTACCGGTAGCCTGGGCCACCCTCGCCGGTGCCGGACGGGTCACCGCACTGCAGCACACTCAGCGTGGGATACGTGGTGAGCCGGTGGCACGACGTGCGGTCGTAGAAGCGCTTGCCGACCAGGTGCAGGAAGCTCTGCACCGTGCACGGCGCGGCGGCCCGGTCCAGGGTCAACCCGATCGGCCCATGGTTGGTCGCCAGGGTCACCCGGACGCTGCCCCGGGCCGGGGTGCGTCGCGGGTCGGGCGGCAACGGCACCGGCCGGGCCGCTGGCTCGTCCGGTGTCTCGGTGTACGCGCACGGGCCGTGGGTGGTGCGCGGCGGCCGGTCGGCGGCGTCCGGCGCGGCGACCGCGCTCGCGGACGCGCCGACGAGCAGCGCCCCGGCGAACACCGTCACCCCCGCGAGGCGGGTCAGGGCGCGCACCGGCCGGCGGGGTGCCGCCACTGCGGGACGCGGTTCGAGTTCACTCGACACAGGGATCCTCCTGGACTGGTGGTGCCAGAAAGACCGGAGTCTATGGAGGGCAGCGCCTGATGTCGATCCGTCAGGGCAACCGGCGGCGACGCCGCCACAGCAGGCCGCCCCACAGCGCCACCACCGTCGCGCCGCTCGCGGCGGTCACCGACCAGAGCCACCCCGAGCCGGTACGCGCCGGCCCGCTGGCCGCCGCCGGGCGGGGCGCGCCGGGTGCCGCGAGCGCGGACGGTGCCGCCGACGGGGTGGCGGTCAGCTCGCCGGGCTCGACCAGCCGACCCACCGTGGCGTCCCGGGGAAGCGTGAAGCCCCAGTCCAGCAGGGCCGCGCCCTGCTCCCAGCCGCGAGCCGGCGCCGACTCGGCACCCAGCAGGGTCACCACCAGCCGCCGTCCGCCGCGTTCGGCCGCCCCGACGTAGGTGTGCCGGGCCAGGTCGGTGAAGCCGGTCTTGCCGCCGAGCGCCCCCGGGTAGCGGTAGATGAGCTGGTTCTCGTTCTGGATCTCGAAGCCCTTGGTCCGTTGCGCCGGCTGGACCGGGATCGACGTCTGCTCGGTCAGCGCGTACCGGCGGAAGGTCGGCTGGGCGAAGCAGGCCCGGGCGATCAGCGCCAGGTCGTACGCGCTGGTGAACTGCCCCTTGCCGTCCAGCCCGGACGGGGTGACCGCGTGCGTCTGGAGCGCCCCGAGGTGGTGCGCGTGCTCGTTCATCGCCCGTACGCCGGCGGCGCTGTCCGTTCCGCTGCCGAGCCGGGCGAGGGCGTTGGCGGCCTCGTTGCCGGAGTTGAGCAGCAACCCGAGCCAGATGGTCTCGATGGTGTACCGACCGCCGGCGACCAGACCCACGGCCGAGGAGCCGGGCTCGATGTTCATGTCCGCCTCGGTGACGGTGACCGTCTGCTTCGGGTCGAGCCTGGGCAGCATCGTGGCCGCCAGCAGGAGCTTCTGCACGCTCGCCGGTGTGCCGTACTCGTGCGGGCCGCAACCGCCGAGCACCTGGCCGCTGTCCAGGTCGGCGACCAGCCACGACGTGGCGGTGACGCCCGGTGGCGCGGCGACGCCGGCCGGCACGACCAGGCCGGCCGTGTCCAGTGCCGCGCCACCGACGACCCGCTGCGAGGGCACCGCGGGTGGCGGCGAGGGCCGGGGCGGGCGGGACATCGCCGGCGCCGGAACACGGGGGCACCGCACCGTCGGTGCGGCGGCGGACGCTCCCGCCGCAGCCACCGGCACGGGAGCGAGCAGGACGGCGGACGTGGTGGCCGCCAGCAGCGCAGCTCTCATGTGCCCGACCCTAGTCACGAGGATCGGCCGGTGGGACGGGATGGCGGTCAATCCGCGTCGCCGCGACCACGCAGGTAGTCGTGCAGCGCGGCGCTGCCCCGCAGCCGGCGCAGGCTGCGGGTGTGCAGCTCCTGCTCGCGGCGGGCCAGCTCGGCGCGGACCCGCTGCGGGCTGCCGGTGCTGCGCAGCTCGTCCAGCACCGCCTCGATGATCTCGAACGGGTACGCCCCCCGACGCAGCAGCGCGATGACCTGCGCCGCGCGCAGCTCGACCTCGTCGTACACCCGGTAGTTGGTGCCTGGGGTGCGGCCCGGCCGCAGCAGCTCACGCTCCTCCCAGAGCCGCAGCTGCGAGGTGCGGACCCCGACCAGGGCGGCGACCTCGCCGATGCGGACGCCGTGGCGTCGCGCCGACCGGGCCGTCGGCGGGCTGGCCAGCACGGTCTCGAAGGCGCCGAGCACCCGGCGGATCTCGGCACGCTCCCGGTTCAGCTCGGCGTGGCCGCCGTCGAGCGCCGCCAGGGCCGCCGGCAGGTCACCGGCGTGCACCGCCGCCATGATCTCCCGGGTACGGCTCCAGCCGTGCCCCTCGGCCAACCGCCGCGCCACGGTCAACGCCCGCGCGTGCTCGCTGGTGAAGATCCGGTAGCCGCTTGCGGTGCGCCGCACCGGCGGCAGCACACCCACCTCGACGTAGTTGCGCACCTGCTGCACCGAGATCCCGACGGTGGCCGCCAGGTCCACCGCGCGCAGCCGATCCTTTCCCTCGGTGTTCACGACGGCAACCGTACTGGTTACGACGTGATTTGAGACTTTACGGGGCGTCCTGCCGCGCCATGCGTTCGAATGTCGCCGAAAGCCTCTACATGTGAATGAATGAGACAATGGAACCCGCCAGTGCTCGGCGGGGCGACGCCCCGCCACGATTCTGTGAAGGGTTCGCATGTCGCAGCCAGCATGGTCCGCCGCCGACAGCCACGACATGATCGAGGTACGCGGAGCGCGGGAGAACAATCTCGCGAGCGTCTCGGTCGACATCCCCAAGCGCCGGTTGACCGTCTTCACCGGTGTCTCCGGGTCAGGTAAGTCGTCGCTGGTCTTCGGCACCATCGCCGCCGAGTCCCAGCGCATGATCAACGAGACCTACAGCGCGTTCCTCCAGTCGTTCATGCCGAACCTCAACCGGCCGGACGTCGACTCGCTGCGCAACCTCAGCGCCGCGATCGTCGTCGACCAGGAACGGATGGGCGTCAACTCTCGCTCCACCGTCGGCACCGCCACCGACGCGTACGCCATGCTGCGGATCCTCTTCAGCCGGCTCGGCCAGCCGTCCGTCGGCGGCGCCGGGGCGTTCAGCTTCAACCTGCCCGAGGGCATGTGCCCCACCTGCGAAGGGCTGGGTCAGGTCTCCGACCTCGACGTCAACGCGTTGGTCGACGTCGAACGTTCCCTCAACGACGGCGCGATCACCGCGCCGAACTTCGCTGTCGGCTCCTGGTACTGGCAGACCATCGTCGGCTCCGGCCTGTTCGACCCCGACACCAAACTCCAGGACTTCACCCCACAACAGTGGGAGGACCTCCTACACAAGCCGGCCACGAAGATCAAGGTGGGCAGCAACAACTGGACGTACGAGGGGCTCGCGGTCAAGGTCAAGCGGCTCCTCCTGGCCAAGGACCGCGAGTCGATGCAACCGCACATCCGCGCCTTCGTCGACCGGGCGGTCACCTTCACCAGCTGCGGCGACTGCGGCGGCACCCGACTCAACGCGGCGGCCCTGTCAGCACGGATCGCCGGACGCAACATCGCAGACTGCTCGGCCATGCAGATCAGCGACCTGGCCGCGTTCGTCCGCACCGTCGACGACCCGGGGGCCGCGCCGCTCGTCGCCAACCTCCGCGACCTGCTGGACTCCCTGGTCGAGATCGGCCTGGGCTACCTCAGTCTCAACCGCGAGTCGGCGACCCTCTCCGGTGGTGAGGCGCAACGGGTGAAGATGGTCCGGCACCTCGGCTCCAGCCTCTCCGACGTCACGTACGTCTTCGACGAGCCCACCGTCGGCCTGCACCCGCACGACATCGCCCGGATGAACGACCTGCTGCTGCGACTGCGCGACAAGGGCAACACGGTGCTTGTGGTGGAACACAAGCCGGAGACCATCGCCATCGCCGACCACGTGGTCGACCTCGGGCCGGGCGCCGGCACCGACGGCGGTCAGATCTGCTTCACCGGCGACATCCCCGGTCTGCGCCGCTCCGACACGCTCACCGGGCGGCACCTGGACCACCGGGTGACCCTGCGTTCCGACGTACGCCGACCCACCGGGCAGCTCGCCATCCGCCAGGCCGACCTGCACAACCTGCGCAACGTGGACGTGGACATCCCGCTCGGGGTGCTCACCGTGGTCACCGGCGTGGCCGGCTCCGGCAAGAGCTCCCTGATCCACGGCTCACTGCGCGGCCGGTCCGGCGTCGTCATCGTCGACCAGTCCCCGATCCGCGGCTCACGACGCAGCAACCCCGCCACCTACACCGGGCTGCTCGACCCGATCCGCACCGCCTTCGCCAAGGCCAACGGGGTCAAGGCCGCACTGTTCAGCGCCAACTCCGAAGGCGCCTGCCCGACCTGCAAGGGAATCGGGCTGACCTACACCGACCTGGCCATGATGGCCGGCGTCGCGAGCATCTGCGAACGGTGCGAGGGGCGACGCTTCACCGACGAGGTGCTCACGTACACGCTGCGCGGCAGGAACATCAGCGAGGTGCTGGCCATGTCGGTCACCGAGGCGCACGCGTTCTTCCCGCACCCCATCCTCAACCGGCTGGTCGACGTCGGGCTGGGCTACCTCAGCCTCGGCCAGCCGCTGACCACCCTGTCCGGCGGGGAGCGGCAACGACTCAAGCTCGCCATCCACCTGGCCGAGAAGACCACCACGTACGTCCTGGACGAGCCCACCACCGGCCTGCACCTGGCCGACGTGGACCAACTACTGGCCCTACTCGACCGCATGGTCGACGCCGGCAACACGGTGATCGTCATCGAGCACCACCAGGCGGTCATGGCACACGCCGACTGGCTCATCGACCTCGGCCCCGGCGCCGGCCACGACGGCGGGCGCCTCGTCTTCACCGGCACACCAGCCGACCTGGTCGCCACCGGCGACACCCTCACCGCCACCCACCTGCGCGAATACGTCAACGCCCCGGCGGCTGCCCCGGCGGCGGTCAGGTGACGCGGCGGCCGGCCCGGCGGCTGCCCCGCCGGCGGTCAGGTGACGCGGCGGCCGGCCCGGCGGCGGTCAGGTGACGCGGCGCAGCCAACGCCGCTGCCAGGGGGTCTCCACCGCCTTCGGGTGGTAGCCGGCCCGAACCCACGGCACCGCCCGCTCGACCGGCAGGCCGTCGAGGATCGCCAACGCGGCCAGGGCCGTTCCGGTGCGACCCAGCCCACCCCGACAGGCGACCTCGACGCGCTCACCGTCGCGCGCCCGCCGCAGCGCCTCCCGCAGGGCGTCGAGAGCATCGGCGCGGTCGAGCGGCACCCAGAAGTCCGGCCACCGGATCCGCCGGTGCGGCCACGCCGGCTCCGCACCAGGGGCCAACAGCACGGCGAAGTCGGCGGGCGAGGTCGCGGCGGCGATGCGGCGTCCGCGTACCGTCACCCCACTGGGGAGCACGAGTACGCCCGGCTGCTCGGACCACGGCTGCGCGTCAGTCACCCTGACATTGTGCCGCCAGACAGCGCCGCCCCCGGCCTTGTGAGCCGGGGGCGGCGCTGGTGTCGGTGTGCAGGTCGCCTCTCGGCGAGTGGCACGACGCGGCTCCAGCCGAACGGTATTCCGCGAAGGCGATATTAGGTGAGGCCCGGGGACACTGAGTCACACCGACACTGTCCACAACCAGCCGTGGCCCGACGTTGTTCCCGCACCCGCTTCCTCGGGTTTCTCGGGCTTCCGCCCACTTCCACAGGTCCGCTGGACCGCCGGTCGCATCGCTGGACGGCCGGTCGCCTCCTCCCGACAACGACGCCGCCCACCCTGACGTCGACATTTACCGCGGCCACGACGAATCCGCGAACATCCTCACCCAGGGTCTTCGGCGGACACTCATGTTCGCTCGCTCCGCTCGCTCACGTGGACACCTTAACGACGATGGTTCCGGCGAACTTGTCGTGGAGGCACTGCTGCCACGGCTTGTCCCAGAGCTGCCAGAGCCCGTCGGCGTAGCTGCACCCCGGAACCAGCGACGAGGCCAGGAACTGCACCAACCAGCGCCGGCCGGCCATCCCGCGGTCCAGGGTGCGGGTCGGGTCGAGCGGCACCACGCGCAGGTTCATGACCTTCTTGCCGAGCGTCTGGCCGCCGCGCTTGAGGTACTCCACGTGGTAGAGCCAGTAGAGCCCGAGCATCAGCGCGAAGAGCGCGAGCTGGAGCAGCAGGATCGGCAGGAAGAACTCGACGATGAAGGTGCCCGGGTCGGGCTCCGCCAGGGTGCCGTCCGAGTTGGTCTGGCTCAGCTCGGTGAGCATCCGCCACCACAGGACGAAGAAGGCCGGCATGAACAGCACCAGCAGGACGGCACTCGCCAACGCCGTGTCGATCAGCCAGGCCAGCAGCCGGTCGCCGAAGCCGGCCAGCGGCTGACCGCTCGGGCTGAGCGGGGGAGGGGGCGGGCCGGGCGGCGCGGCGTACCACTGCGGCGGGGCGTACCCGGGTGGGGCGTACTGCGGCGGCGCGGCGTACCCCTGCGGGTGTGGTCCGGGCGGCGGCGCGACGCCGCCGGCAGCGGGCTGAGGCCCACCGGCCGGCGGCGTCGGGTACGACGGAGGCTGCGTCACGCTCGCAAGTGTTACAGGTTGCCGCGGGCTTCCTGCTCCCGCTCGATCGCCTGGAAGAGCGCCTTGAAGTTGCCCTTGCCGAAGCCGAGCGAGCCGTGCCGCTCGATCAGCTCGAAGAAGACCGTCGGACGGTCCTGCACCGGCTTGGTGAAGATCTGGAGCAGGTAGCCGTCCTCGTCCCGGTCGACCAGGATCTTGCGGGCCTTCAGCTCCTCGATCGGCACCCGGACGTTGCCGATGCGCTCGCGCAGTTCCGGGTCGTCGTAGTACGAGTCGGGGGTGTCCAGGAACTCCACCCCGGCGGCCCGCATGGCGTCGACGCTGGCCAGGATGTCGTTGGTGGCGACGGCGATGTGCTGCGCGCCCGGGCCCTGGTAGAACTCCAGGTACTCGTCGATCTGCGACTTCTTGCGGGCGATCGCCGGCTCGTTGAGCGGGAACTTCACCTTGCGGGTGCCGTTGGCGACGACCTTGCTCATCAGCGCCGAGTAGTCGGTGGCGATGTCGTCGCCGACGAACTCCGCCATGTTGGAGAAGCCCATCACCCGCTTGTAGAACTCGACCCACTCGTCCATCCGCCCCAGCTCCACGTTGCCGACCACGTGGTCGACGGCCTGGAAGAAGCGCTTCGGCTGGATGCCGGCGTCGATCATCGGCTGCCGGTCCACGATCGGGCCCCGGGCCACGAAGCCGGGCAGGAACGGGCCGGTGTAGCGGGACCTGTCGACGAGGGTGTGCCGGGTGTCGCCGTACGCGGCGATGGCGGCCATCCGGACCGTGCCGTGCTCGTCGGTCACCTCGTGCGGTTCGACGACGCTCGCGGCGCCCTGCGCGATGGCGTGCGCGTACGCGGCGTCCACGTCCGGCACCTCGAGCGCGATGTCGCTGACCCCGTCGCTGTGCTTCGCCACGTGCTCGGTGCCGTCGGCGTCCGGGCGCACCGCGCCGGTCAGCACGAAGCGGGCCGATCCGCTGGTCAGCACGTACTGGGCGTGGTCCCGGTAGCCCTGCTCGGGGCCGCGGTACGCCACGCAGGTCATGCCGAAGGCGGTGGAGTAGTAGTGCGCGGCCTGCTTGGCGTTGCCGACCAGGAAGTGCACGTGGTCGAGCCCACGGACCGGGAACGGGTCGTGGCTGACGTCGTGGTCGACAGCGCCGACGAGCCGGTCGATGTCGACGTCCTCGGTCGACTGGGGTCGGTCGATCGCCTGGGTCATGGTGGGCTCCCTCGCGTACCGGCCGGCCTTGTGGGCCGCCGTGGTCGGTTCTTGTGGCGAGGATCGCTGCCCCGACGTCGGCTGGGCAACTGTTGCCAGAATGGCTGGTCAGGTTGCGCATTCGGTATGGTCTGCACTCATGAATGGTGAGCAGAATGTACAGCTCGATGCGCTCGACGTGCGCTTGATCGAACTGCTCGCCGAAGAGCCGCGGATCGGGGTGCTGGAGTGCTCCCGCCGGCTCGGGGTGGCACGCGGCACCGTGCAGGCGAGGCTGGACAAGCTTGTCGAACGGCGGGTCATCAGGGGCTTCGGCCCCGAGATCGCGCCGGCCGCGATCGGGTTCGGGGTGACCAGCTTCGTCACCCTGGAGATCAGTCAGCGGCACGGCCACGACCCGGTCACCGCTCACCTCGCCGCCATCCCCGAGGTGTTGGAGGCGCACACCATCACCGGCTCCAGCGACCTGCTCTGCCGGATCGTGGCCCGCTCCAACACCGACCTGCAACGGGTCATCGACCAGATCGTCTCGTCCGCCGGCATCACCCGGGCCTCGACGATCATCGCGCTGGCCGAACAGATCTCCTACCGCACGCTGCCGCTGGTGCGAAGTGCCGTTCGGGCCGAGGGAAGGGTGCTGTAACACCTCCGAGCCCAGAAAGCGCGGCGACACGGCGGCGAGGGCGTACGGAAGATCCGTGATCGTGGCTACGGTGTGCGGTGTGGCGAAGGGGAGCGTGCGCGGTGGGCTGCTGCTTGGCCTCGCCGTGGTCGTCGCGCTCGCCGCGACCGGCGTGTGGAACCCGTTCCCCGGCCTGTGGGACTGGGTGGACCGCAGCGAACCCATCTCCGAGCCCGACGTGGTCTGGCAGCAGCGGGTCGGCGGCACTCCACGCAGCGTGACCATCGCCGGCGACGCCGTCGTGGTCGAGCAGCGCACCCGGGTCGAGGCTCGCAGCCTGGCCACCGGCGGCCAGCTCTGGGAGCGCAAGGCGGACTGGGCGGCGGTCGCCGGCGGCGACCGCGACCCGGTGGTGGCCGTGGGCAAGCTCCTGGTCAAGGGGTACGAGCTGCTCGACCCGACGACCGGGGCGACCCGGCGGCGTGACGACGACGCGGTGGCGGTCTGGACGTACCGCAACCTGCTCCTCGACGCCCGGTGTGTGGACGCCACCGACTGCACCCTGAGCGCCTGGGACCCGCGCGGCACCGCGCCACTCTGGACGGCCTTCCTGCCCGGGGTGCACAGCGGCCTGCTCGCCGACAACCCGGGTCTGCGCGGCACCCGTCGGCTCACCGCCACCCGGATCGACGACGGCGTGGCCGGCGCGGAGGCCGCGCCGCCGCTGCTCGGCTTCCCGGTCGACGGTCGGGTCCACGTGGTCGACACCGCCACCGGCCGGGTGTTGCAGAACGTCGAGCCCAGCCGGGACGAGCGGCTCTCCGTGGTGGGCGGCCGACTGCTGCGGATCGCCGCCCGCTCCCAGGACGGCACCTGCTACTTCGCCATCTCCGCCCGGGACTCGGCGACCGGGCAGGAGGCCTGGCAGCGGGCCGGCGTCAACCTGCGCACCGCCGACTCCGCGGGCTGCGTACAACGCGAGGACCCGCAGGGGGCCCGCAACGTGATCATCGGCGTCGCGCCGGACGGCCGCGAGGCGGTCATCGACGGGTACGACGGGCGACTGCTCTGGGTCGGTGAGCCGGGCACCAGGCTGATCGCGGTGGACGACCGTCAGGCGCTGTTCCGAGCCGCCGACAAGCGCTCGATGATCGCCCGTGAGCTGGGCACCGAGAAGGTCCTCTGGACGCGACCCGCAAGCGGCAAGTCCGGGGCGGCGCTCACCCCGTACGCGGCGGTGGTGTCCGACGAGAAGCCGTCCCGGCTGGCGGCGCTGGACCCGCGTACCGGCCGGGAGCTGGCCGCGCTGCGCACCTCGGCGAACGCCCTCGCGGTCGGGTCCCAGGGCATGATCATCGGTGAGGGGCGGGAGATCGGGTACGTCCGCTTCGGCGCGCCCGGAGGATCGCCCACCCGCCCGCCGAGCGATGGTGGGAATCCCAAGCCGGGCAGCACCGGCCCCGGCCGGCCGGACAACGACGACTGCGGGCCGAAGGGCGAACTCTGCCCCGACCCGGGCGGCGGCAAGGACGGCTGAGCGGCGGTTCGCGCGACGATCCGGACGGCGGCCGGGCCCGGTACGCCTGGTGGATGAGAGCGGCGTCCCAGGACCCGCCCGGCGGGTGGGAGTGATCGACCGGTCTGCCCTAGGCTTGCCGCTCATGAGCAGTGCCGCCGCATTCTCGTACGCCCCTCTGCTGCCGACCGGCCCGGACCAGACGGACTATCGCCTGGTCACCGACGAGGGCGTGGACGTCGTACACGGCCCGGGAGGCCGCCGGTTCCTCACCGTGGAACCGGCCGCACTCACCGCGCTGACCGCCGAGGCGATGCACGACATCGCGCACTTCCTGCGCCCCGCGCACCTGGCCCAGCTCCGGGCGATCATCGACGACCCGGCCGCCTCGCCGAACGACCGATTCGTCGCGCTGGACCTGCTGCGCAACGCCAACATCGCCGCCGGCGGTGTGCTGCCCATGTGTCAGGACACCGGCACCGCCATCGTGATGGGCAAACGCGGTCGGCACGTGCTCACCGACGGCGCCGACGCGGAGGCCATCTCCCGGGGCGTCTACCAGGCGTACACCAAGCTCAACCTGCGCTACTCCCAGCTCGCCCCGCTGACCATGTGGGACGAGCGGAACACCGGCAGCAACCTGCCCGCCCAGGTGGACCTGTACGCCGAGGACCCGGACGGGCACCCCGACGCGTACAAGTTCCTCTTCATGGCCAAGGGCGGCGGCTCGGCCAACAAGTCGTACCTCTACCAGGAGACGAAGGCGCTGTTGAATCCGACGCGGATGATGCAGTTCCTGGAGGAGAAGCTGCGGCTGATCGGCACCGCCGCCTGCCCGCCGTACCACCTGGCCATCGTCATCGGCGGCACCTCCGCCGAGTACGCGCTGAAGACCGCGAAGTACGCGAGCGCCAAGTACCTCGACGCGCTGCCCACCTCCGGCTCGATGAGCGCGCACGGCTTCCGTGACCTGGAGCTTGAGGCGGAGGTGCTGGAGCTGACCCGCAACTTCGGCATCGGCGCGCAGTTCGGTGGGCGGTACTTCTGCCACGACGTACGGGTGGTCCGGCTGCCCCGGCACGGTGCGTCCTGCCCGGTGGCGATCGCCGTCTCCTGCTCGGCGGACCGGCAGGCCGTTGCCAAGATCACCCCGTCGGGCGTGTGGCTCGAGCGCCTCGAAACCGACCCGGCGCGCTTCCTGCCCGACGTCACCGACGACTCGCTCGACGCCGAACTGGTCGTCCGGGTCGACCTCAACCGGCCGATGGACGAGATCCGCGCCGAGCTGTCGAAGTACCCGGTGAAGACGCGCCTCTCGCTCTCCGGGCCGCTCGTCGTCGCCCGGGACATCGCCCACGCCAAGATCGCCGAGCGGTTGGACGCCGGTGAGCCGATGCCGCAGTACCTGCGCGACCACGCGGTCTACTACGCCGGCCCGGCGAAGACCCCCGAGGGGTACGCGTCCGGCTCGTTCGGCCCGACCACCGCCGGCCGGATGGACGCCTACGTGGAGAAGTTCCAGGCCGCCGGCGGCTCGCAGGTGATGCTGGCCAAGGGCAACCGGTCCGGTCAGGTGACCCGCTCCTGCCAACAGCACGGCGGCTTCTACCTCGGCTCGATCGGCGGCCCCGCGGCCCGCCTCGCCCAGGACTGCATCAAGCACGTCGAGGTCCTCGAATACGCCGAGCTGGGCATGGAGGCGGTCTGGAAGATCGAGGTCGAGGACTTCCCCGCCTTCATCGTTGTCGACGACAAGGGCAACGACTTCTTTGCCGAGGTCACCAAGCCGGTGCTGACCGTCGGCCGCCGCTGACCCCACGGGCACGCGAACGGGCGCCGGGCGAATTCGCCCGACGCCCGTTCTGTCGTCCGTGCTCTGCCGACATCGGTACGCCCGCCCCGCTGGGGTGGGACGGGCGCACCGCCCCCGTCGGATGCCGTCACCGACAACCCACAGTGAGTGTGCTCAGCACCGCTGTTGATCCGCTATCGGATCGCTATCGCCTGACCGAGGCGAGCTGTTACCGCCGGACTACGCTGCTGGAAGTTGCACAGTGAAGCGAGGAGCAGATGCGGTTCGGGATCCTGGGGCCCCTGCGGGTGGGCGGTGGCGAGTCCACTGTCACCGCGGGACGCGACCGGACCGTGCTCGCCACGCTGCTGTTGCGGGCCGGCCGCCTCGTGCCGGTCGACGAGTTGGTGGACGCCGTGTGGGAGGAGCATCCTCCAGCCACCGCCCGGGCCCAGTTGCAGAGCTGCGTGTCGCGGCTGCGCCGCCGGCTCACCGAGCTGGGGCTGCCGCCGGAAACAATCATCACCGATCCCGTCGGATACGGCGTCCGGGTCGCCCCGGATGGCCTGGACGCCGACGTTTTCGGGCGTACGGTCGAGGCGGCCCGCACCGCCGTCGCAGCCGGTCGGGAGGTCGAGGCGAGTGAGCTGTTCCGGTCGGCCCTGGCGCTCTGGCGCGGGCCGGCGCTCGGCGGCATCGCCAGCCGCAGCGTCCGCCGCCGCGCGCAGGCGCTCGACGAGCGGCGCCTCACCGCCCTCGAGGAGTGCGTCGACCTTGAGCTGCGCCTCGGGCGGGCCGCCGAGCTGATCGGGGAACTCGCCGAGAACGTCGACCAGCATCCCCTGCGGGAGCGTCTGCGTGGCCAACTGATGCTCGCCCTGTCGTCGGTCGGTCGGCAGGCCGACGCGCTCGCCGCCTACCGTGAGGGCCGGCGGTTCTACGCCGACGAGTTGGGCATCGAACCCGGTGCCGAGCTGCAGGAACTGCACCAGCGCGTACTCGCCGGTGACCTGGCACTCGGCGGCGCGGAGGAGCGGACCTTCACCCCGGTCCGGGCACTGCCCCGGGCGATCAACGATTTCATCGGACGGCAGGAGACTCTCAACCGGCTGGTGAAGGAGATCGAGGAGGACGACGCCCGAATCCAGCTCGTCGACGGCATGGCGGGCAGCGGGAAGACGACGCTGGCCGTGCATGTCGCCACCGCGCTCGCGCACCGTTACCCCGACGCGCATCTCTTCATCGACCTGCACGGGCACAGCGAACGGGAGCCGATCCCACCCGCCGTTGCCCTTGCCACGCTGCTTCGTCAGCTCGGTGTCCCGGGTGACCGGATCCCCGCCGGCACCGACGAACGTGCCGCCCTGTGGCGGAGCAGAATGTCCGGACGCCGGGCGATCGTGGTGCTCGACAACGCCGCGAGCGCCGCTCAGGTCGTACCGCTGCTACCCAGCGGCCGGGACTGCCTCACCCTGATCACGAGCCGCCGCCGGCTCGCCGGTCTGGACGGTGGCAAGCCGTCGTCGTTGGCCGTGCTCGACCCCGAGGAGGCGGTGGAACTGCTCGGACGGGTGGTCGGCGCCGACCGGGTCGACGCCGAGCCGGAGGCGACCATCGAGGTGATCGCCCGCTGCGGGCACCTGCCGCTGGCCATCCGGCTGGCGGGGGCCCGACTCGCCCACCGGCCCCGCTGGCGGGTCCGCGACCTGGCGGACCGGCTCGCCGCCGGACGGAACACGCTTAGCGAGCTGTCGGCCGGGGAACGCTCCGTCGGGCAGGCATTCGCTCTGTCGTACGCACAACTCGACCTCGACCAACAGCGGATGTTCCGGCTGCTCGCGCTGCATCCCGGAGGCTTCTTCGACGATCGGGTGGCGGCGGCGCTCGCCGACCTGCCGCTGCCGGACGCCCAGGACCTGCTGGACAATCTCGTCGACGCGCACCTCGTCGACGAGCCCGAGGCCGGCCGTTTTCGCTTCCACGACCTGATGCGCGAGTACGCCCGACAACTGCTGGAGACCGACGAGACCGCAGCGAGCCGGACGGCCGCCATCGTTCGACTCCTTGACCACCACCTGCATGTGGCCCACGCCATCTCCGGTCGGATGGAGCCGGTGTCCAGCCGATCCGCCCTGATGCTGCCGGAACCTCCCCGAGCCGACCTGGTGCGAGCATCCGTCGCGGACGGCACCGGCTGGTTCGACGCCAATCGGGCCGCACTTCCGGCGCTGGTGCGGTTGGCCGCCGCCGAGGGGCAACTGGAACGGTGCTGGCAGCTGGTCCGCACATCCTGGTTCTACCTGTACTCGCACGGCCACCTGGACGAGCTGATGGACACGCACACAGTGGCACTGCACGCCGCCGAGCAACTGGGCGACGCGGGGGCCATTGCGACAGTGCAGAACTATCTGTCCTCCGGCTACTTCCGGCTCGGGCGCTATCCGGAAGCCATCGACCTGATGGAGCGAGCGCTCCGGTCGCGTCAGCGGCTCGGCGACCTGCGTGGCGAGGTGACCGTCCGTCGAAACCTGACCGTCGCGTACGGCGCGAACTGGCAACTGGCTCCCGCGATGGCTCACTCCGCCGCGGCCCTGGCGCTCATCACCGCCGGCGACCAGCCGGTGGAGGTCATCGCGATACTCAACAACCAGGCGCTGTTGCTGTTGGCCTGGGGTCGCTATCCGGAGTCGCGGCAGGTCTCGCGGCGCCAGTTGCACCTGGCCCGCGAGGTCGGGGACATGAACAACGTGTTCAACGCCCTCGGTCACCTGGGCGTGGTGCGTGCCCGACTCGGCGACTACCCGGGCGCGCGCCGGTTCCTGCGGCTGGCGTTGCAGTTCAAGCGCCGGGAGGGCAACCGCTTCGGCGAGGGTGAGGTCCTCAACGAGTTGGGCAGCATCGAGCGGATCCTCGGCCGGCCGGAGGAAGCCGCGATGCTGCATCGCGAGGCGCTCGCCGTGGTGGTCAAGTCCGGAGACCGCCTCGCCGCCTGCATGTCACGTAACCTGCTGGCCCGTGCGCTCCTCGACCAGGGGGACGCGGCCAGCGCCGTGGACCTGCACCGCCGGGTGCTCGCCGATGCCGTCCGGATGGGTGCCCGGCACGAGCAGGCCCGGGCGCTGGACGGCATCGCCCGTTGCCTGCGGGACACCGACCCGGCCGCGGCCCGGTCACACTGGATCCGCGCGCTGGCCCTGTACGAGCAGATCGAGTCGCCGGACCAGCACGAGGTGAGCCGACTGCTCACCGAGTTGGGCTGAGGGATTATCACGCGTGGAGGCGCCAGGCTGCTGCCTGGCGCCTCCAGCGTCGGTAGTTCTGCACCGACATCGGTACGCCCACCCTCCTGGGGGTGGGACGGGCGCACCGCCCCCGTCGGATGTCGTCACCGCCAACCTGGAACAAGTTTCCGGTGTGCCGCCCTCGATCCGCTCTCACATCGCTATCACCACGCTGTGTCGGGCCGTGACAACGGGACTACGCTGCTGGTTGGGGTGCCACGGGGGTGGAGGAGCAGATGCGGTTCGGGATCCTGGGGCCTCTGCGGGTTGGTGGTGGCGAGTCCACCGTCACCGCGGGTCGGGATCGAGTCGTGCTCGCCACACTGCTGCTGCGTGCCGGTCGGCTCGTGCCGGTCGACGAGTTGGTGGACGCGGTGTGGGAGGACAGCCCTCCAGCCACCGCCCGGGCCCAGTTGCAGACCTGCGTGTCCCGGTTGCGCCGCCGGTTCGCCGAACTCGACCTCGCACCCGAACTCATCGTCACCGACCCGATCGGGTACGGCGTCCGGACCAGCCCGAACGACCTGGACGTCGAGGTCTTCGTTCGGGGGGTGGAGAGGGCCCGGGGCGCCGTGGTGGCCGGCCGGCTGGCCGAGGCGCGCACGGGTTTCCGTGCCGCCCTGGCGCTGTGGCGAGGGCCGGCACTCGCTGGTATCCCGAGCGTCAGCGTCCGTCGTCGCGCGCAGACGCTCGACGAGCAACGCCTCTCCGCGCTTGAGGAGTGCGTCGACGTCGAGCTGAGGCTCGGCCGGGCCGCGGAGCTGATCGAGGAACTGGCGGAGAGCGTCGATCGGCATCCGTTGCGGGAGCGCTTGCGCGGTCAACTGATGTTGGCCCTGTCGTCGGTCGGACGGCAGGCGGACGCCCTCGCCGTCTACCGGGAGGGCCGGCAGACGTACGCCGACGAGTTGGGCATCGAGCCGGGCGCCGAGTTGCAGGAGCTGCACCAGCGGGTACTCGCCGGCGACCTCGCCCTGGCCGGTCGACCGGCCCGACCCGCCGGCCCGGTCCGTGCACTGCCCCGGGCGATCGGGGACTTCATCGGTCGGCAGGAGACGGTGGCCCGCCTGGTCAAGGAGATCGAGGAGGACGGCACCCGGATCCAGGTGGTCGACGGAATGGCCGGCAGCGGCAAGACCACGCTCGCCGTACACGTCGCGACAGCGCTCGCCGACCGCTATCCCGACGCGCAGCTCTTCATCGATCTGCACGGGCACAGCGAACGCCGGCCGTTGACGCCGGCCACGGCCGTGGCCGCCCTGCTCCGTCAGCTCGGTGTGCCCGCCGAGCGGGTGCCGGAGAACCTGGACGACCGGCTGGCGCTCTGGCGGATCGAGCTGGCCGGACGCCGGGCGTTGGTGGTGCTCGACAACGCCGCCACCGCCGATCAGGTGGCACCCCTGCTGCCCAACGGTCCGCACTGCCTCGTGCTCATCACCAGCCGTCGTCGGCTGGTCGGGCTCGACGAGGGTCGGCCGTCCTCGCTGCCGGTGCTCGACGCGGACGAGGCGATCGAGCTGCTCGGTCGGGTGGCCGGCGTGGAGCGGGTCGCCGCCGAACCGGAGGCGGCGGCCGAGGTGGCAGGCCGGTGCGGTCACCTGCCCCTGGCCATTCGGCTGGCCGGCGCACGACTGGCGCACCGGCCGCGTTGGCGGGTCGCCGACCTCGCCGAGCGGCTGGTCACGGGAGCGGGGCCGCTGGCCGAGCTGACCGCCGGGCAGCGCTCGGTGGGGCAGGCGTTCGCCCTGTCGTACGAGCAGGTTTCACCGTCGGCGCAGCGGCTGTTCCCTCTGCTCAGCCTGTATCCGGGGGGCCGTCTCGACAGCCGGGTGGCCGCCGCCCTCGCCGAGCTGCCCCTGACCGACACCCAGGACGTGCTGGACGAGCTGGTTGACGCGCACCTGGTGGACGAGGTACAGCCGGGCCGGTACCGCCTACACGACCTGCTTCGCGAGTACGGCCGGCTGCTGCTCGCCGGCGCGGAACGGCAAGCGGAGCGCCGGGCCGCCCTGGAGCGGTTGCTGGACCACCATCTGTCCATCACGTTGGCGATCGCCCGGAGGATCGAGGCGGCGGGCAGTCGTCGCAGCATTCCCGCGGACACGCCCCGCCGTCCGGATCTGCTTGTGGTGCCGGTGGCTGAGGGGTGGGGGTGGTTCGAGGAGAACCACGCCGCGCTCACCGCTCTCGTGCGGGTCGCCGAGGAGGAGGGCTTCCCGATCCATTGCTGGAAGTTGGCCAGGGCCTGCTGGCGGCTCAACTTCGACCTCGGGCACCTCGACGAGGTGATCGAGACCCACACGATCGGGCTTCGAGTCGCCGAGCGGCTGGGCGACGAGGCGGCCATCGCCGTGATGCTGAACTACCTCGCCTCGGCGTACTTCCGGCTGGCCCGCTTCCCGGAGGCGATCCGGTCGGCGGAGGTGGCGCTCAGGTTGCGCCGTCAGCTCGGGCTGCGCGGCGACGTGATCAGCACACTGTGGAATCTCGGCGTCTCGTACGCCGCGAATGGTGACTTCCGGCAGGGCAAGGCGAAGTTCGACGAGGCACTCAGCATGACCCGCAGCCTGGGCGGCGCGCACGAGCTGACCAATCTGCTGCACAACCTGTGTTACGCGTCGATCCGGTGGGGGCGGTACGACGAGGCGCTGCGGCACGCCCGGCTGCACCTCTGGCTGGCTCGCCAGGCGAAGGATCCCCGGCAGACCCACAATGCGCTGGGGCAACTCGGGATAACTCGGCACCGGATGGGCGACCTGGCTCCTTCCCGCCGCCTGCTGCGGGTCGCGCTGTCCCTCAAACGCCAATCGAGCGACCGTTTCGGTGAGGGGGAGGTGCTCAACGAGATCGGCGTGATGGAACGCGCCGCCGGCGATCCGGAACGTGCCGCGGCCCTGCACCGGGACGCGCTGGTGGCGATGATGGAGGTGGGCGACCGACTGGGCGAGTGTGCCTCGCGCAACCTGTTGGCC
Organism: Micromonospora sp. NPDC048835; assembly: GCF_040649995.1. Classification (NCBI taxonomy): domain Bacteria; kingdom Bacillati; phylum Actinomycetota; class Actinomycetes; order Micromonosporales; family Micromonosporaceae; genus Micromonospora; species Micromonospora sp. NPDC048835. The sequence continues at coordinate 138,176 of NZ_JBEZGM010000008.1, read as the reverse complement.
CGGGCGATCCTGGAGCAGGGGGACGCCGCCAGTGCGCTCGACCTGCACCGCCGGGTGCTCGCCGACGCCGACCGACTCGGCGCCCGCTATGAGAAGGCCCGAGCGTTGGAGGGCGTCGCTCGCTGCGTACGGGCCACGGATCCGCCGGCGGCCCGCGCGCACCTGGAACAGGCGCTGATGCTGTTCCGGCAGATCGAGTCGCCGGACCGGCACGAGGTGGAGCGGCTCCTGGCCGAGTTTGGCTGACGGATCATCTGCGAGTCGGCCACGGGCGCGGCAGGATGGTGAGCGTGACGACTCCAGAGGCGACCGGTTACCGCATCGAACGCGACTCGATGGGCGAGGTGGAGGTGCCCGCCGAGGCGCTGTGGCGGGCGCAGACCCAGCGCGCGCTGCAGAACTTCCCGATCTCCGGCCGGGGCCTCGAACCGGCGCAGATCAAGGCCCTCGCCCAGATCAAGGGCGCCGCGGCCGAGGTCAACGGTGAGCTGGGCGTGATCGACGCCAACGTGGCCGCCGCCATCGCCGCCGCCGCCGCGCACGTGGCCGAGGGCGGTTACGACGACCAGTTCCCGGTGGACGTGTTCCAGACCGGCTCGGGCACGTCGTCGAACATGAACACCAACGAGGTGATCGCCACCCTGGCGACCCGTGAGCTGGGCTCACCGGTGCACCCGAACGACCACGTGAACGCCTCCCAGTCGAGCAACGACGTCTTCCCGTCCTCCATCCACCTGGCGGCAACCCAGTTCATCGTGGAGGACCTGCTGCCGTCGCTGGCCCACCTGGCGGACGCGCTGGAGGCCAAGGCCGCCGAGTTCGAGACGGTGGTCAAGGCCGGGCGTACGCACCTGATGGACGCCACGCCGGTCACCCTCGGCCAGGAGTTCGGCGGGTACGCCGCCCAGGTCCGCTACGGGATCGAACGCCTGGAGGGCGCGCTGCCCCGCCTGGCCGAGCTGCCGTTGGGCGGCACCGCCGTGGGCACCGGCATCAACACCCCACTCGGCTTCGCCGCCGCCGTGATCGACAAGCTGCGCGAGTCGACAGGTCTGCCACTGCGCGAGGCGCGTAACCACTTCGAGGCGCAGGGCGCGCGGGACGCGCTCGTGGAGACCTCGGGGCAGTTGCGGACCGTGGCAGTCGGCCTCTACAAGATCGCCAACGACATCCGCTGGATGGGCTCCGGCCCCCGTGCCGGCCTGCGTGAGCTTCGCATCCCCGACCTCCAGCCCGGCTCATCGATCATGCCGGGCAAGGTCAACCCGGTGGTCGCCGAGGCGATGCGGCAGGTCTGCGCCCAGGTGGTCGGCAACGACGCGACGGTCGGATTCGCCGGCTCGCAGGGCGACTTCGAACTGAACGTGATGCTCCCCGTGATGGGCCGCAACCTGCTGGAGTCGATCCGCCTGCTCGCCGCGGTGAGCCGACTCTTCGCCGACCGTCTGGTGGTCGGCCTGGTCGCGGACGCCGAGGTCTGCCTGGCGTACGCCGAGGGCTCACCCTCGATCGTCACCCCACTGAACCGCTACCTGGGGTACGACGAGGCCGCGTCCATCGCCAAGGAGGCGCTGGCCAAGCAGACCTCGATCCGCGAAGTGGTGATCTCCCGGGGCCACGTCGACTCCGGCAGGCTCACCGAGACCCAGCTCGACGAAACGCTGGACCTGCTCCGGATGACCCACCCCTGACCCACCCCACGCTGGGCTGACTCACCCCGCCCCGCCCCGCCGAGATCGTGCTCGATCCTCGGTGGGGTGCGGGATGGTGGTGACTCGGTCGGGGCGGGATGGCGGTGACTTGGCCGGGCCCGTGTTCGTTGTCGACGCCTACTCCTGGCGGCTCTTCGTGGCCGTGCCCGCGCGCGGACCCGACCACCTCGCCCGCGACGGTGCTCTGGGAAGTTGTGTGGATCTTGGACGGCCCTGGGGAGGAAAAGGGGTCGACGGGGTTTTGAGCGGGGGCGGATGATCCGGGCTGTGGGTGACGATGGCGTGGGTGTGCCGGCGGGAACCGAGCGGCTGCGGCTGCGGCGGCTGACCAGGGCCGACGTGGAGGCGCTTGTCGAGTTGGACAGCGACCCCGAGGTGATGCGGTTTCTGACCGGTGGCGTCGCTACCCCGCTTGCCACCGTGCGGGACGAGCAGTTGCCGAGGTTGCTGGCCCAGTACGACAGGCATCCCGGGTTGGGTCGGTGGGCGGCGCACGATCGGGAGTCCGGGGCGTTCCTGGGTTGGTTCGCGCTCGACCCGTCGGAGGATGGCGCCGAGGCCGAGTTGGGCTACCGGCTGCGTCGCGAGACGTGGGGACGAGGGCTGGCCACCGAGGGATCGCGGGCCTTGGTGCGGTACGCCTTCGACACCGTCGGGGTGCGTCGGGTCTGGGCCGAGACGATGGCGGTCAACGAACGCTCCCGGCGGGTGATGGTGAAGGCCGGGCTGCGCTACGTGCGGACCTTCCACCCTCAGTGGGACGACCCGATCCCGGGCACCGAGCAGGGTGAGGTGGAGTACGAGGTGCGGGCCGAGGAGTGGGCGACCGTCGGTCAGGAGCGGCCGGCGGCCCGGCGGGCGCGGTAGGCGGTCACCGCGGCGCGGTTGCCGCAGCCGGCCTCGCAGAACCGCCGGGACCGGTTGCGGGACAGGTCGACCACCACGTTGTCGCAGTCCGGGTACTCGCAGATCCGCAACCGGCTCAGCTCGCCGGAACGGACCATGTCCGCAATGGCCATGGCGGCCTCCACCGCGATCCGGGTGGCCAGCGGCGCGTCGCGGGGCACGGCGTGCAGGTGGTACGGCTCGTCGTCGTGCTCGATGAGCTGGGGCAGCGCCCGGTGTTCCAGCAGCAGGCCGTTGACCACCGTGACGATCTCGGGTGGCTCGGCGTGCCAGATGCGGCGCAGTTGGAGTCGCAACTCCCGGACCGCCCGCAGCTCGTCGTCGGTGTGTTCGTGCCGGCCGCTGTACGAGTAGCGGACGAAGAACGCGTCCAACGCCGCGATGTCGGGCAGCAGCTCACCGTCCCGGCCCGCGGTGTTGACAAGCGCCGCGGCGGCGATCAGCGAACACTCGGTGTCATGAGCGAATAGCAACTTGACTCCTGTCATGGCTTCCGCTTAGCGTCATCAGCACAAGGATAGTTTGCTCATGACACGGTGCCCATTGCGAGGAGCGCGACATGCACTCACGACCTGCTGCCGGCGTCGGGTTGGCGCTGCTCGCCGCATTCACCTTCGCCACCTCCGGCACCTTCGCGCGATCGCTCGTCGAGGCCGGCTGGTCGGCCGAGTCCGCGGTGATCGCCCGCGTCGGCGTGGCCGCCCTGGTGCTGGCGATCCCCGCCCTGCTGTCGCTGCGGGGCAAGTGGCACGTGCTGCGCAGCAACGCCACGGCGATCGGGCTGTTCGGGCTCCTCGGGGTGGCGCTGGCCCAGGTGTGCTTCTTCAACGCCGTGCGCTACCTGCCGGTCGGTGTCGCGCTGCTGCTGGAATACCTGGGCATCATCCTCGTCGTGGTCTGGATGTGGCTGCGGCACGCCCAGCCGCCCCGTCGGCTCACCGTCGCCGGGTCGGTGGCCGCGCTGGCCGGGTTGGCGTTCGTGCTCGACCTCGCCGGCACCGCCGACTTCCACCCGGTGGGCGTGCTCTGGGGGTTGGGCGCGGCATTCGGCCTGGCCGGCTACTTCGTGCTCGCCGGCCAGGTCGACCCTCGGCTGCCCTCGGTCGCCATGGCCAGCGGTGGCATGGCCGTCGGCGCCGCGGTGCTGCTCCTCGTCGGGTTGACCGGCCTGCTGCCGCTGCACGCCACCTTCGGCGAGGTCACCTTCGCCGGGCAACCCACCAGCTGGCTGGTGCCCATCGCCGGGCTCTCGCTGGTGGCCGCGGTCATCGCCTACCTCGCCGGTATCGCTGGCAGCCGGATCCTCGGCCCGCGCCTGTCGTCGTTCGTCGGACTGGCCGAGGTGCTCTTCGCGGTGCTGATCGCCTGGCTCTTCCTCGACGAACTGCCCACCGGCTGGCAGCTGTTCGGCGGTACGTTGATCGTCGCCGGCGTCGCCCTGGTCCGTCTCGACGAGCTGCGTCGGCCGGCTGCGTTGGACGTGCCGGCCTCGCGGCCCGTGCCGGCCACCTCGGCCCGGCCCGAGGTCGCGGTGGACGGTCGGTGAGAGGATCGGCGTCGTGCTGACCACTGTGGTGTTCGACGCTGACGAGACGCTGCTCGACCTGCGGCCAGCGGTCACCGGGGGGTTGGTGGCCGTCCTCGACGAGATGCGGCGACGCACAACGGCGGCGGCCGGGGTCACGCTCGACGAACTGGAGTCGGACTGGGGTGCGGTGTTCGGCGAGCTGACGGCGGCCCCGGTGGTGGAGATCCGGCGCGCCGCACTGGCCCGTTCGCTGGCCCGCGCCGGACTGGTCAACCACCTGGACGAGATCGCCGACCTCTTCTTCACCCGGAGGTTCGCGCTCACCCGACCGTTCCCGGACGTACGACCGGCGCTGGCCACGCTGCGCGACAGGTACACGTTGGGCTTCGCCACCAACGGCAACAGTCGCGCCGAACGGTGTGGGCTCGCCGACGAGTTCGCCTTCGAGTTGTACGCCCACGAGAACGGCCTGCCCAAGAAGCCGGCCCCGGAGTTCTACGCCGCAGTGGTCGCGGCGGCCGGGGTGCCAGCCGGTCAGATCGTGTACGTCGGCGACTCGTGGGAGCACGACGTGGTGGCCCCCCGGCGGGCCGGACTGCGATCGGTGTGGCTGAACCGGCTCGGCCTGCCGCGCCCCCTCGGCCTGCCGCGCCCCCTCGGCCTGCCGCGCCCCCTCGGCTGCACGCCGGACGCCGAGATGTCGAGCTTGGTCGATCTGCCAGCCGCGCTGGCGACTCTGCGGGTCGATGCCGTCGGCGTCTGAGTCGACGACGCGGTCGAATGGGCAGAGTGGCGTGGTTGGTGCGTATGTCGATGCGGCCCGTGCGGGCCTCGAAACTCAACGGATTCACCACCATAACGGGCGCTTGGCTGGCGTAATCCGCATCGTTGTTGTGTGATGGCTGCCACGTCCCTCAACGAGAGGATCCGATGTGGTGAGCAAGCGCTTCACCGCCCGCACGGTCGCTACCGCGGCAGTGCTGGCACTTACGGCTACGGGGTTGGGTGTGCCGGCGAACGCCGCGCCGAGCAATTCCCGCACCTTCACCGTCGTCGCCGAGGACGGCGTCGCTGCGGACACGGCCGTCGCCGCGATCCGGGCAGCAGGCGGCACGGTGGTGTCCCGGTCCGACGAGGTCGGCATGTTCCAGGTCAGCAGCGACCGGGCCGACTTCGCCGCCAGGGCGACCGCCGCACCGACGCTGATCGGCGCCGCCGAGCAGAAGGCCATCGGCCGCAAGCCGAAGCTTGACCGGGTGGAGCAGGAGCACCTGACTGCCGCTGCCGGCGCTCGGGCCGGCGCCAACGCTGCCCGGAAGGGCGCCAAGCTCGACCCGCTCGATGACAAGCTGTGGGGCCTGGAGATGATCCGGGCCGACAAGGCCCGCAAGATCGAGCCAGGTGACCGCCGGGTGACCGTCGGCGTCCTGGACACCGGCGTCGACGCCAGCAACCCGGACATCGCGCCGAACTTCAACTGGTCGCTGTCGCGCAACTTCGCGCCGGACCTGATCGACGTGGACGGCGCCTGCGAGGTGCCGAGCTGCCTCGACCCGGTCGGCACCGACGACGGCGGGCACGGCACCCACGTGGCTGGCACCATCGGTGCCGCGGCCAACGGCTTCGGCCTCTCCGGCGTGGCCCCGAACGTTTCGCTGGTCGAACTCAAGGGTGGCCAGGACTCCGGCTACTTCTTCCTCGACCCGGTGGTCAACGCCCTGGTCTACGCCGGCAAGTCCGGGATCGACGTGGTCAACATGTCGTTCTACGTCGACCCGTGGCTCTACAACTGCACCGCCAACCCGGCCGACTCGCCTGCGGACCAGGCCGAGCAGCGGGCCATCATCAAGGCGATGAAGCGCGCGCTGACCTTCGCGCACAACAAGGGAGTCACCCTGGTGGGTGCGCTCGGCAACAACAACGAAGACCTGGGTGCACCGCGTACCGACGTGACGAGCCCCGACTACGGCGCCGACCCGTACCCGCGACCGATCGACAACGAGAGCTGCTGGAACCTGCCCACCGAGGGCCCGCACGTGATCGGCGTGTCGTCGGTTGGCCCGTCCGGCAAGAAGTCGGACTTCTCCAACTACGGCACCGAGCAGATCTCGGTCGCCGCGCCGGGAGGCTGGTTCCGGGACGGCTTCGGCACCGACACCTTCCGTACCGACGCCAACATGATCCTCTCGGCGTACCCGAAGCATGTGCTCCAGGAGGAGGAATCGGTCGACGCCGACGGCAACATCGTCGCCGGCTTCGAGAACTCGGTCTTCAAGCAGTGCAAGGCCAACGGTGAGTGCGGCTACTACACCTACCTCCAGGGCACCTCGATGGCGTCTCCGCACGCCGCAGGCGTCGCCGCGTTGATCGTCAGCCGCTACGGCAAGGCGCAGGGCCGGACTGGCTTCGGGATGTCGCCGGACCAGGTCGAGCAGCACCTTTACCGCACGGCCGCCGAGCACGCCTGCCCGGAGCCGCGCCTGCAGCAGTACCGCAACGAGGGCCGGGACGAGACCTACGACGCGTACTGCGCCGGTGGGGTGAACTTCAACGGCTTCTACGGGTACGGGATCGTCGACGCCTACGCGGCGGTGAAGACCCCGTTCAAGCCGAACGCCCGCCCGTAGCGCATATCGCGCTGCGGCGGCGGCCCGAACGCTACCGCTGCCCAGGCCCGGTCGACGCTCGTCGACCGGGTCTGGGCTCGTCCGGGACCGCTGCCCGTCATCGTCTGGGCCCTGTGGAGGCGTGTCGTCCTGGACCTGTCGTCCTGGGGTCCGCCGGCTTGGGGCTCGCCGCGTCGGGCGGGCCGTCTCGGGCTCGGTCCGGGCCGTCGCTCGGGCCCTCATCATGATCGACTCGGTTTCCTTGAAGGCGCGGTGTTGGCGCCTGAAGGATGGCGCGGTTTCCAGAAAGCCGAGTTGATCCTGGTCATCTGGGCGATCCTCGTCGCCATCCGCGGCTGACCAAGGCTTCGCGCACCTCCCGAAGCACCGACGGGAACTCGCCGTGCAGCCGTCGGCTGGTGACGTGCAGGACCAGCCAACCCGCACCCACCAGCTGATTCAGCCGACGGCGGTCGCGGTGCAGCTGCTCCGGGTCGGAGTGCCACTGTCCGTCGTACTCCACCGCTACCCGATAGTGCGGCCAGGCCAGATCGGGGTGCAGAACAAGGCCGGTGGGCAGGCGTATCGGATGTTGAACCGCCGGGCGCGGTAGCCCGCTCAACACCAACCGCACGCGTAGGTGTGACTCCGGCGGCGACTCGGCTCCGCCGTCAGCCATGTCGAACACCCACCGCGCTCGTCGCCCACCGGGCCGATCAGCGTTGCGGGCAGCCATGGCCTCCAGGCTGTCGCGGTCGACCAACTCCTGCCCGAGCAGCGAGTCGACGATGGCGACTGCCCGGACCGGGTCGAGCCACAGGGCCGTCTCCCAGGCGGCCCGCCCGGGGTCGGATCGGGGGATCGGGACGTCCCGCTCGTCACACCGGAACGTGCCGGCCGGGGCCGACCCGTAGTCGTGATTGGCCGCCACCGTGCCTGCTGCTGCGGCGGCCGTTGGGCGGGACGGGTGCCTTGCGTGGCGTGGTGACACTGCACCGACAGGTGGACGCCCAGCTCCCGTAGGTCGCGCCGCGTCACGTGGGCGTGCGTCTGTCGGTCGTCTCGTGCCCGGCGATCGTCGTGTGGGTCGCACCGCCAGCTCAGGGACCCCACTCGCGATCAGTGGAGTGGTGGCGTTGACGTGCACGCGGAGGCCGCGCTGTGGGCCGACCCGCAGCGGTCGAGGCACGAGGACGTGCACATCGTCGGTGAAGCTCGCGGCATGGTGAACGCCGTGCAGGTAGGCGGCGGACGGACCGCCGACCACCACTCCGGGCGGTAGCCGGAGAAGAGCGGCACGACAGGCGAGGGCGTGGTCCCGGTCCAACCGGGAATCGGCGTAGATGTCGTGGCGCAACCGCACCCAGGCGGAGTTGCGCAACTGATGCTCGGTGAGCAGGCCGTGCCGGACAGCGTCGGAGCCGCGGAAGACCTGCCAGGCCAGGGCATCGGGGCGATGCGGACGTGGGGGCATGACGAGCAGCCTGCCGACCACCGGCTGGCCACCGAAACCCCTGTGGACAACCCAGCCCTCGCGTGCCGCCGTACCTGTGGACAACCGACGATCCGTTCGCCGATCTTGGTATGGAACCTGCCCAGGGGTCGACCAACCTGGACATCGGGGCTGGCGGCGGGCTGTGATCCACTCGCGTTTCTGGAAATCGGGTGGTCACCGGCTGCGGTATCGCGCGACTTCCGTGAAGCCGAGTCGATCAAGCCTGGCACGACCGGAACGGACGAAGCCGAGGGAGCGCCCGGCGGTGAGGCGGCTCGCTGCGCCGAGGGAGCGCCCGGCGGTGGGACGGTGCCCGGCGGCGGGGTGGCGGGGTCAGCTGAGGGCGATGGTGATGGCTCGGGCGGCGGCCAGCACCTGCGGCCCTGTCGTTTCGACGTCAAGTGGAGCGAGCGCGACCACGCCGACACTGGCTTCCAGACCGGGTACGCCGAGCACCGGTGCGGCCACCCCGTACGCCCCGGCCTGCAACTCTCCGCTGCTGCTCACCGGCTCTGCCGCCCCGATTCGGCCAGCCAGGATCGCCCGGCCCGCCGCTCCCTGGTCGAGTGCGTGCCGAGCCCCGGCCCGGTACGCGACGTGGAACGACGTCCAGCTCGGTTCGACAACGACCAGGGCGACACCCTCTCCACCTTCTACGACGGTCAGGTGCGCGGTCGCGCCGGCCTGCTCGGCGAGGCTGCGTAATGCGGGTAGCGCACCCTCGGCGAGCAGTGGTTGGGCCCGTCGGGCCAGGTGCAGCAACCCGGCGCCGAGGCGCAGCCGACCGTCTTCGTCGCGGCGCAGCATGCCGTGCCCGGTCAGCGCACTCACCAGCCGGTAGACGGCCGCCCGCCCGATGCCGAGTTGATTCGCGGCCTCGGTGACGGTCAGACCACCAGGGGCATCGGCGACAAGGTGCAGCAGCCGCAACCCCCGGTCGAGCGTCTGCGACGTCTCCCGGCCCCGCCCCGCGACCACGTCGGCCCGCCGCACGCCGGCGTCGGCCGGTCCGAAGGCTGCCGCGTCGGCCGAGCCGGAGGCCCGCCCGAACGCCGCGTCGGCCGAGCCGGAGGCCCGCCCGAACGCCGCGTCGGCGCGCCGCACACCGGCGCCGGTCTGCGCGGAGGTCCGCCCGACGGTCGGGTCGGCGGGGGCGGTGGGGTTGGCTGGCGTGTCACCGGAGCCACCGGAGCGTGCGGTCGCATCCACGCCTGGCAGCGTACGACCCGGCACCGGCGGACCCGGACAGGCACGGACAGCTACCCTTGTACGGTGACGCTACGCCTGTATGACACCGCCACCCGATCGGTGCGGGACTTCGTCCCGCGGGAAGCCGGCAAGGTGGGGGTCTACCTGTGTGGTCTCACTCTCCAGGCGCCGCCGCACATCGGTCACCTTCGTTCCGGCGTCAACTACGACGTCCTGCGTCGCTGGCTGTCGGCCACCGGCTACGAGGTCACCTTCATCCGCAATCTGACCGACATCGACGACAAGATCCTGGTCAAGGCGGGCGAGCAGGGTCGGCCGTTCTGGTCGATCGCGTACGCGAACGAGCTGCTGCTCGCCGAGTCGTACCGGTCGTTGAACGTGTTGGCGCCCACCTATGAGCCGCGCGCCACCGGGCACATCCCCGAGATGCACGAGCTGATCACGAAGTTGATCGCCGACGGGCACGCGTACCCGGCGAGTGACGGCTCCGGTGACGTCTACTTCGACGTGGCGTCCTGGCCGGCGTACGGGTCGCTGTCGGGTCAGTCCCCGGACGCCATGCAGTCCGCCGGGGACGCCCCGGATCGGGGCAAGCGGGATCCGCGCGACTTCGCGCTCTGGAAGGGCGCCAAACCGGACGAGCCGGCGGACGCCTACTGGCCGTCGCCGTGGGGGCTGGGCCGTCCGGGCTGGCACATCGAGTGCTCGGCGATGTGCTGGCGTTATCTCGGCCCGGAGTTCGACATCCACGGCGGTGGGCTGGATCTGACGTTCCCGCACCACGAGAACGAGATCGCCCAGTCCCAGGCGGCCGGGTTGCCGTTCGCCCGCTTCTGGGTGCACCACGGGCTGCTGAGTATCGGCGGGGCCAAGATGGGCAAGTCCGCGGGCAACGCGCTGGGCCTGGCGTACGTGGACTCGCTCGGGGTGCGGCCGGTGGAGCTGCGCTACTACTACGCCGCCGCGCACTACCGCTCGGTGATCGACTACTCGGAGGATTCGCTGCGCGACGCGGGCACCGCGTACCGGCGGATCGAGGGTTTCGTGCAGCGGGCCGCGGAGCGCGTCGGTGCCGGGCAGCTCGGTGAACTGCCCGCCGGCTTCGTCGCGGCGATGGACGACGACCTCAACACGTCAGCCGCGCTGGCTGTGCTGCAACAGCACATTCGGGACGGCAACACCGCGCTAAGCGTCGGCGACGATGTGACCGTCCGCACCACGCTGGCCGTGGTACGGGCAATGCTGGATATCCTCGGGCTCGACCCCCTCGACCCGTCCTGGACCGGCGGCGGCCGATCGGACGATCTTCGTGCCGTGGTGGACTCCCTGATCGCGCTGGCCCTGGAGCAGCGTGCGCAGGCGCGGGGCCGCAAGGACTGGTCCGCCGCGGACGCCGTGCGTGACCAGCTCAAGCTGGCCGGTGTGGTGGTCGAGGACACCCCCCAGGGCCCCCGTTGGACTATTGGAGAGCAGGACTGATGGCCGGCAACTCGCAGCGCCGTGGCCGGCGACTGACGTCGAAGGCAGGCGCCCCCAAGGGCACCGGCGGCAAGAACAAGGACTCGTTGGCCGGGCGGGGTCGCACCCTGCCCGCGGACGAGCGGCCGTGGCACAAGGGCTACTCGGGCACCGAGAAGTTGCCGCAGCGCACCGCCTGGAAGCAGGACAAGGAGCGCCGCGCGGCGGCCGAGGAGGGGCGCGCCCCGAAGATCGGCCAGCCCGGCTCCAAGGACACCACCTGGGGCAAGGGCGGCGGTCGGGGCGTACCCGTCGGTCGGGGTGCCACCGGCGGGCGGGGCGGCAAGCCCACCGGGCGGTCCGGTCCCCGGGTCGCGCCGGGGCGCAAGTCCAACCCGTCCAAGGACTCCCCGGAGCTGCTGGTCGGGCGTAACCCGGTGCTGGAGGCGCTGCGCGCGAACGTGCCGGCGACGGCGCTCTACACGGCGCAGGGCATCGACATGGACGACCGGATCAACGAGATCATCCGGACCGCCGCCGACCGGGGCATCGCCAACCTGGAGATCAGCCGCGCCGAGTTGGACCGGATGACCGGCGGGGTGCTGCACCAGGGGGTCGGCTTGCAGGTGCCGCCCTTCGCGTACCAGCCCTTCGAGGACTTGGTCGCCGCCGCCCTGGAGCAGCAGGCTCCGCTGCTTGTCGCGCTGGACGGTGTCACCGACCCGCGCAACCTGGGTGCCGTGATCCGGTCGGCTGCCGCGTTCGGCGCGCAGGGTGTCTTCGTACCCGAGCGTCGTGCCGCCGGGATCACCGCGACCGCCTGGCGGACCAGTGCCGGCGCGGCCGCGCGGGTGCCCGTGGCGCAGGTGACCAACCTGACCCGGTCGCTGAAGGCCTGCCGGGACGCCGGCTTCATGGTCGTCGGTCTCGACGCCGACGGCGACACCGACCTCTACAACCTGGAGGCCGCGGTCGGGCCGCTGGTGGTGGTGGTCGGTTCCGAGGGGCGCGGTCTCTCCCGCCTGGTCGGCGAGACCTGCGACCTGACCGTCAGCATTCCGATGATCTCCGAGGTCGAGTCGCTCAACGCCAGCGTGGCGGCGGCGGTCGCCCTGGCCGAGGTCGCCCGTCGGCGCTCCGTCGAGCTGTAACGCACATCGAACGAAGGCCCTCTCCCGCCGAGCGCGGGAGGGGGCCTTCGTCGTCAGGCGTCCCGGCCGGCTGAAGATCCAGTTTCGGTACGACGAAGGGGCGGCCCGCCGAAGCGGACCGCCCCTGTCGGTACGGCGTTACGTCAGATCCGGCCACCGGTGGTGGCGTGGAAGACGTGGCTGCGACCTGCCACCGGCTTGACGAACACGGTGTCACCCATGTTCGGCATGCTGCGCCGGTCGGTGCGGACGACGAAGCGCTCCGAGTTGCCGCCGAGCGCGGCGTGGCCGTAGACGTTGGCGTCCGAGCCGAGGTCCTCGACCAGCTCGACCACGACCGGCATGCCGCCCTCGGTCGGGCTGACCAACTCGCAGTCCTCCGGGCGGAAGCCCACGGTGACCTTGCCGTCGCCACCCTCGGCGCGGGCCGCCTCGACCTGCTCCCGGGTCAGCGGGATGTACATCTCGGCGAACTCGGCACCCTTCTCGTTCAGCGGAACGGTCTTGATGTTCATGGCGGGCGAGCCCATGAAGCCGGCGACGAACACGTTGGCCGGGGTGTCGTAGAGCGCCCGCGGGGTGTCGACCTGCTGGAGGACACCGTCGAGCAGCACCGCGACCCGGTGACCCATGGTCATGGCCTCGACCTGGTCGTGCGTGACGTAGACGGTGGTGACGCCCAGCTTGGCCTGCAGGGAGGCGATCTGCGTACGGGTCTGCACGCGGAGCTTGGCGTCGAGGTTCGACAGCGGCTCGTCCATGAGGAAGACCTGCGGCTCGCGGACGATCGCCCGGCCCATCGCGACACGCTGCCGCTGACCACCGGAGAGGGCCTTCGGCTTACGGCTGAGGTACTCCTCCAGTTGGAGCAGCCCGGCCGCCTCCTTGACCCGACGGTCGATCTCCGACTTGGAGGTCTTGCGCAGCTTGAGGGCGAACGCCATGTTCTCGTACACCGTCATGTGCGGGTAGAGGGCGTAGTTCTGGAAGACCATCGCGATGTCGCGGGCCTTCGGGGGAAGGTGAGTAACGTCACGCTGGTCGATGTAGATCGAGCCGGCGTCCACGTCCTCCAGGCCGGCGAGCATCCGCAGGCTGGTGGACTTGCCGCAACCGGAGGGGCCGACCAGGACGAGGAACTCGCCGTCGCCGATCTCGAGGTCCAGCTCGTTGACGGCGGGACGCTCTTGGCCCGGGTAGACCCGGGACGCCTTGGAATAGGTGACCGTAGCCATGGTGAAGCGCTTCCTTTCACCGGCAGGAACGTGCCGGACGATCCGAGTGAAGGAGCAACCGGCACGTAGCCGTGCCGGTCATCGGACGGCGCGCGGTCGCGGGGGCGCCCGTCGTCGTCCGTGAGTGAACCGTAAACGCGTTTCCCCGTGCTGCCAAGGTCGGGGGCCGTCGAACGTCGCGGACGGCCTACGCATTCCGGTCACTCCGGCACGGTCGGACATCAATCGACGCGGCGCTACGCGGGCGTGCGTCGGGTTGTTGACGATTCCCGTGCTCGGGAGGGATCGCGAGCGGGATAACCGGACGTCAGTCGCTATGCTGACCTCGACACACGCGCCCCTGTAGCTCAGCTGGCCAGAGCACTCGCCTTGTAAGCGAGATGTCGCCGGTTCGATCCCGGCCGGGGGCTCCAATTACATCAGACCTTCCCGATCGGCGCTGCCACAAGTGGAGCGTTGGCGGGCATCGCTTCCCGACTTGTCGCCCGCCTGAGACAGGCGGCAACCGGGGGTTCGGGCCGCCTTTGGCGGGACCGTTGCCGTGGACGAGGAAGATCCGACCATCCGCCACGGCGGATGCCCCGACGCCGGCCGACCTGACGACGAAGTGCCTGGCGGTAGCCTGGGCTCCGGCGGCGAGCGGAGTGGGGCCGGGGGGTCGATGAGTCGCGCGGTGGAGGAGTCGAACCGGGCGATGCTGCGCGCCCGGGACGCGATGGACCGGGCGTACGCCGAGCCGCTGGACATTCCCACGCTGGCCCGGATCGCGCACGTCTCGGAGGCGCACTTCATCCGAACCTTCCGGGCCACCTTCGGCGAGACCCCGCATCGCTACCTGCAACGTCGCCGGGTGGAGCGGGCCATGTCGGTGCTGATCGAGACCGACCGGGACGTAACGGATATCTGTTATGCCGTCGGCTTCGGCAGCCTGGGCACGTTCAGCCGAACGTTCCGGCAGATCGTCGGGCAGTCTCCCTCGGACTTCCGGCGTCAGCGCGCCGCGCCGGCCAACGTGCCGTCGTGCTTCACCAAAGCCTGGACCCGACCCAGCAGTTTTGGATAAGCCGCAGGTCACGGTCTGCCTCTAACGTCATGGGCATGACGATGAACGCGATCAGCCGCTCCCAGATCTACGTCCTCGACCAGGATGAGGCGCTCGACTTCTACGTGAACAAGCTGGGCATGGAGGTCAACACCGACCAGGACCTCGGCTTCATGCGGTGGCTCACGGTCAACCTGCCCGGCGACCCGGAGCGGGAGATCCTGCTGGAGAAGCCGGGCCCGCCCGCTCTGGACCCGGCGACCGCCGAGCAGGTCCGGGAGCTGCTCACCAAGGGCGCCCTCGGGGGGTACCTCTTCATGACCACCGACGACGCCCGCAAGACGCACGAGGATCTCGTGGGGAAGGGCGTCGAGATCACCGACGAGCCGACCGAGCGCCCGTACGGGATCGACTTCGGCATCCGGGACCCGTTCGGCAACAAGATCCGCATCGGCCAGATGTTCCCCCGGGCGTAGGGGGCGGCGGGCCGGTGTGCCCGCCTGGGCCCTCGGTTGGCACCGGGAAGTGCGGGTCGAGCCCGTACCTCCCGGTGTGTTGAGCTGGGGCCATGGTGACCCGGTTGCTCTACCTGACCCGACACGCCGAGCAGGACCTGTCCGAGCCGAGTGGCCCGGATGCCGGCGAACCGGACACCGGCCTGTCGGAGCGCGGCCGGCAGCAGGCCATCCTGCTGGGCGAACGCCTGCGGGCCCGCCGGTTCGCCGCCGTCCATCACGGGCCGCTGCGCCGGGCCGCGCAGACCGCCGAGCTGATCGCCAAGTCGCTCCCCGACGTTCCGGTGTACGAGACGGAGCTGGCCGGCGACCACCTTCCACACGACACGGATCCAATTGGCCTGCCGCCCGCGTACGCCGAGTTTCTCACCCAGTTCTCGGCGGCCGAGCGGGTCGACGGGCCGCGAGTGACGGCGGACGCGGTGCGGCGGTTCGCCGGCCCGGTCGGCGAGGGGCCCGCCGACGGCGAACCGATCCGTGAGCTGGTCGTGACGCACAGCTTCCTGATCGCCTGGCTGGTGCGGCACGCCCTCGACGCGCCGGAGTGGCGGTGGCTGGGGTTGAACTCGCACAACGCGGGTCTGACGGTCATCCGGTACAGCGCGGCCGGCCCACCGGGTCTGATCGCCGTCAACGACGTGGCGCACCTGCCCCAGGAACTTCGGGGCACCGGCCTGCCACCGGACTACCTGACATAGGTCTTGGTGGTCCGCAGCAGCAGCTTGACCACCGCCTGGGTGGCCGGCGGAGGGGTCCCGTCTTCCGGGCAGGTGGTGTAGACGGTGTCGTTGCTGGCCACGCTGAGGCGGTAGTGCATGGCGTCCGAGCACTTCGTGGCGGTGGTCGGCCGCCGGGCCTCGGTGGCGAGCCGGGGGTCGGTGGCCAGTCCCGCCAGGGTGCCCTGGTCGGTGGCGGCGAGTCGACCGATGCGCCGACCGCCGGCCCGATCCGTCACGGTCCACTGACCGTCCGGCTCGACGACGACGGACTCACCGCGCGCGGCGAAGCCGCCGGTGATCCGCAACGTCACCCGGGGGGCCACGGCGCTGGCGCTGGCGCTGGGGGTGGCGGTCGGCTGCGCGGTGCCGATGCTCGGGGCGGCCGGCCCGGTGGCGGTGGTGGCCGAGGGCTGGCCCGAGGTGGTGGGGGCTCGGTCGACGCTTGTGCAACCGGTCAGGAGCGCGGCCAGAAGTGCGACCGTGACGGCGGTCGTCGATGCGGGTCTCATCTCCGTCGGACGCGCGACCCGAACCGTTGGTTCCCACCCGGCCGGCTTCGCTAGGGTCGCCGCACCGGCGTGCGTGACGCCGGCGGGCAGGGTGGCGGCGTCGCTCCAGGTGACGCGAGAGGGGAGCGGACGTGTCGGACGCCGAGTTGACGATCGAGGTGACCGGGCCGGTCGCCACAGTTGTCATCAGCAACCCGACCCGGCGCAACGCGATGACCGCCGCCATGTGGCGTCAGTTCCCCGTACTGCTCGACCGGCTGGAACCCGACCCGACCGTACGGGCGTTGGTGCTCACCGGCGCTGGCGACGCCTTCTGTGCGGGTGCCGACCTCGGTGACCTGGCCGAGTTGCTCGACGCCGGTGACGCCAGCATCGCGGTGGCCGCCGAGGAACGGTTGGCGCGCTTCGCCAAGCCGACGATCGCCGCCATCCGGGGCGCCTGCGTCGGCGGTGGGGCTCAGCTCGCGGTCGCCTGTGACCTGCGGATCGCCGAGGACGACGCCCGTTTCGGCGTACCCCCGGCCCGGCTCGGGCTGGTCTACCCGGCGCCGACGACGCGCCGGCTGGCCCGGCTGGTCGGCCCGTCCGCAGCCAAGCACCTGCTGTTCACCGCCGAGCTGATCGACGCCGAGCGCGCTCTGCGGATCGGCCTGGTCGACGAGGTGGTGCCCGCCGACCGGCTCGCCGCGCGGGTTGGCGAACTGACCGCGACCATCGCCAAGCGGTCACCGCTGAGCATCGCCGCCGCCAAGGAGATCATCGACGAGCGGGCCGAGCCCGCGCGGATCGCCTGGTGGCACCGGAAGGTGACGACCACCGGCGAGGCCCGGGAGGGGGTCGCGGCGATGAGCGAGCGGCGTACGCCGCGCTTCGCCTGGCGGCCACCCGCCGACAACTGAGGGCCTTGCCTGCCGCCGGTGCCCGCAACGACGCCGCTACCCGAGCGCGCGAGGCCACATCAGGCCGGACGGTTACTCGGTCGGCGTTTCGACGGTCGTCGTCGATGGGTAGATCCCGTTCCAGGCGTTCCTGCGCGCCCACCCGACGCTCGGCGAGCGGTAGCCGAACAGGTCCCACCCATCGCGATATCTCGATCCCGGGTACCGGATCCACGGTCCGGTGCGGCAGGCTGTCCGTTGTGCAGCGTGATCAGTTGCTCGCGGGCCGCTACCGGCTCCTGGAGCGCCTCGGCAGTGGCGGCATGTCGGCCGTGCATCGGGCGTACGACGAGGTGCTCGAACGGGACGTGGCGGTGAAGGTGCTGGTCGGGTCGGACACCGACGCCCGCCGACGGATCCGGGGCGAGGCCACGGCTGCGGCCCGGTTGTCGCATCCGCATGTCACGGGCGTCTACGACTACGGCGAGTCCGAAGTGGACGGTGCGCAGGTCCCGTTCGTGGTGATGGAGCTGCTCGGCGGTCGCACCCTGGAGCACCGGCTGGCGGCCGGGCCGTTGCCGCCGCGTGCTGGTCTGCGGGTGTGCGCGGAGGTCGCCTCGGCGCTCGCCGCCGCGCACGATCAGGGGTTGGTGCACCGCGACATCAAGCCGGGCAACGTGATGCTCACGCCTACCGGCGCGAAGGTGCTCGACTTCGGCATCGCGGCGGCCGCCGGTGCTCCGGAGATCGATTTCGAGGGACGGCTGATGGGCACGCCGGCGTATCTGGCGCCGGAGCGGTTGCGGGCCGGCGAGGTGTTGCCGGCCAGCGACGTGTACGCCCTCGGCCTGCTGCTGCACCGGGTGCTCACCGGCCGACTGCCCTGGCCCGCCGAGCCGCCGGTCCAGGTGCGCCATCTGCACCCGCACGTCGAGCCGGGTCCGCTGCCCCCGATCGATGGCCTGCCGCCCGAGGTGCACCGTCTCTACCGTTGGTGCCTGGCCGACGACCCGGCGGACCGGCCACCGGCCACGGACGCGGCGCGCATCCTCTTCGTCGCCGCAAGCGGAGTCGCCCCCGATGCGGTCGCCATTGCCACCGAATCCCCGGCGACCGTAGCCAAAGCGAAAAGCACCGGGTCGACGGGCACGCGGGCGACCGGCGCCGAGTCGGCCGGCACCGAGTCGACGGGCACGGGGGCGACGGGCACCGAGTCAGCCGGCGCCGGGTCGGCCGGCACCGGGTCGACGGGCTCCGAGTCGGCCGGCGCCGTTTCGACGGGTGGTTCGACGGTGCGGGTGGGGCGTGTGCCGTGGCGTCGACGGCGGGCCGTGCTGACCGTCTGCGGTGCGGTGCTCGCCGCGGTGGCGCTGGCCGGGTCGCTCGGCGACTTCAGCAACCGTCGAGTGGGGCAGAGCGCCTCGCCGACCGCCAGTGGCCCCGGCACCACCACGGTGGGCATGCCCAGTATCGAGGAGCCGACCGTCGCCCTCTCCGCCGGCCCGTCGGCCGTGCCGACGAGCGGGAACCCTGCGCCAGCTACCCGGACCGGTCCTTCGACAGGTCCGGGCGGGACGGTGGCCCCGGGTCCGACGCCCACCACGGCAGGCCCGACCCCGACAGGTGCCGCGCCGACGCCCACCCCCACCCCCACCCCTGGCGACGGCGTGCCTGTGGACGCGCGCGGCGGGACGGTCACCGCGCGCTGCGTGGGGAAGTCGGTCGAAGTGCTCGCGGTGGCGGCCAAGCCCGAATTCCGGGTCGAGGCGTACGACCCGGGGCCGGCGAAGCAGATCGTGGTCGTGCTGACCTCAGCGGAACACCGCAGCGAGATCCGGGTGCAGTGCCCCGCTGGCCGCCTGAAGCCAAAGGTCATGGAACGCGCGGTGTAGGGGGCCGGCGGGCGCCGCGCCCGGAACGTACCCGGGACGCGGCCCCCCGTTCCCGCCGGCCGGTCCGTCACCGCCCGGCCAGCGCCCCCCAGCCCGGGTGCACCGGCTCCCGGCGCAACGGCATGCCCGCCTCCGCCGGCGTCCGGTCCCCCTTGCGCTGGTTGCAGGCGTAGCAGGCGGCGGTGGTGTTCCGCCAGGTGTTCCGGCCGCCGCGCGAGCGGGGCAGGATGTGGTCGATCGTGGAGGCCGGGCCGTCGCAGTAGGCGCAGCACCTGTCGTCGCGGCGCAGCACACCGGCGCGCGACCAGGCCGGCCCGGAGTTGAACCTCCACCTGGTGACCACGAAGCGGACCAGCCGCACCACCCGGGGCATCGGGAAGACCCCGATCACCCGGTCCGGCTCGGCCTCGTGGATCTCGGCGACCCGGCGGCAGAGCATGCGTACGGCGTGTTGGACGGTGACCCGGTGCAGCGGGCCGAGGTCGGCGTTGATGACGAGGACGGCGTCCACCGGGACTCCTTTCCAGATGGCGGACGGACAGCAAGAAGCCGCCCGGTCCGGCTGTCGGACGGGGCGGCTCAGCGCGTACGGGTACGCGTCAGTCGGGCCGGCCCGCCCGGGGACCTTCCGCTCGGTAACCGTCGCCGGGCAGCTTCGACGGCACGGTGGTGACGTGCGACATCGTCATGAGCTGCTCCCGCGGTGGTGGTTGACCTTGCGCGCTCACGGTAGGTCCGCGCGGGTGACGCGGGCAACGTATTTCGATCGGCCGGTCTCCTCGGGGCGCCGTTGGCGACGGGTGCGCGGAGTCGCCTTCGCCGAGGTCTGGGCGGTGGTCAGTGGCCGGTTCAGCCGCAGGGCCATCCGTGCGGTGAGTTCGCTGTCCAGCAGGGGTCGGTTGACCTCGCCGGCGACCGTCAGCGCGGGCCCGGAGACGGACCGCCAGATCGCGGCCAGCCCGGCGCCGAGGCCCACCAGGGCGACGGTGGCCCGGGTGGTCGGTGAGCCGGCGGCCGCGGCGGCACTGACCCCGACGACCGCGAAGAGCACCAACAGCAGGGGTACCAGCACCGGCCAGAAGATGCCCCGGGCCGCCTGCGCCACCAGTCGCCGGTCCCGGATGATCAGGTTCCGGGCGATCACCGCGTAGTCCTCCTCGTCCAGCAGGTCGCGGGGGTGCAGGCCGCCGGTGAGCACGTCGCGCCAGAGGTCACCCTGGCCGCGCAGTGCCCGGCTCAGCACGGCGGGCGTCGGTTCGGCCGGGTCCCCGTGGCCGGCCCGGTCGACGGCGCTCGCCCAGGCGGTGAGGGACCGGCGCACCACCGCGGCCGAGTACGGCGGCAGCACGCTCGCCAACTCGTCCAGCCACCTGCTGATCTGGACCTGCCGGCCGCCGAACTGCCGGAGCAACGCGGTGACGTCGCCGGCTCGGACGGTGTCGGCCACCGAGCGGCCCAGGCGGTAGGCCAGCCCGACCCGGTGGTTGGCGGCCATCGCCCACCGCAGCACCTCCACGTTGAGGTCGTCGAGGGCGAGCAGCAAGGGCACCGGGTCGGTGGGGTCGGGCGGCCCCGGGTCGGGGAGCAGGGCCCGGGCGGCCGACGTGTCGGGTACCGGCCCGGTGTGTCGGGTGAGGTCGGCGATCTGGGCCAGGGCGACGTCCACCCCGTCGAGGTACATCCGCATCCGCCGGTGGGCGGACATCTCGGTGAGGTTGGAGAGTTTGGCCGGTGGTACGGCGGGGCGGGCGTCGACGAAGGCGCGCGGCTCCGCCTGCTGCCCGTGGTGGTAGGCGTCCGCCATCCACCAACCCAGCCGGAGTGCGGTGACGATGCAGGCGCGCTCGTCGCGGATCAGCGGGTACGCGTCGTCGCGGCCGACCTCGTCGACCGTCGAGGCGTGCTCTGTGCCGGCGCGGTGCAGTGGTGACATCTTCCGCTGCCCTCCCGCCCGGCCGATCGACGGTTGATCATTCGAGCGTACGGCAGCGTACTGTGGCTTATGTGGTGTTTTGTCGATTTGCCCCGGCGCGACCGGCCAACAGCCCGCGCGGTCGGATCGAACGCACCGGCTCGGCCGCGCCACCCGCGGTGCGCAGGATGTGGTTCGCGGCGATGATCCCGGTCGCGGCGGAGCGTTCCATCAACGCGCTCGGGAAGCCCGTGGCGATGCCGTCACCGGCCAGGTAGAGGTTCGGCGCGTCGGTGCGTACCCCCGGTCGCCAGGCGTGGCTGCCCGGCGTGAACGCCGGCGCCTGCGCCTCCACCCGGGCCCGCAGTTCGCGGACCCGCAGGTCGCCGGCCTCCGGCCAGAGCGCGACAAGTTCGTGGCGCATCCGCTCGGCCAGCTCCTCGGCCGGCACGCCCGGCTCGCAGGCGTACGCGTGCAGCTCGATGACCGACCCGCCGGTCTGCCGGGCCCAGCGCCGCGGCTCGTTCTCCAACCGGTGGTAGAGGGTCACCGAGTCCAGAGTGGGCTGGCGGGACACGCCGCTGAACACCGCCCGATCGGCGGCCACGTCGCCGTCACACCAGTAACGCGCCACCGCGTACGGCGGGCCGGGGGTGCCGAAGGCCGGCATCCGTGCCGCCAGCTCGGGGGCCTGTTCGGCCAGGTCCGGTGAGGCAGCGACCAGCGCGGCGAGCGCCGGGGGGTCGACGGCGAGCACGACGTGACCCGCCGGATGACTGCCCCCGTCGGTGGTCGTCACGCGCCAGCCGTCGGCGTCCCGGTGCACCCCGGTGGCGGCGCAGTTGGTCGACACCCGGCCGCCGTGCTTCTCCACGTGCCGGGTCAGCGGCTCCCAGATCGCCGTGGCGTAGTCCTCGTCGGGGCAGTCGAAGGCCAGGCCCTCCGGGTTGCCGAGCAGGTAGAAGTGGAACTGGGCGACCATCTCGGCGGCCGACATCTCCGCCTCGTGGTTGAAGAACGAGTGCGAGAAGACCTCGAACAGCATCGCCCGCGCCCGGTCCGGAAGCCGCAGCGACGCCAACAACTCGTCGGCGGTGGTGTCGTCCAGCTCGGCGTAGGTGCGCACCGGGTCGTAGCTGAGCAGTGGCAGCGCGGCGTCGCGGTCCATCAGCCGCAGATCGGCCAGGCGCAGGCTCGGGCTGCGCAGCAGCAGCGCCAGCAGGTTCGCCGGTGGGGCTGGCGGCAACTTGCCGAACTCCTCGGTCGGCCACTGCTCGCTGAGGATCGGGTAACCCGGTATGGGCTTGAGGAAGCCCAGGTCACCGCCGACCCGGCGGAGGATCGACCGCCAGTTGTAGTACTGCCGGAAGAACGCGTGGAAGCCGTGCTCGTTCTGCTGACTGCCGTCGGCGAGCGCCTCCGGCCAGGCACCCAGTCGACCGCCGAGCGTCGGTGCCGCCTCCAGCACCGTGACCGCCACACCCCGTTCGGCGAGCACCACCGCCGCCGACATGCCGGCGATGCCACCACCCACCACGAGCGCCGTGGTCGGTCGCGGCACGCGGGCGGCGCCACCACCGCCCGGGTCCACCAGGTGCTCCCGTACGCCGATCAGCCGACCTACCACTTGCGACAGCGCCATGCGCCCAGTCTGCCCCACCTTGGTTCAGTCGGCCGGTAGGCAACGGCGGGGGCGGTCGGAGGTGGGCCAGACGTACTCCAGGTCCTCCGGCACGTCGTCGCCGAACAGCGGGCGATAGTGCGTCGGGTCCTTGCGCAGCAGCGACGAGCGGTGGCTCAGGTGCAGGTCGTCGCGGCCCAGCCACGGCGGCAACTCGCCGGCCTCGGCCAACTCGTCCTGGGTCCGTACGACACCGGCCCCGCACGCGTCGGCGAGGTCGACGGTCATCGTGGTGGCGCAGGTGTCGGCCCGCCCCGGCTCGGTCCAGACCGCGCACATGTCCAACCCGTAGCGGACGAGCGCCTCCTCGTACCCGGCCCACATCTTCACGGCCGGATGGTTGCGCCAGCCGTACCCGGGCCGGGTGAGCCCGCGCAGCACCTGGATGGCCTCCACCCGCTGCTTGCCCAGCCGCTTCTGGTCCAGCGTGCGGGCGCTGGCCAGGAAGCCCGGGTACGGGAGGAACGTCTGCATGCCGCTGCTCTACCCGCCGCCGGTGCGGACATACCTGGTCACCGGGATGATCCGGACGGGGTCGCCCTCCCCGGCCGTGCTGATTACGATCCGGGCATGGCGGAGCCGTGGCGGGACCGGGCGCGACGGGCGGTCGAGTGGAACTGGCGGCTGCGGTCCGTCGGTGATCCGCGCCCGCACTACGTGATCTGTGGGAAGGACGCGCTCGCCTACTACGTGGCCCGGGCGATGCTCGAATCCGAACTGCCGGTCGGCGGGGCCCGGGTGACAGTCGTGGTGCCGGAGCGTTACCGCAGCAACGGGCCGGACGTGGCCGGCCTGCGCGGGGTCCGGGTGGTCCGCTCGGACCGCCTGGACGTGGCCGCCTTCGAGGCTGCCGGCCTGGCCGGAGCGACCGGGCTGGCCCTGCTGCACCAGGACGACGTGGGCAACCTGCACGCCGCGCTCTGCGCACAGGCTGTCGACCAGCGGGTCCGGCAGGTGCTGCGGATGTTCAACGGCACCCTCGCCGACGGCGTACGCAAGCTGCTCAAGGCCCCGGTCGAGGTGCTCTCCGACGCCGAGATGGCCGCACCGGCGTTCGTGGCCGCCGCGCTCAACGAGGTCGACCCCAGCTCCTTCCAACATCGGGACAAGACGCTTCGGGTGGCGCGGCGGGCCGACGTACGACCGCAGGACGTGGTCTGCGCGCTGGCACATCTCACCGAGGCGCAGGGGGTCGAGCTGCTGCCGGCGGAGCAGGCCGGCGCCGACCTGGTGCTCGCCGAGGCGACTGGTCAGCCACCGGGCACCGAGGTCGCCGCCCGTCGGCTGGTCCGCGCGCGTCGTCGGCGTCGCCCGGTCACCGTGGTGGTGGGCGCGGTACGCGGCTTCGCCACCCGCAAGATCGGCATCGCGGTGATGGTGGTGCTCGCGCTGATCGCGGTGCTGGGGGCGTTGATCTCCCGGGCCGAGGACGTCTCTCCGGTGGAGGCGCTGTACCTGACGCTCGTCACCACGCTCAGCGGCGCCGACCCGGACACCACCAAGGCGGCGGACGCGCAGATCATGCAGGTGGTGCTCAACCTGGCCGGGTTGGCGCTGATCCCGCTGATCACCGCGGTGGTGGTGGACGGCATCGTCAACGCCCGGCTGGCCCTGCACACCGGCCGGTTGCAGCCGGCCCGGGCCGGGCACGTGGTGGTGATCGGCCTGGGCAACGTCGGCACGCGGGTGATGGCCCAACTGCGCGAGTACGACGTCGAGGTGGTGGCCATCGACAAGGACCCGGAGCCGCGCGGCGCCGCCCTGGCCCGCCAACTGGAGGTGCCGCTGATCGTCGGCGACGCCGCGTTGCCGGAGACGCTCGCCGCCGCGTCGGTGGCCGACTGCCAGGCGCTTGTGGTGGCGTCCACCGACGACGTGGCCAACCTGGAGGCGGCGCTTGCCGCCCGCGACCTCCGTGCCGACCTGCGCGTGGTGCTGCGCCTCTTCGACGGCGACTTCGCCGAACGGGTGGAGGAGACCTTCGCGCTCGGGGTGTCCCGATCCGTCTCCTACCTGGCCGCCCCGGCCTTCATCGGGGCGCTCACCGAACGCGCCGTGATCACCACCATCCCGGTCGACAGGCACGCGCTGCCGGTCGCCGAGGTGCCGGTCGCCGCCGGCTCGGAGCTGGACGGCCGACCGCTCGACGTGGTCAACCGGGACGGCCAGGTCCGGCTGATCGCACGCACCCCGGCGGGCGGTGCCAGGACGATCTGGTGGAAGGACCTCGACCCTCGGCAGGTGATCTTCGCCGGGGACCGGCTGACAGTTGTCGCCCGGCGGCGCGGGCTGGACTGGCTGACCCGGCAGTGCGCCCCGCCCGCCCACCCGGTCCAGGTGCCCCGGCCGGGCGGGTCGGTGCACGGCGGGCTGCCCACCCCGGCGGCGGCGTCCCCTCCGGTGCCGGGCCAGACGGGCTCCGAAATCGCCGCGTCCGCCCCTGGTGCGGCGTATCCCGCTCCTTACGTCGAAGGCGCTTCTATGACGACCAGCGGCGGCCTACCTCGCGAAGAGACCAGCCAGCACGACAGGACCGGTGAGGTGAGCTGATGCCACCCGGCGGTGCGGCTGGCCCGATCGAGCGTGCCATCCACAACGGAACGTCAGCGTCGGCTAGATGATCGTCTGCTCAATGTTCTGCGCGGTAGAGGTAGTGCGGTACCGCATGGTACTGTTTTGCCATGGAGAGGATCACGCTGCGGGAGTTCCGGGACGGCGCGGGTCGGGTGCTGGACGGTGTCGAACGCACCGGTGAGCCGGTCATCATCACGAAGTACGAACGGCCTGTGGCCGTACTCGTCGGCATCGACGAGTGGGAGGAGATTGAGGCGTTCCGGGATAGTCGAGACTCTGCGGTAATCGCCCGGTCTCGTGCCGAAGGCCAGTTCGTGCCGCTGTCGGCGGCGCTGGAGTCGCTCGGAGTCGATCCTCGTGAGGTGGAGGCGCTGTTGGCCGAGCGGTCCAATGGTGAGGCCGCGTGAAGGTTCAGGTCGACCGGGACGTGCTGGTCTGGTTGCACAAGCAGCCTCGTAACGTGTTCCTGACCGTCCTCGGTGCGATCCTCGGCTTGGTCTCCGACCCTGCGCCGCGCAACTCGACCGAGATGCGCGACGGCACTGGCCGTCGCTTGCGAGTCGGTGACTACCGGGTCCTGTATCGCCTCGACGGAGACGAATTAATCATTCACGATGTTGGTCATCGTAAGGACGTCTATTCGTAAGCCACACAGGTCTGCGCCTCGTCTGACCGCGACAGAACTGACGGCCAAGGGTTGGCGATCGGTGCGCAGACGCCAGCCGGCGGTGGGCGACAATCCATCACATGCGTTTCCGCATCCTGGGGCCGACCCAGGTGGTGCTTGCCGATGGGCGAGAGGTCCCCGTGGGCGGTCCGCGGCTGCGCGCCCTGCTCGCGCTCCTGCTGCTCGACGCCGGCCGGGTGGTCTCCGCCGAGCGGCTGATCGACGGCCTGTACGGGGAGCACCCGCCCCGGGGCGCGGTAAACGCGCTCCAGTCCCAGGTGTCGCGGCTGCGCCAGGCCCTGCCCGCCGACCACGACCCGGTCGAACTCCACCCGGCCGGCTACCGCCTGGCCGTGGCACCCGACGAGGTGGACGCGTACCGGTTCGAACGGCTCGCCGAGGCGGGTCGACGCGCGCTCGCCGACGGTGACTGGCACCGGGCGGCGACGGTGTTGCGCGAGGCGTTGGAGCTGTGGCGTGGTCCCGCTCTGGCCGATGCCACCGGCGCGGCCGCGCAGGCGGCCCGGTTGGACGAGCTGCGGCTGACCGCCGTCGAGGACCGGGTCGAGGCGGACCTCGCGCTGGGCGCGGACGGCGCGCTCGTCGCGGAGCTACGGGAACGGGTCGTCGCGCATCCGTTGCGAGAGCGCCTGCGCGGGCAGCTCATGCGCGCCCTGACCGCGCTGGGTCGGCCGGCGGAGGCGTTGGCCGAGTTCGAGGAGGCCCGGCACACGCTGGCCGAGCAGCTCGGCGTCGACCCGTCGGCGGAGCTGGCCGCAGTCCACGTGGCCGTCCTGCGCGGTGCGGAACGCCCGTCGGCCGAAGCGACGCTGCCCGGTCAGCTCACCACCTTCGTCGGACGCGAGGAGGAGCTGAAACGGGTCGGTGAGCTGCTCGGCGGGCGGCGACTCGTCACCCTCACCGGCCCCGGAGGTGCCGGTAAGACGCGCCTCGCCATCGAGGCCGCGGGCCGGGCCGACGGTGAGGCCCGGTTGGTCGAGCTGGCCGGGGTGGCCGACGGTTCGGACGTCCCGCAGGCGGTGCTGAGCGCGCTCGGCCTGCGCGACGCGGGCCTGCGGGCCCCGGCCGAGCCGGGCCGGCAGACGGTCGACCGGCTGGTCGAGGCGCTCGCCGAACGGCGACTGCTGCTGGTGCTCGACAACTGCGAGCACGTCCTCGTCGACGCGGCCCGGCTGGCGGCCCGGCTGTTGAGCGCGTGCCCGGCGTTGCGCGTCCTGGCCACCAGCCGAGAGTCGCTCGGGCTGGCCGGGGAGGCGCTGTGCCCGCTGTCCGGGCTCGCCGTGCCACCGCTCGGCACGTCCGCGCTCGCCGCCGACGACTACGCGGCGGTCGGCCTCTTCGTCCAGCGGGCCGTCGACGCCGCGCCCGACTTCACCGTCACCCCTGCGAACGTCGAGGAGGTGTTGCGGATCTGCCGCAGTCTCGACGGCCTGCCGTTGGCGATCGAGCTGGCCGCCGCGCGTCTACGGGCGCTCCCCGTCGCCGAGGTGGCCGCCCGTCTCGACGACCGGTTCCGGCTGCTGTCCACGGGCAGCCGAGCCGTGCCACCGCGACACCGCACCCTGCGGGCCGTGGTCGAGTGGAGTTGGGACCTGCTCGACGACGCCGAACGGAAGGTCGCCCGGCGGCTGACCGTCTTCGCCGGTGGGGCCACGCTAGAAGCGGCCGGGCGGGTCTGTGACCTGCCCACCGCCGAGTTCGTCGACGCGCTCACCGGCCTGGTCGACAAGTCCTTCGTGGAGATGGCCGGTGGCCGCTACCGGATGCTCGAGACGGTGCGGGCGTTCTGCGCCGAGCGTCTCGCCGAGGCCGGCGAGGCGGACCGGCTCCGTCGCGCGCACACCGCGTACTTCCTGGAGTTCGCCTGGGCGGCGAGCGACCACCTCCGGTGCGCGGAGCAGCTGCACTGGCTGCGCCGGCTCGACGCGGAACGGGACAACCTGCACGCGGCGTTGCGCCGGGCCACGGCCGCCGGCGACGCATCCGACGCGGCCGGAATGGTCGCGGCCCTGTCGTTCTACTGGTGGCTGCGCGGCATGCGGGGAGAGGGGGCGCGGCTCGCCGCCGACGTCCTCGACCTGCTCGGCACCGAAGCGCCGCCCGGGCTGAGCGAGGAGTTCGCCCTCTGCGTCTACAACGCCTCGCTCGCCGGCTCCGGTCACCTGCCGTCGGTCGGGACGCAGTCGTCGGTGATCCGCAGCCTCGACCGGCCGCCGCGGCAGCCGTTCCTGCTGTACCTGTCGGGGATCTCGACCGGACCGCCCGCCGGGGGCGCGGACGATGTCGACGAGCTGCTGGGGGAGCTGCGACGGCTGGTCGGCCCGGGAGACGAGTGGGTCAACGCGCTCGGCGCGATGGGCAGCGGCTCGGCGCTGATGTGGAGCAACGACTGGGACCGGGCCGGGACCGCGCTGGCCACCGCGCTCGACGGCTTCCGGAGCACGGGAGACCGATGGGGCACCATGATCACTCTGGGTGCGCTCGGCGAACTGGCCGCCTGGCAGGGCGACCCGGAGGCGGCGGCCGCCCACATGGACGAGGCCATGGGCCTGGTCGAGGCGCTCGGGTCGGCCGTCGACCAGGCCGACATGCTGCGTACCCGAGGGGAGATCAGGCTGCGCGCCGGTGACCTCGCGGCGGCGCACGACGACTTCGCCGGCGCGTTGCTCCTCGCCCAGCGCAGCGGCGCGCCCGAGTTCGTGGCCAGCGCCCGGCTCGGCCTGGCCCAGGTGGCCCGGGGGCGCGGAGACCTGGCCGAGGCGAGGCGGCTCTGCGAGGAGGCGTTGGCCGGCGGGCTCACCGGCTGGTACGTCGGCGAGGCCGCCCGTGCGGAGATCATTCTCGCCCTCGCGGAGATCACCAAGGCCGAGCAGGCCGGTGCGCGGCCGTCAGCGGACGGTGCGTGATCCGTCAGCGCCCGACCGCACCGTGGGGGCATGACGACATTCGAAGTGGTCGCCGAGGGTCTGGGCAAGCGGTACGGCCCGACCCGCGCGCTCGACACGTTCGACCTCACCGTGCCGAGCGGCACGGTCCACGGACTGCTGGGACCGAACGGCGCGGGCAAGACGACTGCCGTACGGATCCTCACCACGCTGCTGCGGTTCGACACGGGAAGGGCGACCGTGGCGGGGTACGACGTGCTGCGCCAGCCGGACCAGGTGCGCGCCCGGATCGGGCTGACCGGGCAGTACGCCGCGGTCGACGAGATCCTCAGTGGCCGGCAGAACCTGGAGCTGTTCGGCCGGCTGTTCCGGCTCGGCCGACGGGAGGCCCGTCGACGCGCCGACGAACTGTTGGAGCGGTTCGGGCTCGACGAGGCGGCGAGCCGCTCCGCAGGTGAGTACTCGGGTGGCATGCGCCGTCGCCTGGACCTCGCCGCAAGCCTGATCCGTACGCCGCGGGTGCTCTTCCTGGACGAGCCGACGACCGGCCTGGACCCGCGCAGCCGCAACCAGGTCTGGGACCTGGTCCGTGGTCTGGTGGCGGACGGGACCACGGTGCTGCTCACCACGCAGTACCTGGAGGAGGCCGATCAGCTGGCCGACCGGATCTCGGTGATCGACGCCGGTCGGGTGGTGGCCGAGGGCTCGCCGGACCAGCTCAAGGCGATGACCGGCGGTGACCGGATCGAGGTGGTGGTCCGCGAGGCCGCCGAGCTGAGCCGTGCCGGCCTGCTGGTCGCGCCGATCTGCGGCGCGGAGCCCGAACTCGACCCGGAGATCCGACGGCTCAGCGTGCCGGTGGTCGATCGGGTCGCCGGCCTGGTCGACGTGGTACGCGCGCTCGACGACGCCGGGATCGCGGTCGAGGACGTCGGCCTGCGGCGCGCGACGTTGGACGAGGCGTTCCTGCACCTGACCGGGCACCGACCGGACGAGACCCGGGAACCCGTCGCAGCCGGACGAAAGGTGGACGTGGCATGACCACAGCTGTGGCCGACGGCTGGACGATGACCAGGCGGAACATGACGCACGTGGTCCGCGCGCCGGAGGAGCTGATCCTCTACTTCTCGCTGCCGATCATGTTCGTGCTGGTGTTCGGGTACGTGTTCGGCAGCGGCATGCAGGTGCCCGGTGGTGGCAACTACCGGGAGTTCCTGCTGCCCGGGGTCTTCGTGATGACGATGCTCTACGGGCTGGGGGCGACCGCGACCGG
Source organism: Micromonospora sp. NPDC048835 (assembly GCF_040649995.1). Lineage (NCBI taxonomy): Bacteria > Bacillati > Actinomycetota > Actinomycetes > Micromonosporales > Micromonosporaceae > Micromonospora > Micromonospora sp. NPDC048835. Next base: position 108,308 of record NZ_JBEZGM010000008.1, on the reverse strand, counting down.
CGTGGCGCTGGACCTCAGCCGGGGCGTGGTCGACAGGTTCCGGTCGATGCCGATGGCACGGTCCGCCCTGATGACCGGTCGCAGCGCCGCCGACCTGCTGCGCGCCCTGCTGGAGATGTCCACCCTCCTGGTCTGTGGGCTGCTGGTCGGCTGGCAGTGGCGACTCGGTGTGGGCAAGGCGTTGCTCGCCGTCGGCCTGCTCCTGCTGCTGCGGATCGCCATCACCTGGATGGGGATCTACCTGGCACTTCTGGTCCGCAACCCGGACACCGTCGGTGTGATCGTCTTTCCGGCGGCGTTTCCGCTGACCGCGATCTCCAACGTCTTCGTGTCGCCCGAACTGATGCCGTCGGTCATCGGCACGATCTCGGAGTGGAACCCGCTGTCGGCCACCGTCGCGGCGATCCGTGAACTGTTCGGCAACCCGGGCCTCGGCGGCAACTCCTGGCCGGCAGAGCACGCCGTCCTGTTGGCGGTGCTGTGGCCGGTGCTCCTGACCGCGATCTTCGCCCCGCTGGCAGTGCGCCGCTACCGGCGGTTGAGCCGCTGATCAGGCCGCCGGTGGCCCGCCCGTAGTGCGTACCAGGCGGCACCGACGGCGGCCAGCACCAGGTAGATCACGAGCACCACCCCGAGCGCCAGCGGCACCGCGCGGGGGATGGTCCGCTGCAGGTCGCGGACCTCCTCGCCGAGCGTGGCGATCCGGGCGTACGAAGACGCCCGCGCCAAGCATCGAGCCCAACCCGATGACAACCGCATCGCGTACGCCCAGCCGCCGCGCCAGTCGATCCACGAACCAGAACCTAGGGGTACGAGGTGAACGGCCGGTCCCACGCGCGTAACCGGCCGGGGAGCGGCAGACCGTCCCAGGGCACCCGGTGCAGCAACCGGTCCAGGAGCAGGCCCAGCAGCAGCCCGGCGACCGAGTCGGTCAGCCAGTGCCAGCCGAGGTAGGTGGTGGTGGTGAGGACGACCAGCGGCGGTACGACGCGGATCACGGTGACGAGCCGGCTCGGGAGTTGCCGGCCGAAGCTGCGGGCCAGCGGGGCGAGCAGCAGCGCGATGACCCCGTACCAGACGATCGCGTTGGCGACGTGGCCCGACGGGTAGGACTGGGCGAACCGCACCGGCAGGTCGTCGTGGAACAGCGGCAGGGTCTGCTCGGGTGTCAGGAACGGCTCCTTGACGCTGGCGCTCGGCGCCGCCCGCGCGGTCCAGACCTTCAGCGGACCGATCGTGAAGGTGGTGATCACGAACCCGACCACCGGCAGCAGGATCGGCCGCACCGACCGCAGCCGGACGGCCAGCAGCACGCCCAGCCCGACGCCGATCAGGGTCAGCGGGGTGCCCTGACCGAGGAAGTTCAGCACCCGGGCGACCCAGTACGCGGCGGCCGGCCGGTGCCCGTCGGCCCAGTCGGCGACCGCCCGGTCCAATCCGAAGAGCTGGTCGGCGGCGAGCGCCACCGTCAACCCGACCAGACCGACCAGCAGGAGCGCGTCGAACCACCAGCCGGCCGGGCGAACGGGCCGTAGCCGCAGGTCACGTCGTACCGCCGTGGGTTTGAGCACGCGACCACGCTACCGGCCCGGCGCGAGGCCGGGACGGTCGGCGCTGTGGGCCCAACCACGATCAGAGGCGGATGCGGGGGGCGACAGGTCATGCTTGTGCGCGTGCGGATCACGTCTGCCCTCGTGGATCCGGCGCTGCTCGACCTGCCGTGGTCGACACCGCTGGAGGAGTGGCCTGCCCAACACCTGGTGGCGCTGCCGCAGGGCATCTCCCGACACATCGTCCGGTTCGTCCGGTTGGGCGACTACGTGTACGCCTTCAAGGAGACCCGCGAGCGGATCGCCGAGCGGGAGTACGACCTGCTCCGGGCCCTGGAGCGGATCGACTTCCCGTCGGTCGAGGCGGTGGCGGTGGTCGCTGACCGGCAGACCGAGGACGGGGAACCGCTGGAGTCGGTGCTGATCACCCGGCACCTCCAGTTCTCGCTGCCGTACCGGGCGCTCTTCTCGCACACCCTGCGGCCGGAGACGATGAGCCGGCTGCTCGACGCGCTCGCCGCCCTGATCGTGCGGATGCACCTGACCGGCTTCTTCTGGGGCGACTGCTCGCTGTCGAACACGCTGTTCCGGCGGGACGCGGGAGCCTTCGCCGCCTATCTCGTGGACGCGGAGACGGGCGCCCTGCACAACTCGCTCTCCAACGGTCAGCGTGGCGAGGACCTGGAGATCGCCCGGGTGAACATCTTCGGTGAGGCGCTGGACCTGCAGGCCGCCGGGCTGCTGCACGAGTCCATCGACCCGGAGGTGGTCTGCGAGGAGGTCGTGCAGCGCTACGAGCGGCTCTGGCACGAGATCACCTACGAGCAGGCGATCGAGCGGGAGGCGCGGCGCGACATCGAGGGCCGGATCCGCCGCCTCAACGAGCTGGGTTTCGACGTGGCCGAGGTGGCCATGTCCTCCATCGACGGTGGGCGCTTCCTGGTCCGGCCGAAGGTCGTCGACGCCGGCTACCACACCCGCCGGCTTCTGCGGCTGACCGGCCTGGACGCCGAGGAGAACCAGGCCCGCAAGCTGCTCAACGACCTGGACGCCTATCGGGCCGAGAGTGACCTGACCGACGAGCAGCAGGCCGCCCACCGCTGGCTCACCGAGGTCTTCGAGCCGGTGGTCCGGGCCGTCCCCGCGCACCTGCGCCGCAAGCTGGAGCCGCAGGAGCTGTTCGCCCAGATCATCGAGCACAAGTGGCTGCTCTCCGAACAGGCCGGCCGGGACGTCGGGATGCGCCACGCCGTCCAGTCGTACCTGTCGGACGTGCTGGTGCACCGACCCGACGAGCAGGCCGTCCTCGGCGTGGAAGTCCCCAGCCTGAACTGAGGCCCAGCCCGGCGGCCCGTGCTCCGTGGTTAGTGGTCCGGAGTCTGGTTGTTCGTGGCCTGCGGGGTCCGAGGCATGGTGCTTTCGGGGCCTGGGGTCTGGCTCGCTGACGAGGCTGCCGGGCGGCTCGGTGGCTGGGATTCTCCAGGTCGCTGCCTTTGGAGCTGATGTCGTAAACGATTCAGCTCCAAAGGCTCCTCAGGTGCACTGCGGGGCTAGCGGCAGGCGGGCAGTCTGCGGCCACGGGCCGACGCCGGGCACGGGTGGACGGACTGGGCGACTCCCCAGCCGCGCAACGGGCGTGTCACTCCACCCAGGAGCCGCCGCGAAGCACCCGCACCACGTTGAAGTCGTCGTCCAGCACCACGAGGTCGGCGCGGAGGCCCACCTGGAGGGACCCGACCCGGTCGCCCAAGCCGATGGCCCGTGCCGGGGTGGTGGCCACCATCCGGGCGGCGTCGGCGATCGGGATTCCGGCGTTCACGGCGTGCCGCAGCGCGGCGTCCATGGTCAGGGTGCTGCCGGCGATCGCGCCGTCGCGGGCGAGTCGGGCCACCCCGTCGGCGACGGTGACGGCCTGGCCACCCAGCTCGTACTCGCCGTCGGGCATTCCGGCGGCGGCCATCGCGTCGGTGATCAGCGCGGCGCGGTCCGGGCCGGCGGTCGCCGTGGCGAAGGTGAGCATGCCGTCGTGCAGGTGCACCCCGTCGGCGACCAGCTCGCAGATCACGGTGGGCGCGTCGAGCAGGGCCACCACCGGGCCAGGCTCGCGGTGGTGCACCGGGCGCATCCCGTTGAACAGGTGGGTGCCGACACTGGCGCCGGCGGCGACCGCGGCGCGGGTCTGCTCGTACGTGGCGTCGGTGTGGCCCACCGCCGCCACCACCCGCTGCGCGGTGAGCAGCTTGATCGCCTCCAGCGCACCGTCGCGCTCCGGGGCGAGGGTGACCATCCGGATCGCGCCCCGGCCCAACTCGATCAGCTCGGTCAGCTCGTCGGTCGACGGGTCACGCAGGTACTCCGGGTTCTGCGCGCCGCAGCGGGCGGCCGACAGGTACGGCCCCTCGAAGTGGATTCCCGCCAACACACCCTCGTCGACAAGCGGAGCGAACGCCTCGGTGGCCGTCCGCATCAGCGGAAAGGGCGCGCTGACCAGGCTGGCCAGCAGCGTGGTCGTGCCGTGTGAGAGGTGGAAGTCGGCCGCCGCGCGGGCCTCGTCGGCGTCCCCCGTGGTGAAGGTGTGCCCGCCACCGCCGTGCGTGTGCATGTCGACGAAGCCCGGCAGGATCCAGTGCCCGTCACGAACCGACGGATACTCGGCCACCGCGGTGATCCGGTCCCCGTCCCACTCGACGCAGCCCTGTCGGACGACTCCGGTCGGGGTCACCACTCGGCCGTTCACCCGTACGGTCATCGATTCTCCTGACGGTCACGGACACCCACGGCGTCCAGGGCGAGCAGTGCGGCACCGAGGCAACCGGCCTCGTCGCCCAGGGCTGCCGCGACCAACTGCGGCTCCCGGTGAAAGGTCAATCTTTCGTGCAGCGCGGCGCGCAACGGGGTCAGCAGGCGGTCCCCGGCCTGGGCCAGACCGCCCCCGAGCACGATCGTCGCCACGTCGAACAGCGCCTGCCCGCTGGCGAGGCCATCGGCGAGCGCCTCGACGGCCTCCTGCCAGACCTGGCTGGCGAGCGGTTCGCCGGCCGCCGCCCGCTCGGCCACCTCGGCCGCAGTCACCGCGGCGTCCGCGGCTCCGCCGGCCAGTTCCGCGTACCGGCGGCCGATCGCGGCGGCCGACGCGATCGCCTCCAGGCAGCCGGGGCGACCGCAGCCGCAGCGTGGACCGTCGGGCCGGACCAGGATGTGGCCGATCTCCCCGGCGGCGCCGTGCGCTCCCACCGCCGCCGCGCCGTCGACGACGTGCGCGGCGGCGATGCCGGTGCCGATCGCCACGAACAGCACGTGCCCGGTGCCCCGTCCAGCACCGAGCCGGGCCTCGGCGAGACCACCGACGCGTACGTCGTGGCCGAGCGCCGTCGGCAGGCCGAGCCGCGTCACCGACAGGTCCCGCAGGGGTACGTCCCGGAAGCCCACGTTCGCCGACCAGACCGCGACTCCGCGCGCCTCGTCCACCACTCCGGGCACGGCGATGCCGACCGCGATCGGGGTGAGCCCGTCGGCGCGGGCCTTGTCGGCCAGCCCACCGGCCACGTCCAGGATGGTGGCCACCACGGCAGCCGGGCCACGTGCGGCCGCGGTGGGGTGCCGCTCGGTGCTCACCACGACGCCGTCCGGTCGGACCAGGGCGCACTTCATGCCGGTGCCGCCGACGTCAAGCGCAACGACAACGCGGTCGTCGCTCACGCCAGCACCTCGGTTCGCGACTGCGGGGCTCGCAACCCCGGCTCACTCCTCGCGCTCACGCCAGCACCACGGAGCGGGTCAGGTGTCGGGGCGCGTCCGGGTCGAGGCCCCGGCTGGTCGCCAGCGCGACCGCGAAGCGCTGCGCCAGGATCAGGTCCGCCATCGGGTCGACCGGGGTACGGCCGGCGGACCAACTGCCGAGCACCGTGCGCCAACCGTGCGTGCGACTGTGCACGAAGGCCGCGCCGGTGGCGGCCACGTCCTCGGGCAGCCCGTCGGGCAGCTCACCGAACGCCCACACCAAGCGGCCCGGAGCGGCGACCGAGATGGGCCCGTGGCGGTAGTCCATCGCCGGGTACGCCTCGGCCCAGAAGGTGGCCGCTTCACGGCACTTCAGCGCCGCTTCCTGCGCCAGCCCGACCGTCCACCCCCGACCGAGGAAGGTGGCCTGCTCGATGGTGGCCGGGTCGATCGGCAGCGGAGAGCGCACCGCCACCTCGGCGTCGGCGGCGAGTGCGGTCACCGGGTCGCCGAGCTGGGCCCGGAGCAGGGCCAACGCGGTGGTCGCGAAGCGGGTCTGCACCACCGACCGCTCGTCGGCGAAAGGCATGGTCACGGTCGCGGTGGCCAGATGGACCGCCGGGGACGCGGGGTCACCGACGATGACTGTGGTGGGTGTCCGGCCACGCAGTGCGGCGAGCAGCTCCAGCACCTCCGTGGTGGTGCCGGACCGGGTGATCGCGATCAGCCGGTCGTAGCGGCGCCCGGCGGGGAACTCGGACGCCTGGAACGCGTCGGTCTCACCCTGGCCGGCCTGCTCGCGGCGGGCCGCGTACGCCATTGCCATGAACCACGACGTGCCGCAACCGACGACGGCGACCCGCTCGCCGGGGCGCGGCAGGTCACCGCGGACCACCTCGGCCAGGCCGGCCGCCTCCCGCCAGCAGTCGGGTTGGCTCGCGATCTCCGCGTCCACGTACGCCATGGGAACTCCTCGCAGGCCGGGGCGATGCGCAATACGGCTCGTTACAGCCGCATTTCGCGCGTTATTCTGCGCGAACGCGGGTGACCATGGCAACCGGCCGGCCGATCGCGCAGGTCAGTCTTTTGCGCCAGCCTAGTTTTGCGCACTAGTGTGCACGCAATCAATCACCGTCCGTGCAGTTGCTGGGAGGGCCCCCGCAGTGGACCGGTACGCCAGATGGAACGCCCTGCTCGAGATGTTGACCGACAACGGTCGGGTCAGCGTGGAGGCGGCAGCCGAGCGGCTGGATGTCTCCCAGGCCACCATCCGGCGTGACTTCGACCAGCTCGCGCAGCAGCAAATGATCACCAGGACCCGGGGTGGCGCGGTTGCGAACGGCGTGTCGTACGACCTGCCGCTGCGCTACAAGACGGCCAAGCACTCGGCCGAGAAGCAGCGGATCGGGGCGGCCGCCGCGGCGCTGGTCACGCCCGGCACCGTGGTCGGCCTGAACGGCGGCACCACAAGCACCGAGGTGGCGAGGGCGCTCGCCGTACGACCGGATCTGAACACCAGCGCGGAGGGTGCCCAGCTCACCGTGGTGACGAACGCGCTGAACATCGCCAACGAGTTGCTGGTCCGATCCCGGATGAAGGTCGTGGTGGCCGGCGGTGTGGTGCGCCCGAAGTCGTTCGAGCTGGTCGGCCCTCTGGGCGGGGCGCTGCTGCGCGAGGTCACCCTGGACGTCGCCCTGCTCGGGGTGGATGCGATCGACCCGCAGCTCGGTGCCGCCGCCCACCACGAGGGGGAGGCGGCGATGAACAACCTGATGGTGGCCCGCGCCAAGCGCGTGGTGATCATCGCGGACTCGTCCAAACTGGGGGGTCACGCCTTCGCCCGGATCTGCCCGGTCGAGCGGGTGGAGACGCTGGTGACCGACTCCGGTGCCGCGCCGGAGGTGGTGGACGCGTTCCGCGCCGCGGGCGTCCAGGTCATCTGCGCCTGATCGGTCACTCTCCGTCGATGAATTGACCTGATCGGCGCGTCACTGCATACCGCGTATTGCGCGCTCCTGCATACCGCGTATGGTGTCCGCTGTCACGCCCATTCATCGGGGGAGGTGCAGCTTGCCAGCTGTCCTGGAGATCGAAGGTCTACGTAAGACGTACAAGAGTCGTCGACGCGGCACCCGCAACGCGCTCGACGGCTTCGACATGCGGGTCGACGCGGGGCAGGTGCACGGCTTCCTGGGCCCCAACGGGTCCGGCAAGACCACTACGCTGCGTACCCTGCTCGGCCTGATCCGACCCGACGGCGGCCGGATGTCGCTGCTCGGTCACGAGGTTCCCGACTCGCTGCCCACCGTCGCCGGCCAGGTCGGCGCGATCGTGGAGAGCCCGCAGTTCTTCCCGCACTTCACGGCACGGGACACGCTCTCCCTGCTCGCCGGGGCGGGCGAGGTGCCGAGCCCTCGGGTCGACGAGGTGCTTGAACTCGTCGGGCTGCGCGACCGGGCCGGCGAACGGGTCAAGACGTACTCGTTGGGCATGAAGCAGCGGCTCGCCGTGGCCTCGGCCCTGTTGAAGAACCCGAAGCTGCTCATCCTCGACGAGCCGGCCAACGGCCTCGACCCGGGCGGCATCCGGGAGATGCGCACGCTGATGCGCACCCTCGCCGAGTCCGGAATGACAGTGCTGCTGTCCAGCCACATCCTCGGCGAGATCCAGCTCATCTGCGACTCGGTCACCATCATCTCGCTGGGCCGACGGGTCGCGTTCGGCCCCGTCGACGAGGTGCTCGCGCAGCACTCGTCAGGTGCGGTCCGGATCCGGCTGGAGGCGGTCAGTGACCTGCCGATCGCCACCGAGGCGCTCACTCAGGCCGGAATCCGGGTGACCGGCCACCCGGACCACCTGATGCTTGCCGGCGTCGACAAGCCGGCGTCGGTGACGCGGCTGCTCGCCGAGAAGAACCTCTACGTCAGCGAGTTGGCGCCGATCGCCGTCGATCTGGAGAGTGTCTTCCTCGAACTGACCGCCACCGCGCCGGTACCCGGTCAGCACCGGCAGGTCGACGAGTCCATGAAGGTCGGCGGGACGGGTCAGCCCGGTCCCGCCGGGGGAGGGTGGGGCGCGTGAGCCTCTTTCGTACGGAGCTGCGCCGGCTCACCAAGCGGCGCTTCACCCGCTACTCGACACTGCTCGGCCTGCTCGTGCTCGTCGCGGTCGTGGTCGGGGTGTTCTTCACCAACCAGAAGATCGACGCTGGCCAGCTTGCCCGGGCCGAGCGGCAGGCCGACCAGCAGTACCAGGAGCAGGTGCGCTGGAGCGAGCAGGAGCGCGCCGAGTGCGAGAAGGCCAAGACGGCCGGTACCTCGACCGACGGCCGCTACCCGGACGACTGCTCGGTGATCACAGCCCCGCCCCGGGACCAGATCCAGGCGAGTTGGTTCCTGCCCTCGACGTTCGACTTCAAGGAGACGTTCGACGAGACGCTGATTCCGTTCGCGGCGATCCTCGCCCTGGTCGGGTTCGTCGTCGGAGCGTCCTTCGTCGGTGCCGAGTGGAGCACCGGCGGCATGATGAACCTGCTGCTCTGGCGGCCGAAGCGGCTCACCGTGCTGCTCACCAAGCTGGCTGCGCTGCTCACCGGCATCCTGGCGGTGACGCTTCCGGCCGCGGTGCTGTGGATCGCCGGGTTCTGGGCGGTCGCCACGTTCCGGGGCAGCACCGAGAAGATGACCTCCGGGGTGTGGCAGTCGTTCCTGCTGACCGGTCTGCGCGGAGTGGCGCTGGTGCTGGTGCTCACCACCATCGGCTTCGCCCTCGCCTCGCTGGGTAGGCACACCGCGATGGCCCTCGGCGGCGTGGTGGCGGTGATGGTGGTCGGTCAGTTCGGCCTGGGCATCCTGCTGGGGATGGCGGGCGTGCGGTTCGCCGAGGCATGGCTGCTGCCCACGTACATCCTGGCCTGGATGACGAAGACGGTCACCCTGCAGGACTGGAACTCCTGCAACGCGACCTACTTCGGCGAATGTAAGCCGGCGACGATGGAGATCACCTGGCAGCAGTCCTCCGTGCTGCTCTCGGTCTCGGTGTTGGTGATCCTCGGGGCCGCCCTCTGGACGATGCGTCGCCGCGACATCACCTGATGCCGGCGCGCGGTTGATGCCGGTGCCAGGTTGATGCCGGTGCCCGGTTGATGCCGGCGCGCGGTTGATGCCGGTGCTCGACGGGAAGGCCCTCGGCTCGTGCCGGGGGCCTTCGTGTCGTCGTGGGCGCGACAGGTCCGCGACGCTCACATGGCTGGCCGCGCCGGCTGGTGCGACCCGGATCGTCCCTGGCTAGGCTGAGTGTCATGTCCGCCGACGCCACCCCGGCCACGCCCGAGCCGTCCACTGACGCTCGTCCGGGCGACGCCCCGGGTGCGGTCGGGCCGGCGGTACCGACGCCGCGGCCAGCGCCGCCGATCGAGAGCACCGACGATTCTTCACCGGACGGTGGCGCGGATGTCGAACCCGCAGGGCCGGCGGTCGGGCTCACCGAGCGGGAGCGGGCCATCCTCGCCTTCGAGCAGCAGTGGTGGCGGCACGCCGGCGCCAAGGAGCAGGCCGTCCGGGACACCTTCGGGATCTCGTCGACCCGGTACTACCAACTGCTCAACGGTCTGCTGGACAATCCGGCCGCCCTCGCGGCCGACCCGGTGCTGATCAGCCGCCTCCGCCGCCTGCGCTCCTCCCGAGCCCGCAACCGCCGCCGCTGACCCCGCCCCGCCCGCGCTCTGCCCTCGCCCCCGCCCGCCCCACCCCCGCTTCACCCCCGCCGAGCCCCCGCCCCGCCGAGCCCCGCCTCGTCGATCTTGCAGTTCCTGTCGCCGTTTAGCGTTCTATGGGGCTTTTGTCGGGACACAAAGTGCAAGATCGCGGGGACGGTCGGCGGGCCGCGCGGGGGTTGGGGCCGCGCGGGGGGTGCGGCCGCGGGGCGGGCGGGGCGGGCGCGCGGGCGGGCGTGGGCCGCATGCCGGCTGGCGGGGCGGGTAGGCGGGAGGTTTCCGGGGTCGCCTGCGGCCTTGGGCCCAGGGAGGGAGTGGGACATGACGGCAACGAACCAGAGCGGCGCAGGACAGCAGGCCCGGGGCTGGCGTCGGTGATGCGGGTATGTTCCGCGTCGGCGCCAGCCCCGGGCCGGCCGGTCAACGAGGATCTGGTCTTCCGGTTCGGGCCGTTGGTCGGTGTCCTGGACGGTGCGACGGTGCCGGACGGCTTCGACACCGGCTGTGTGCACGGTCCCGAGTGGTACGTCCGGCACCTGGCCGCCCGGCTCGGTGTCGCCGAGGCGGTACGCCCCGCCGCCCGGCTCACCAGCAACCTGGCCGCGGCCATCCTCGCGGTACGCGCCGACCACGGCGGGCAGTGCGACCTCGACCATCCGGGCACCCCGTCCAGCACGGTCTGTCTGCTGCGGGAGTGCGGCGACCAGGTGGACTATCTGGTGCTCTGCGACAGCCCACTCGTCCTCGATCTTGCCGGGCAGGTGAGTGTGGTCACCGACAACCGGCTGGACGCGGCGATGGCGGAGCTGCGGGAGACCGTGGCCGTGGTGCCGGGCGGCGGGGCGGACCCGGTCACCCGGTTCCGGCACGCCGTGAGCGTTCAGCGGGAGCGGATGAACCGCACCCACGGCTACTGGGTGGCGGCCTCCGACCCGGATGCGGCGTTTCACGCGGTGACCGGGACCGCGCCCCGGCACGGTCCGGGGGCGCTCCGGCGGGCGGCGCTGCTCAGTGACGGAGCGTCGAGCGCGGTGGAGCAGTTCGCGCTCACCGACTGGGCTGGTCTGCTGGACCTGCTCAGTGTCGACGGTCCGGGCGCCCTGATCGACCGGGTCCGGGACGCCGAGCGCGACCACCCCGACCGGCTGCGCCGGCACAAGTCCACCGACGACGCGTCGGTGGTGTTCTGCGAGTTCGGGGAGACGGTTTGAGCGTTCGACACCCGGTCGGGTGACAACAGAGCGTGATGTGGAACACCCGGGCCGCCCGACCGGCCGGTACCGCTACCCGGACCGCCAGTGGATGGCCAATGGGGTGGACTTCGGCCGATGAGGGCGGCAGACTGCGGCACGTGGCGGGTGCGGTCCGGCTGGAGCCGGTGGACGAGCGGAACCTGGAGCCGTTGCTCTCCGTAGCGGCTGCGGAGGCGGAGCCGGGTGACGTGATGCCCCCGGTCGAGGCGCCTGCCGGCTGGTCGCTCGCCCGCCGCGAGGCGTTCCGCGAATTTCACCGGGCGAGCTTCGGCGGGCTGGACGGCCCGACCGGTTCGCAGATGTACGCCATCCTCGTCGGCGGCGAGGTGCTGGGCATGGTCCGAATGACGCGCTGTGACGAGCCGCGCACGGTGGAGACCGGGATGTGGCTCGGCCGGTCGGCGCGCGGGCAGGGGATCGGCGCGGCGGCTCTGCGGGAGTTGCTGAACGCCGCCGCTCTGGCGGGCATGCGGGCGGTGGTCGCCGAGACGACGAAGGACAACGTCGGCGCGATCGCCGTACTCGAAAAATGCGGCGCGAAACTGCGCGAGGACGACGGCAAGGTCCGCGCCGAGATCTGCCTGGATTCGACGCCGCCCGCGTTGTGAGGTGCGCCCGGCGGGGTCGGCGGCGACCGGTGGGCCGCCGCCGACCGCCTCGGTCAGGCCGGTACGCGGACGATGTCGTAGTCGGTGCTCGGCGTCGACTCCACGTCGAACCGGCCGTTCACCACGTACAACGCCGAGCCGAGCAGGTCGCCGGTGGCCGGTGAACGCAGCAGCGGGCTGGTGATCTCGCGCTGCACCACACCTGCGGTGTAGCCGGCGTTCAACCGGACCACCGCGATGATGTTCGACAGGTTCCGGATCACGTGCAGGGTGCGACCACGCAGCACCAGACCGTCGGCCCGGTCCACCGAGTAGCCGCCCAGGTCGAAGAGGCGGCTGCCGCCGGTACGCGGGTCGACGCGGACCAGTTGGCCGGTCAGCATCTGCGCGACGAGCAGGTCACCGTTCGGCAGGGCCACGATCCCGTTGTTGAACGCGTCCGGGGTCGCGCCCGGACCGGTGAGTGGCAGCACCCGGAAGGCGTCGGGGGCCGGCAGTCGACCGCTCGGGCCCAGCGGCACCACGTACAGCACCGGCCGGACGGAGTCGGTGAAGTAGATCGCCCGTTCGGTGATCACCAGGTCGTTGACCAGGGTGTTGGGGTCGGTGGTGAACTGGTATTGGGCCAACCGGGTGCCGCTGCCCGGGTCGTACACGCTGGCGCCGCCACCGTAGAAGTCGGCGGTCCAGAGCCGACCCTGCCGGTCGAGCTTGATGCCCGCCTTGGCGGTCCCCGGTGTGCCGGGAATCAGCACCGAGCCGCGTCCGGTGCGTAAGTCACCCCGCCACACGGCACCGTCCAGGACGGAGCCCACGTAGACCGTGGTGCCCCGGCCGATCGTCAGTCCTTCCGGGGTGTAGCCGTTCGGCAGCGCGATGCGGGCGGGGAACGGCTTCGCCGGGTGAGCCGTCGCCGGTGCGCCGACCGAGACCAGGGTCGCCGCCGCCACGAGGGGGACGAGGAGGAGAGAGAGCCGCTTGCGCAAGGAACACCACCTGACGTCGCAGTGGATGACTCCACTGAGGAATGTGACGTACTAGGGACGTCCGGGGCGCGGCGAAAGGTTGTGCCGGTCGGATCACTCCCGGTTGGCGGCGTACGTGGCCAGCCACTCGACCTGGGCCGGGTCCAACGACGGGCGGACCCGGGCCCGCGCGGCCGACACGTGTTCGGCGGTGACCGTGGCGGCGGCGAGCGACTCCCGCATCGCGGCCAGCGCCGCCTCGCGGACCAGCGCCGCGCAGTCCGCGGCGGAGAAGCCGGTCAGCTCGTCGCCGAGGGCGGACAGGTCGACGTCCGGTGCCAACGGCACCTGCCGGGACGCGGCCCGCAGGATCTCCGCGCGGGCGGGCCCGTCCGGTGGCGGCACGTAGACCAGCCGCTCCAACCGGCCCGGCCGCAGCAGCGCCGGGTCGATCAGGTCCGGTCGGTTCGTCGCGCCGACCACCACCACGTTGCGCAGCGTCTCGACCCCGTCCAACTCGGTGAGCAGGGCGGCGACCACCCGGTCCGTGGTGCCCCCGTCGGTGGCCTGGCCGCGTACCGGGGCCAGCGCGTCCACCTCGTCGAGGAAGATCAGCGTGGGGGCCGCCTCGCGGGCCCGCCGGAACAGCTCGCGGACCGCGCGTTCGCTCTCCCCGACCCACTTGGAGAGCAGCTCGGCACCCTTGACGGACAGCACGTTGGCCCGCCCCGACCCGGCCAGCGCGGTGACCAGGAAGGTCTTGCCGCAACCAGGCGGCCCGTAGAGCAGCACGCCGCGCGGTGGCTGCACCCCGAGCCGGGCGAAGGTGTCCGGATAGGTGAGCGGCCACAGCACCGACTCGGTGAGCGACTGTTTGACCTCGTCCAGGCCGCCCACATCGTCGAGGGTCACCGAGGCCAGGTCCAGGGTGGACGTCGCCATGGTGGTGGGCCGGACCACCTCCCGGGCGGCGGTGAAGTCGGCCATCGACACCGTCGGCGTCTCGGCGGACTTCTGCCGCAGCGCCGCGCGTACCCCGGCCTCCCGGACCAGTGCGGCCAGGTCCGCCGCGACGAACCCGGGGGTACGCGCGGCTACGTCGTCCAGCCGGACGTCGTCGGCCAACGGCACCTGCCGGGTCAGCACGGTGAGCTGCTCGCGGCGCAGCGCCTGGTCGGGAAGCGGCACGCTGATCCGCAACGACAGCAGGTCGGGTGCGCGCAGCGCCGAATCGACCGCCTCCGGTCGACCCGAGGTGCAGACCACGGCGACACCGGCGCGGATGCTCTCCGCGAGCACCTGACGGAACACCGTCGCCACCGGGCCGGGGTCGTCCGCGGGTGCGAGCGCCTCCACGTCGGTGACCAGCAGCACCGCCGGGCCGCCGGCTCGGGCCGCCGTCGCCGCTGCCCGCAACCGCTCGGCGGCGGCCTGGTTGGACAGCGCGGCCAGCTCGGGTGCCCAGATCGGGTGGACGCGTGCGCCGACCCGGGCGGCCACGGCCCGGACCAGCGCCGACTTGCCGGAGCCGGCCGGGCCGACGAGCAACACCCCCAGTGAGATGGTGGTGCCGAGCCGGCCCAGCACCTCCCGGTGGTGGAAGCCGAGGTCGAGCAGCTCGGTCAGCTCCTCGGCCTGGGCGCGCAGCCCGGGCAGCTCGTCCACGTCGGGTGCGTCCCCGGTCGCAACCGCGTCGGCGCTCGCACCCGGCCGGGCCGGCGTCGCTCCGACCGGGGCCGGTCCACCGTGGGTGGTCGCGCCGTGCTGCCAACCGGTCACCGTGCCCATGGTGACGAGCGCGCCGTCCGCAGGTTCGACCGTGACCACGGTGAGCAGGGTGCTGGTCCAGGCGAAACCGACGGTGTTGGCCAGGCTGTGCCGCGCCGCCTCGACCAGGCCGCGGACCGAGGCGTCCGGCAGCACGTCCTGCGGCAGCAGCGACACGTCGTCGCCGGCGGTGAGCACCTTGCCCAGCAGGGCGAGCCGGAGCATCTCCGGGCTGACCGCCGCGACGACCCCCACCGGCCCGGCCAGCACGACCCGGCTCGCCGGAACCAACGGCACCGGGCTCACCCGCACCTGGCCACCGTCGCGCAGGCCCAGGTTGCCCAACGTCAGGTCGTCGGCGTACAGCAGGGCGCTGCTCGCGCCCGTCCCGGCCGCCGCGGCGATCCCGGCCGTCTCCCGACGGCCGGCGAGGCGGACCGGGTCGCCGGGGGAGAGGCCCAGCGCGGTGAGCGCCTCCGGGTGCAGGCGCACGATGCCCCGTCGGGCGTCCAGCGCCGCCGGTCGCAGGCTCGCCGTCAAAGTCAGGTCGGGTTGCGCCACTGCCCGACCGTAGCCGCCGGCAGCCAGCCCCGCCGGTCAGCGCCGCGGATCCAGCTCGTCCAGGAGCGTCGGGTCGCGTCGGATCAGCTCGGCCAGCCGGGCCGCCGGGTCCGGGGTCAACCCGTCCGGGCCGGGCGCCCACGCGGGCACCGTCCGCCCGGAGAGCGGCCAGGCCGGCGGCGGTTCCACCGGGGTCGGCGGGGGCACCGGCCCGACCGTGACGGTGGGCCCGTCCCAGGAGACCCGCATCGGGTACGTCCGCCCGTCATGCTCCACCTGCACGGTCACCACCAGCCCGGGGTACGCCTCGACGACCTGGCGGACCACCTCGGCCACCTCCTCGACCGGCCCCCAACCGGCCACGTCGTTCGGAGCCTCCACCCCCGCGTGCCGAGGGTCGTGTCGACCCGATCGGGCGTTGCGGGTGTCGCCGCCGAGGCCGGGCGGGCTCGACGGTGCGGTGGTGTCGTCACGGTCGGTGGCCCGACGGCGCGACGCCTCCTCACGTCGAGCCAGCCGGGCCAGCGTCTCGTCCAGGTCGCCCCTCACCAGATCACCCTCTTCCCGCCACGGCCGGAGCCGGTCGGCTCAGGCCCTCCTGTCCCGGGTGGCGCGATCCAGCGCGCGGTCCAGGACGACCAGGAGGGCGTCCCGCACCGAGAGCCGGTCGCGGGCGTCGAACTGCACCAGGGGTACATGATCGCCGATGGCCAGCGCCCAGCGGATCTCGCCGAGTTCCAGGGCCAGTCGACCGTCGAAGGCGTTGACCCCGACGACGAACGGCAGCCCGGCCCGTTCGAAGAAGTCGATGGCCGGGAAGCAGTCGTCGAGTCGTGCGCTGTCCACCACCACGAGCGCGCCGAGCGCGCCCCGGGCCAGGTCGTCCCACATGAAGCCGAACCGGGTCTGCCCCGGGGTGCCGAACAGGTAGAGCTTCAGGCTGCGATCGATCGTCACGCAGCCGAAGTCCATCGCCACCGTGGTCGTGGTCTTGGCAGACCGGGCACCCGGGTCGTCCACGCCGATGCCGGCGCTCGTCATCTCGGCCTCGGTGGTCAGCGGTGCGATCTCGGAGATCGCACCCACGGTGGTGGTCTTGCCCACCCCGAAGCCACCGGCCACCAGGATCTTCACCGGGATCGGCGGTGCGGCCGGCTTACCCGGCGAGGGCGACACCGACTGCGCAGACGGGGGCCGGTACGGCGGCGGTGCGGTCGGCGACGCGGTCGGCGGTGGGCCGGCCCGCCCGATTATCGGCCCGGTGCCGGGGGACATGCCGTATCGGGCGGCGGCGCTGTTCGCGGCGACCCCGCCGAGCGGGGCGGCCGGCCATTCAGGAGATCGCACGGAGTCCATCAATCACTCGCAGGATGAGATCGGGATCGACAGCGTCGTCGGTGTCGTTGACGTGCACGTCCAGGTGCCCGGCGGCGCGCAGGTCGCCGACCAGGACCCGCACCACGCCGAAGTGCAGCCGGGCGCGGGCCGAGATCTCGGCCACCGAGATCGGCTCGGCGCAGAGCGCGATGATCGTCTGAAGCTCCGGTGCCAGCAGGGTGCCGGGTGGGCCCGCCCACCAGCCGCTCTCCGCGCGGAGGGTCACCTGGGTCTCCAGGCCGATCGCCGGGTCGGCGCCGGCAACCCGCCCGGAGGTCAGCACGAACGGACGGGGACCGGCCGGCTGGTCCCCGTCCGACTCCGGCTCGGACTGCGCCGGTGTCGCCGTCGCGCCACCCCCGGCCGGGGGTGGCGTACGCAGGTACGGGCGGATCCGAACCCTGGGTTCCGGATCCGGATCCTCGCCGGCGACGTCGGGGGTCACTGCTGAACGGCGTTCTTCAACTCGACGATCAGTCGCGGGGTCAGGGCGCCACCGGCCCGCCCGGCGAAGAGCGTCATCTCGTACGCGACGGTGCCCAGGTTCGCCGAACGGTCGGCGACCACCCCGAGCACGGAACCGCTGCTGATCGCGCTGATCAGCAGGTAGCCGTCGGCCATGTCGACGATCACCCGGTTCAGACCGCCGAGCGCGTACCAACTGGCGGCCCCGCCGGCGAGGCTCGTCATCCCGGACACCACGGCGGCCAACCGCTCCGCGTTGGACCGATCCTTGATCGCCGACATGGCCATCAGCAGGCCGTCCGAGGAGACCGCGATCGCCTCCAGGACACCCGCGGTGCTGGAGGTGAAGGAGTCGAGCAACCAGTTGAACGTACGGGCCTCCGGGCTGAGGTCCCCATTGGTGCTCGGCTGACTCTGGTCGACATTGTCGTGCAGGAAGGGGCTGGTCACCGTGATGATCCTTCTTCGTTCCGGTGGTCGGGGCTGACTTCGCGGAGAGCGCGGGCGACGCCCGCCTCGAACTCGCTGATGAGGTCACGGACCTCGGCCGGGTCACCGAGGTGCGTACTTGGCGGTTGGCAGGCCGGGATGGCGGTGAGGTTCGCCCCCGGGACCCGTCGACTCAGCCGCGGCTGCTCCGCTGCGGCATCGGTGGAGCCGCCGCCACGTGGCACCGCGGGGCCGGCGCCGCCCGGCGTACTGGGCAGGTCGAGGGTGCCCAGGTCCACCCCGGCAGCCCCGGAGCTGGTCGTCCGCGTCGACGCGCTGTCGAGGCCCGGTGCCACCTGCAGCTCGGCGCGTCGTACCCCGGCTTGGAAGGCCTCGACGAGCGCGAGGGCTTCGGCGGGGTCCGCGCCTGTCGCGTCCACCGGCCGGGTCGGCGCGGCGGTGGCCTGCAGGGTGGCCCCGGGGACCCGCTGCCGCACCCGTGGTCCGGCCGGCTTGCCCGCCGGCTCCGGGCTCGGGGTCTCGGCAACGACCTGCTCCGGCTGGATCCGACCGAACGCGTTCCAGGACGGGCCGGCGTCCAGGCTGCGGGTGGCCCGGCTGAGCAGGTCCGAGTCGAAGCGGGCCGGCGCGGCGACGGCCACCGCGGCGGGCTGCTTGACGTCGGGCGTCGCCGTCGTACGCCGATCCCGTTCCGGCACCGCCGCGCGGGCCACGGCGGCCCCGGCGCGGTCGGCGCGGCGCAGCACCAGCGACGTCGTCGGGATCTCCAGCTGTGCGGTCACTCCGCCGCCGCCGGTGGCGGCAAGGGCGACCTGCCAGCCGTGCCGACGGGCCAACCGGCCCACCACGAAGAGACCGAGCACCTCGGTCGGAGTCAGGTCGAGTCGTTCCCGTCGGGTGAACCTGGCGTTCTCCTCGGCCAGTCGTTGTTCGCTCATGCCGATGCCGTGGTCCACCACGGTGAGCCGCGCGCCGAGGCCGGACGTCTCGGCGGCCACCAGCACCCGGGTGTGCGGCGGGGAGAAGACCGTGGCGTTCTCCATCAGCTCGGCAAGTGCCAGCACGAGGTCACCGACCACCGCCGGCGCGGCCGAGACGCCCGCCGGCACCTGCACCTCCACCCGGGTGTAGTCCTCGATCTCACCGAGCGCCAACCGGACCACGTCGGCAAGCGGCACCGGCGCGGTGTGCGCGTCGGCCCCGGCCGATCCGGAGAGCACCACGAGGCTGCCGGCGTTGCGCCGCAACCGGCTGGAGATGTGGTCGAGCCGGTACAGGTGCTCCAGCCGGCCCGGGTCGGCCTCCTGCTGTTCCAGCCGGTCGATGAGCGCGATCTGCCGGCCCACCAGATTCTGGGTACGCCGCCCGACGTGGCCGAACATCTGCGCCACGTTGCGCCGGCCGGCGACCTGCCGCTCGACCAACTGCGCCGCCGTGTTCTGCACCCGGTCGAAGGCCCGCGCCAGGTCGCCGATCTCGTCGTTGGCGCGGATGTCCACCGGCTCCAGCCGGACCGACTGGGGTCTCTCCGTCTCGTCGTCGGTGACCCGGACCAGCTCCGCCTCGGCGACCCGGGCGACCCGGTCGGCCGAGCGGGTGAGGCGGGTCAGGGGTCGGGCCACCGTCCGCGCCACCGCCACGCTGAGCAGCACCACGAGCGCCAGGATCAACGCCGCCACGGCACCGACGAGGTACGCGGCGGTAAGCGCGCGCTGCTGCTCGGCCGTCACCTCGGCGAGCACGTCGGCGACGAGCTTCTTCTCGACGAACTGACCGAGCCGGATCATCGTGCGGACGGCCGGGAAGAGCGCCTCCATCGGTACGGGGCGGACCGCGGCGGCCGGGTCCCGGGCACTCTTGACCAGGAAGTCCGGGCTGGTACGCGCGGCCACCGCCGCGTCGTTGAGCTGCGCCACCGTCAACTGCTCCGGCGTGATCAGGCTGCGGAACCGCGAGTTGTCGACCTGGAGCGCGGCGATGCACGCCACGTACCCGGCGGTGGTGTCCGGGGTGCCGATCGCCTTGACCAGCAGGCTCAGGGTGGCGCAGGCGGCCAGGCCCTCGTCGGCGCGGAGCAGCCCGTCGAGGGCGAGCACCTGACGACCCGGCAGCGTGTCGGTGTCCACCCCGAACACCAGCCGCAGGGACTCGATGATCCCGATGTTGACCGGGCGGAAGGCGTCCATCACCTGCCCCGGGTTCGCGGCGCGGGCCAGGACGGCACTCCGCAGGTCGATGAGGTTGGACACGGCGTCGAGGGCCCGTTCGACCCGGTCGGTGAGCGCGTCGCTGCGGGCCGCCCGGATGTCGGCCACCCGGTCGTCCACGTCGGCGGACTTGCGGACCAGTTCGCTGCGGTCGACCCGGCCGAGCAGGAAGCCGACGGAGAGGATGCGCTCCTGCTGGAGGTCCTGGACCAGGCTGCCGACCCGGCTGGCGAGGCGTACCCGCTCGGCGGTGTCGTCGGCCCGCTGTGCCGCGGCGGCCCGGTCGAGCATCACCGGCACGGCCAGGCCGACCATGCTGAGTAGCGGGATCACCACGAGCAGCGCGAGCTTGCCGCGGATCCGGAGCCTACCGAGCAGCATCGAACGCCCCCCACTGTGTCGTCTCCGGGTCCCGGGCAGCGCCGACCGGTTGCAGCGCACGCTGCTCGTCGGTCGGCGATTGCCAGGGGTCGCGCTGCGGCGGGGAGTCGAGGCTCCCCGTGTGGGTGGCGGCCAGGGCGGCCCGACGGCGTGCCCGGCGGCCGGCGACGACAAGCAACGCGGCGAGCCAGCTCAGCAACAGCACGGCGACGACCCCCGCCCCGGCGGTCAGCCAGCGGTCCCGGTCGAGCCGATCGATGCGCTCGGCCAGCAGGGCGTCCAGCTCGGTGAGGATGACGGGCTGAAGTTGGCGGGCCGAGCGGTGCGAGTTGAGCGCGGCGGCGTTCAACTGGTCCGGGTTGACCACGCCCGTCTCCCTGCCCGGCAGGGAGTACCCGGCGAGCGCCTCCACCGACCGCTGGTAGGTGTCCAGCGGGGTCAGCACGTTGGCACCGAAGTCGGTGCTCTCCGAACCGTCCACGGCCGAGCGGAGGTTGTCGACCAGGTCGGCGGCGGGCGTCAGGGCGGACACCCGTAGGCCGGTCAGCTCCATCAGGCCGCGCGGTTTCTCGGCGGCCGGCCGGCGGGAGACAAGCGTGCCGAGGTCGGCGAGCCGGCCAGCGGCGACCACCGCCTCGGGCAGTTCCTGGCCGGCGCTGTCCTGGAGGAAGAACGAGTCCTCCTCGGGGTCGCGGACCAGCCCGGAACTCTCCCGGACCTTGCGGTGCAGGGCCAGCAGCAGGTCGGAGACCTCACCGTACGCGGTGAAGGCGGCCTCGGGGTCGGTGGCGTTGCGGCCGCGCAGCGCCTCCAACTTGGCCCGTACGCCGGCCCAGCGTTCCTGGCTGAGCAGCTCGCCGCCGATGCGGGCGTCCACCGCGGCGGCGGTTTCGACCGCGCCGTTCAACGCCTCCCGTGCGACGGGGCGGCCGTTGACCGCGTTGGACTGGGCCTCGACCAGGGCGTCGGTGACCGCCGCCAGCGCGGTGAGGTACTCCACGCCGAGCCGTTCTCGGGTGGCGAGGTCCCGGTCGGCCGTGATCTGCCGCCAGTTCGACGTCACGAGCAGGCCCAACGGTGCCAGCAGTGCTCCGATGAGCAGCAGGGGCAGCAGTCGGCCCAGCGTGGACGGCCGTCGACGGGCCCGCGGCGCGGGGATCGTCATGTGTGTCTCCTCCGGCGTGGGGCGCGGATCGGGGCGGCGTCGGGCTAGCCGACAAGTCCCGTGCACCGGACCGGAAAACTAATCGAACCCTCGCCTGGTCAGACCTCGCGCGACGAGTCAGGTTCGCGTCACTTCGAGCCATGTCACCATTTGTCCGCGTTACCGGCACGCTCTGTGTCATCTGTGGGTGTGACATGGAGGGATCGAGGTGGATATCTGTAGAAGATCGGAATTTACGGGATCCGAACTCAACTCACTGTGCCGCGCCGGACGTTGCGCGCTCGCACCGCCTCACGCACCGATCGGGGCAACCGGACGGACGTACGGCGGATCTCAGCCAATGCTCAGGTGGCGGGCCGTACCGTGTGCCGCATGACATCGCCGTCGCCGGCCGCGTGGTTCCGGCGTGCCCTGCCCACCCGCCGCCACGCGACCGCCGCCGCGGTGGTCGCCGTGCTGTTGGCCGCGGCCGTGACCTGGGCGGTGTGGCCACAGGGGTCGGGTGTACGCACCGAGAGCACGATGCTCACCGTCCGCTCCGGACCATCGGGCGACCAGCCGGTGGACCTGGACACCACTCTCTACCTGCCGGACGACGCGTCGGCCGGTCGGAAGGTGCCGGCGGTGCTGCTGGCGCACGGGTTCGGCGGCACGAAGGAGTCGGTGCGCTCCGACGCGGAGGAGTTCGCCGGGCGCGGCTACGCGGTGCTCACCTGGACCGCGCGGGGTTTCGGTCGCAGCGGCGGTGAGATCCACCTGGACAACCCGGACTACGAGGTGCGCGACGCCGAGCGGCTGCTGGACTGGCTGGCCGCTCGGCCGGAGGTGCGCACCGACGCCCCGGGTGATCCGAAGGTCGGCGTGGTCGGCGGCTCGTACGGCGGTGGGTTGGCGCTGCTGCTGGCCGCCCAGGACCGCCGCGTCGACGCGATCGTGCCCATGATCACCTGGAACGACCTGTCCCGCGCGTTCCTGCCGGAGAGCACCGGCGCTGCGCCGACCGAGGGTGTGTTCAAGAAGGGCTGGGCTGGCCTCTTCTTCGGTGGGGGCGGCAACGTGGGCTCCGGCCCGGCCGGGCTCTCCGGTGCGACCGCCGCCCAGCCGCAGGGCGCACCGATGTCGGCGGGCCCACCCAGCCCCGGCCCCGGTGCCGGCCCGGGCAGCGGTCCCGGTGGCGCCCCGGCGGGTGCCGCCGACCCGTCCTGCGGTCGGTTCGCCGCCGACGTGTGCGCCGCGTACCTGCGGATCGCCACCACCGGCCGCGCCGACCAGGCCGCCGTGGACCTGCTGCGCCGCTCCAGCCCGGCCGGCGTGCTGGACCGGATCAAGGCCCCCACCCTGCTGGTGCAGGGCGAGGCGGACACGCTCTTCCCGCTCGGCGAGGCGGACGCGAACGCCCGTGGCATCGCCGCCACCGGCACCCCGGTGCGGGTCGCCTGGTTCACCGGCGGACACGACGGCGGCAGTGGACCCCGCTCGGACGAGGACCGGGTGAAGTTCCTGACCGTCAAGTGGCTCGACCACTACGTCAAGGGTGAGGGAGACGCGCCCGGCGACGACTTCACCTGGTCCCGGATCGCCGGCTTCGACGCGCTCGACCGGGGTCTCGTCGCCACCGGCTTCCGCCGCGCCGACTACCCGGGCCTGACCGGAAACGCCCGCCGGGAGGTGACGGTCACCGGCCCGGCGCAGCCGATCGCGAACCCGCCGAACGGCAACCCGGCGGCCATCTCGTCGATCCCGTTCGCGGGCGGGCTCACCTCGCTGCTGGGCGGCGTGGCCGGCGACGTGCCAGGTCAGCACGCCCAGTTCGAGTCCACCCCGTTGACCGAGGCGGTCGACGTGGCGGGTGCGCCCACCGTCACCCTGCGCGCGGCGTCGCCGACCGGCGAGGCGGTGCTCTTCGTCAAGCTCTACGACGTCGACAAGGACGGCGCGGCCACCCTGCCCAACGGCCTGGTCGCCCCGATCCGGCTCACCGGGCTGCCACAGCAGGTGCAGGACGCCCGCCCGGTCACCGTGACGCTGCCCGGGATCGTCCGCCGGGTGGAGGCCGGGCACCGGCTGCGGCTGGTGGTCGCCACCTCCGACCAGGCGTACACCACGCCCGCCGCGCCGACCGTCTACACCG
Organism: Micromonospora sp. NPDC048835; assembly: GCF_040649995.1. Classification (NCBI taxonomy): domain Bacteria; kingdom Bacillati; phylum Actinomycetota; class Actinomycetes; order Micromonosporales; family Micromonosporaceae; genus Micromonospora; species Micromonospora sp. NPDC048835. The sequence continues at coordinate 84,994 of NZ_JBEZGM010000008.1, read as the reverse complement.
TGGCGGCGGACGGCGCGGTCAGCCTGCCCACCGTCAACGGCGAGCCGATCCCCACCGCGGCGACGGTCTGGCGCTGGGTGCTGGCCGGCCTGCTCGCCGCGATCGTGATCGGGCTCGTCGTGGTCGTCGCCCTGGTCCGCCGCCGGCACCGCCGCCAGGACCGGTCGGTGCATCCGGAGTACGCGGACACCCCGCTGACCGTGCGCGCACTGCGCAAGGAGTACGCGGACGGCTTCGTCGCCGTGTCGAACGTGGACTTCGAGGTCCACCCCGGTCAGGTGGTGGGTCTGCTCGGGCCGAACGGTGCCGGCAAGACCACCACCCTGCGGGTGCTGATGGGGCTGACCCAGCCGACCGCGGGGGAGATCTACGTCTTCGGTCGTCGGCTGGTGCCCGGCTCGCCGGTGCTGTCCCGGATCGGGGCACTGGTGGAGGGGCCGGGCTTCCTGCCGCACCTGTCGGGTCTGGACAACCTGAAGGCGTACTGGCGGGCCACCGGGCGGCCGTGGGAGGACGCACAGTTCGACGCGGCGCTGGAGATCGCCGGGCTGGGCGACTCGGTGCACCGCAGGATCAAGAACTACAGCCACGGAATGCGCCAGCGTCTCGCCATCGCCCAGGCCATGCTCGGCCTCCCCGAACTCCTGGTGTTGGACGAGCCGACCGACGGGCTGGACCCGCCGCAGATCGCCGAGATGCGTCGGGTGCTCCAGCGCTACGCCACCGACGGTCGCGCGGTGCTGGTCTCCAGCCACCTGCTGGCCGAGGTCGAGCAGACCTGCACGCACGCGGTGGTGGTGAACAAGGGTCGGATCGTGGCGTCCGGGCCGGTGGAGGAGATCGTGGGCGAGTCGCCGAGCGTGCTCTTCGACGTGACCGACCCGGTGGCGGCGCGGGCGGTGCTGGACCGGCTGCACGGGGTCCGGGTGTTGCCGGAGAGCGACGGCCACCTGGTGGTCGACACCAACGGCACGGCCCGCAGCGAGGTGGTGGCGGAACTGGTGCGCGCCGGCATCGGGGTGGACCGGGTGGTGCCCCGGCGGCGCCTGGAGGACGCGTTCCTCGCCCTGGTGGGCGACAACTCTCGGGGAAGCGGTGATCGGTGATGGCTGGATCTTCCGTCGAGGCGCCCGTAGGCGTCACCGACCCGGCCGGTGCGGCCCGGGGCTACCGACCCTCGGCCACCTTGCCGTTCGCGGCGGAGTTCCGTCGACAGGCGTCCCGGCGGCGGACCCAGCTGGCGCTCGGGTTCATGGTGCTGCTGCCGCTGATCATCCTGATCGCGTTCCAGTTCAACTCCGGTGGCGACGACGACAACGGCAACAACGAGTTCGCCAGCCTGGTCGACCTGGCCACCTCCGGCGGGCTCAACTTCACCCTGTTCTCGATCTTCGTGTCGGCGTCGTTCCTGCTGGTGGTCGTCGTCGCGCTGTTCTGTGGCGACACGGTGGCAAGCGAGGCGAGCTGGGGCAGCCTGCGGTACCTGTTGGCGATTCCGGTGCCCCGGGCGCGGTTGTTGACGGTGAAGCTGGTGGTCGCGCTCGCGTACTCGGGTCTGGCCCTGCTGCTGTTGGCCGGCACGGCGTTGCTGGCCGGCACCCTGCGCTACGGCTGGTCGCCGCTGCGCAGCACGGTCGCCGCCGAGCTGGAACCCACCGAGGGGCTGCTGCGGTTGCTGGCCGTGCTGGGCTACCTGGCGGTCGTACTCCTGGTGGTTGCCGGTCTGGCGTTCCTGCTGTCGGTGATCACGGACGCCGCGCTCGGCGCGGTCGGTGGCGCGGTTCTGCTGTGGATCCTGTCCAGCATCCTGGACCAGATCACCGCCCTGGGTGCGTTGCGTGACTTCCTGCCCACCCACTACAGCACCGCCTGGCTGGGGCTGCTCTCGACTCCGGTGCAGACCGACGATGTGGTGCGCGGCTGCATCTCGGCGATCGGTTACGCGACGCTGTTCTGGGGGTTGGCGTTCTGGCGCTTCACCCGCAAGGACATCACGTCGTAGCCTTCTGCCAGGCGCTGACGCCGATCCGGCCGGTGTTGCCGAGGTCGATGGGCCCGTCCGGGTCCACCTCTTCGTCCGGCTGCCCGGCGGAGGGTGCCACTGTCAGGAACTCTCCACTGGTGGCTACCACCGTCGAGTCGGTGACCAGGTTGCGCCAGAGCACCACGGCGGTGGCCCGTTCCCCGGCGGCGAGGGTGACGTTTCCGGGTGGTTGGTCGAAGCCCGCGGTGATCTCCTTGGCGCCGTTGACCACGCGCAGCATGATCGGCTGACGCTCTTCGTCGAACACGTGCAGTACCGGGTACCCGTTGAGCTGGTAGGGGCGCTCGCCGCAGTTGACCAACTCCAGGCCGAGGGCGCGCAGACCCATTGCCGCGTCCCCGCCGGTCGACCGGATCCGGACGCCGGAGGCCGGGCACGCCGCCAGCGACTCGACGCTGGCCGACGGGGTGGGGCTCGACACGGTCGGCAGCGGGCCCGTCGGGTCTCCGCCCTGGCCGCGATGGTCGCCGGGGGTGCAGGCGGCGAGCAGAAGAGCCGCCGCGACCACTGCGCCGGCGCGTCGCCGTGCTGCTAGATGGCTGGAGATCATCTGTCGATCCTCACCCATTGAGGTGTCCCACCGCTGCCTGGCCCCCGCCGCAGCGCTGGTGTAGACCTGCCGTCGGCTGATCGAGGCATGCAGAGCTGCCCCGGATCCAGGGCGTTGACACCCTGCCCCTGGCCGGCTGGCGTGCCGTCCCGGTCCGCCTTTGGAGCTGAATCGTTCAGGGCATCGCTCGCAGGCAGCACGGGGCCGACCCGGCCCGCAAACGACCCGCCGAGGCCCGTCTCACGGTGCCAGGCACTGTCCGTCTTGGTCGGCCGGGCGTCCGCAACGGCCGGTCCCGGCGAGCCTGGTGTCGCACCAGACCCGGGTACGCACGGACTGCCGGTCCTCCTCGCTGAGCGTCGTCTCGCCGAAGTCGATGGCGAGCACATGGCCGAGGAAGTGGCGCAGCGCCATGGTCAGCGCCGCCGCGTCGTCGACCCGGTGCAGGGTGGTCGGCAGGTGGATGATCCAGTGCGGTTCGGTCACCGGGACCACCGGCTGTTCGGGGCCGCCGAGGTGTGCCGACAGTCGGTGTGCCCGCGACTGCCACTGCCGCAGACCCTGCCGGATGCGTTCAGCCTCGGTGTTGGCGGTGGTGAGATCGCGGGTGAGCCGTTCCAGTTCGTCGGCGACAAGGGCGAGGTAGGTGGTGGCGCGGACGTGCTGGGGAAGCAGGCGCCGCATGGCCTGGTAGATCAATTTGTACCGAGCAGGAGGGTCGCGCCGATCTTGCGTTTTCGGTAGTCGATATAGGCGGGATGCCCTCTATGTCAGGACAGAAAATGCAAGATCGCGGGGATGTGGCACTCGACCTTGTCGATCAAGGAGTCTTGGTGCCTGATTTGCTCATCTTGAGGATTATTTGTCACCCACCACAACTCCATGATCGACGAGCAGGAAGCGCAAGATCGCGGAGATCGGGCGGGGTGGGGTGGGGTGGGGTGGTGAAACGTCATGCCATTTTCAGGGTGGATTTTCCCACCAGCAAGGAACTTATGTTCTTCGATGCGTTCGTCCTCCACGATTAACGGGACCTATTCGCTCTCTTCGATGGAGGTTCGATGAACGTCTCTCGGCTCGGCGGGCCGATCCTGTCCCTGTTCCGCATCGTGATCGGCCTGCTGTTCACGCTGCACGGCCTGTCCTCGGTGTTCGGGTTGTTCGGCGGCAACCCGATGACTGGCAAGGCGGTGCCGTTCGGCACCTGGCCCGGTTGGTGGGCCGCCCTGATCCAACTGGTCTGCGGCGTACTTGTGCTGGTCGGGCTCTTCACCCGACCCGCCGCGCTCCTCGCCTCCGGCTCGATGGCGTACGCCTACTTCGTGGTGCACCAGCCGGACGCTCTCCTGCCGCTGCACAACGGAGGCGAGCGGGCGGCGCTCTTCTGCTGGGCGTTCCTGCTGGTCGCGGCCCTCGGTCCGGGTGCCTGGGCGCTCGACACTCTGCTCGCCCGGCGGCGCGCCGGCTCCACCTCCACCTCGACATCGGCTTCGGCTTCGGCGGCTGAGCCCGATTCGGTGCCTGTCTGACCGCATCCCCGCCCGTCCGCCGAAGCCTCGACGAGGCGGCTTCGGCGGACGGGCGGCGGCTTTCGCCTGATGTCGTAGACGATTCAGCTCCAAAGGACGTGTCAGTGGCAAGTTCCACCAGCCCGCCGACAGGGAAGCGCTGCCGGTTGAGCCGACAGGGAAGCGCTGCCGGTTGAGCCGACAGGGAAGCGCTGCCGGTTGAGCCGACAGGGAAGCGCTGCCGGTTGAGCCGACAGGGAAGCGCCGCCGGTTGAGCCGACAGGGGCCGCGCTGCCGGTTGAGCCGCCAGCGGCCGCGCTGCCGGTTGAGCCGCCAGCGGCCGCGCTGCCGGTCGAGCAGGCAGGCGGGCGGTGCAGCGTGCGGACCGCGGCCGGCGGGCCGGCGGGCGGGCGGGCGGAGCGCTCAGGCCGGCGGGCGCTGGCTGAGGACCGCGTCCAGCAGGCCGGGGTAGAGCTTGTCCACCTCGTCCCGGCGGAGCCGGACCAGTCGGCTGGTGCCGGCGGCTCTGGTCCGGGTCAGGCCCGCCTCGCGCAGCACCTTGAGGTGGTGACTGCGGGTCGCCTTGGAGACGCCGAAGTCGAGGCTGCCGCAGGCGGCCTCGCCGCCCTCGGCGAGTGCCCGGACGATCTGTAGCCGCACGTCGTCGGCGAGTGCGGCCAACACGCTGGTGACCGGGACGACGGTCAGGTCGGGCTCATGCGGCTCCATGTGACCAGTGTAACCCTTGTTCGACAATGATCGAACAACGCCTTATGGTCGGTGTCGTTGGTTCGACGATACTCGAACATTGGAGTTGCCGATGCGATCCCGCGCCACTGCGTACCCCCTGGTCGCCGTGCTCGGCTGGGGCGTCATGTTCCCGATCCTGGCCAGCGCGCTCCACCGGATCGACCCACTCAACCTGACCACCGCGCGCTACCTGCTGGCCGCCGTCGTTCTGGTCGCCATCCTGCTGATTCGCGAGGGGGCCGGCGCGCTGCGGCACGGTGGTCGGGCGGGGGAGGTCGTGGTGCTCGGAGTGGTCGGCTTCGCCGGCTTCAACCTGCTCACCAACCTGGCACTCGAACACGCCGCCCCGCAGCAGATCTCTCTCTTCGTGGCCACCACTCCGGTGATCACCCAGCTCGTCCGCTGGGCCCGCGACGGCGTACGCCCGAAGCCGCTCCTGCTGGCGCTCTCCCTGGTGGCGCTCCTCGGAGTCGGCTTGGTGATCACGCGCGGCAGCCTGGCCGGACTCGGCCAGTTCGGCCTGGGCGGCCTGATGATGATCGGCGCGGTGCTGGGCTGGGGCATCTACACCCACGGTGCGAGCCGGTTCGGTGAGTGGTCCCCGCTGCGCTTCACCACCCTGACCGCGCTCGCCGGCACGGCGGCCATGCTCGTCCTGAGCATCGGCGCCGACGCGGTCGGTTGGCAGCACGCGCCGGCCGCCGCCGACCTCGTGGCGGTCGCCCCGCAGTTGGCGTACGCCGTGCTGGTGGGCGCCGTGATCGCGGTCCTGGCCTGGAACACCGGTGTGCAGCGACTCGGCGCCGCCAACGCCGCGCTGTTCATGAACCTCGTTCCGGTGACCACCTTCGCGGTGCAGATCGCCCGCGGCTACCGCCCGGAGCCCGTCGAGCTGGTCGGGGCTGCCATCACGATCGCCGCCCTGATCGCCGCGAACCTCGCCGCCCGACCCCGGACCCCTTCGCTGCCCCGGCCGAGCGCGGTGACGGACCCGATCGCGGTGACCGACCCGGTTGCGGTGAGTGCGCGCTGACCCACTGACTGGGATCGGCGGTAGCACGGGGCGACAGCGTTGTCCTAGACTCGACGGCACAACTGCATACCTCATCCAGAGGGGCTGAGGGATACGGCCCGACGACGCCCCGGCAACCACCCCGCGCGCTCACCGCTGAGCGACCCGCGGGGCAGGTGCCAATTCCGTCCCCGCCGCACCGTGCGATGCGGGGAAAGATGAGAGGACTCTCGACATGACGTCGACGCTCGTCGCCTCCGGCATCGACACCGCTGCCAGCCCCGCCCGCGCCCTGGTCTGCCGTGCCTGCTCGGCCCGCTACCCGCTCGCCGCCCAGCACGCCTGTTACGAGTGTTTCGGCCCGCTTGAGGTCGACTACGACGCCGCCGCACTGGCCGCCGTCACCCGTGAGCAGATCGAGGCCGGCCCGAACAACATCTGGCGGTACGCCGCGCTGCTCCCCGCAGGTCAGGACCCGGCCAGCCGGGTCACCCTCGACCCGGGGCTGACCCCCCTGGTGGCGGCCCCGCACCTCGCCGCCGAGCTGGGCATCACCGCGCCGCTCTGGGTCAAGGACGACAGCGCCAACCCCACCCACTCGTTCAAGGACCGGGTTGTCTCGGTGGCGCTCACCGCCGCCAAGGCGCTCGGCTTCACCCGGTTCGCCTGCGCGTCGACAGGCAACCTGGCCAATTCGGTGGCCGCCCACGCGGCCCGGGCCGGGGTGCCCTCGGTGGTCTTCATCCCCAGCGACCTGGAGCAGGGCAAGGTCATCACCACCGCCGTCTACGGCGGCGAACTGGTCGCCATCGACGGCTCGTACGACGACGTCAACCGGCTCTGCGGTGAGCTGGTGGAGACCGACGAGTTCGAGGACACCGCGTTCGTCAACGTGAACGTCCGGCCGTACTACGCGGAGGGCTCCAAGACCCTCGGCTACGAGGTGGCCGAGCAGCTCGGCTGGCGGATCCCGGCGCAGGTGGTCATCCCGATGGCCAGCGGCGAGCTGCTCACCAAGATCGACAAGGCGTTCTCCGAGCTGGTGGAGGTCGGCCTGGTCGAGGCGCCGGCCGGTGGTTGGAAGGTCTTCGGCGCGCAGTCCGCCGGCTGCAACCCGATCGCCACCGCCCTGCACGCCGAGACCGACACGATCGTCCCGGTCAAGCCGACCGGCATCGCCAAGTCGCTGAACATCGGCGACCCGGCGGCCGGTCTCTACGCCCTGGAAGCGGTCCGTCGCACCGGCGGCTGGATGGAGTACGTCGACGACGACGAGATCCGTGCGGGCATCCGTGACCTGGCCCGCACCACCGGGGTCTTCGCCGAGACCGCGGGCGGGGTGACCGTGGCCGTGCTGCGCAAGCTTGTCGAGTCCGGTCGGCTGGACCCGACCGCCGAGACCGTCGTGTTCAACACCGGCGAAGGTCTGAAGACCATCGACGCGGTCGCCGGCCAGGTTGGGCCGACCCACCACATCAAGCCCTCGCTGCGCGCCGCCCGGGACGCCGGCCTCCTCGGCTGAATCCACCGGGTGACTGGATTTTCGCTGTGAGTGTGGAAAAACCGCCGCTACGGACTTGACGGCAGGAACCGGACGGCGCAAGATGCTCCGTGCGGGAGGGCATTTCGCCGAAGACTTTTGAAGTTCTTGCGACCCAACGCCGGAGGCGTTGTGCGAGTGTCCCTCCCGACCACGTCCGATCGGGCCAGCGAATAATTCGCTGGCCCGATCGCTTTTGTCCGGTGCACGCTCAAGGGCATGAGCATCACGATCGCGTCGTTCGACGGCGCCGACCGGGCTTCCATTGACGCGGCGTACCGGATCGGATCGGCCGCCAACGGCGTCGATCTGCCGGACTTCCCACCCTTCTGCCGACGCCGCTTCGAGGCGCTGTTCCACACGCCCATGCCCGGTGACAGGTCGCTCTGGGCGTTGGCCCGACTGGACGGTGTGCCGGCCGGCTACCTCCAGCTCGACCTGCCGCAGCTCGACAACCCCGACAACGCCACCGCCGACCTGACGGTCCACCCCGAGCTGCGGCGTCGCGGCGTCGGTCGGGCCCTGCACGAGTACGGGGTGCGCCTGCTCCGCGAGCACGGCCGCAAGCGGGTCGTGGCGATGGCGGTCTCCGCCCTGCCCGACGGGCCGGACCGCAGCGGGGCGGGCGACGCCTTCGCCGCCGCGATCGGCGCCCAGCCCGCTTTGGCCGAGGTGCGTCGCCGACTCGACGTCGCAAAGATCGACCGGGTGGCGTTGCGGGCGGCGCTCGCCGAGGCGCGGCCGCACGCCGAGGGATACCACTCCGTCTGCTGGCAGGGGACAACCCCACCGGAGTACGTCGCCGACATCGCCTACCTGGACGGCCGGCTGATGATGGACGCCCCCATGGGTGACGTGCAGTGGGAGCCGGAGCAGGTCGACGCCGAGCGCATCCGCGGCAACGAACGGGCGCTTGACGCCCGGGGCCGGCGCCGATACCACCTCGGGATGCGGCACGAAGCGACCGGCCGGATTGTCGCCTGGACGTTGCTGGACGTGGGTGCCTCCGCCGACTGGCACGCGTTCCAGCAGATCACCATCGTCGACCCCGCCCACCGTGGGCACCGGCTCGGTCTCATCGCCAAGGCGGAGAACCTGCACCACCTGCTCACCCACGAGCCGGCGGTCCAGGTGATCGACACCTTCAACGCGGCAAGCAACAGCTACATGGTGGCGATCAACGAGCGGCTCGGCTTCCGCCCGGTGGACGCCTGGACCGACTGGCAGCTCGCCCTCTGACCCGGCCGGTCATTTCGCTGTCCGTGCCAGGCGTTCGACCAGCTCGCCGATCGCGGCGTGAAATTCGTCGTCCGGCGTGAACCCGTGGCCCTGCACCGGTGGGGGCACGGTGTCGGTCGGTGGGATGAGGAGGCCCTTCGGATCCCGTACCCGACGGTCGACCCGGGCGGCCGGGTCGTCGGGTCCGTTGACGAGCGGGACGAACACCGCCCCCCCACCGCGTCGGTGTACCGCCACAGGTTGATCCAACGCCAGGCCAGCCGGCGCCCGACCTCGCGCAACATCTCGTCGCTGACGTACGCCGGGAAGATCCGCCGGTAGTGGTTGCCCAGCGGGGCTCCGTAGGTGAGCAGTGCCACTCGCTGGCGGCACTCTTCGGAGAGTTGAAGGACCGTCACCGCCGCGAGCACGCTGCCGTGACTCTGCCCGGACAGCACGACCGCGTGCCCGTCGGCGGTGAGCTGCCCGATCCGACGGCTCAGCTCAGGGACCGCCCGCTCGACGTAGCACGGTGGGGCGAGTGGGTGCGCGGCACGCGGCCAGAACGTAGCCAGTTCCCAGAGCACCCCGACCAGCCGGATCGCGCCGGATCGGTAGGCGACCAACCCCAGCACGGCGAGGACTGTCGCGAACAGCCCGATCAGCAGGGCGCCCAGATCAGTCACGAAGATCACCGGGCGGGCCAGCGGCTCGCCGCCGAGTCGCAGCGCAAGCGCCCCCGGGCCGGGACCGATCACCGAGAGTCCAGCCGCCGCGAGGGTGAGCAGTGCCAACACCACGTACGCGGTGGCCAGCAGCGGTCCGAGCCGTTCCGTCAACCCGGCACGCACGATCGCGTCGCGGACGGCCCGGACTCGTACGGAGGCGGCCCGGGAGGCTTCCGGGTAGTCCCGCTGGACCAGGTCCTCGGCCTCTCGGCGGCGGCGATTCCGGCCGATCCGGGGTATGAGCAGGGCCGTCACGACCACCAGGAGCGTGGCGAGGGTGAAGCCGAGGGTTACCCAGCGGTAGGCGATCGGCGGTGACAACGGTGGCGCACCGGGCGGCAGCGGCCGTGCCGGCGTGGGGCTGGAACCACGATCCAGATACTCGGCGAGCCCGTAGGTAAGGCCCGAGTCGTAGGCGACGCCCAACCCGATGGCGACGGTTATCAGCACCGGCGCGCCCAGCCCGGCCAGCAGGGCGAGGGGCCGGGGAAGGGAACGGCGCTGCACCACGACCACCAGGCCGAGCATCGCGAGCAGCACCACCTGACCGGCGAACAGCCCGGCGACCGCCGTGCCGTACCCCGGCAACATCCCCTCGGCGGTCCACCGCGGCCGTGGGGCCGATGCGTACGCCAGGGTGAGTGCGGTGAGCGTGATGGCCGTCCAGCGGATCGTTCGCGAGCTGCGCTGGTCGCTGTCTCCGCGCCGCTCGATCGCCGGTCGGCAGAGCAGCACCACCGAGCCCGCGAGCAGCGCCACGTCCGCGACCAGCAGCAGCCAGCCCGGCAGGGCGGCGTCGTGCGGCGCCAAGGCCAGCAGCAGGGTGAGGTCGAGCGTACCCAGCGCCACCGCGACGTGCACCGAGCGCAGCCGGCGCAGCAGCGAGCGGGTGTCCCAGAAGGCGTGCGCGTCGAGCCGGTCCGCACCCACCCCCGGCGCGTGGTCGCTGTCCTCGGGAAGCTGCCAGGTCCGTGCACCGAGCCGCCAGATCAGGACGATCGCGATGATCGGTGGTACGGCCAGCAGCGCGAGCCGCTGACCGGGCGGCACGTCGCCCAGCCAGGAGACCTCCCGCCGCCCCTCCAGGCATCTCGGATAGGCCGCGCACTGCCAGGCGATCAGGTCGAGGGACACCCCGACGGCGGAGAGTACGTACATCGCGGTCATCGTCGCCGCCAACAGCCGGCACAGCGCCCGCGCGGCGCGGCCGCCGCGTCCGGTGACCGGCAGCATCCAGACCGCGATGTTGCTGAGCATGAAGGGCAGGAGCAGAACAAGGGAGAACGTCCGGGTGGCAGTGCCACCGGTCAGCCGACTCCAGCGGTACGCCTCAGGCATCACACCGTTGCGGTCGGCAGGGGCGCCGTAGCCCGGCCGCGGCCGGTAGAAGCCGGCGTTGTCGTCTCCCGCGACCCGCGCGACGATCGGTCGGTCGAGGATCCCCTCGGGCCCCTTGTTGGCCACCCCGTGCACCCGGATCTCGGTGATCCTCACCCGGTGCCCTCCCCTGGCCGACTTCCGAAGGCCCGCGGATACCCGCTACCGCCGCGAGCAACCCCTACCGTCGGCCATTGGCGCTTCTGCTCCGGAACTCGGCTGCGGCATGATTGCGGGCATGACGGAGACCCCGCATCCCCTGTACGACAGGCACGCCGACACCCTCAACCGTGCGCTGACCGCGATCACGGAGCGGGGCTACTGGTCCGCCTATCCGGAATCCCCAAGCCCCCGGGTGTACGGCGAGACCGCCGCCGCCGACGGTAAGGCCGCCTTCGAGGCGTACCTCGGTGGTGATTTTCCGCTCGACCAGCCCGGCGCGGGCGCTCGGGTCGCCACCGAGACGAGCCCGTTCGGGGTCGAGTTGGCGGTGCGGTACCCGCACGCCGGCACCGACGAGCTGGTCGACGCCGCCACCGCCGCGCTGCCGGCGTGGCGGGACGCCGGCCCGCAGGCCCGGGTGGGCGTCTGCCTGGAGATCCTCGACCGGCTGCACAAGAACATCTTCGAGCTGGCAAACGCGGTGCAGTTCACCAGCGGGCAGGCGTTCGTGATGGCCTTCCAGGCCGGTGGCGCGCACGCGTTGGACCGGGCGTTGGAAGCGCTGGCGTACGCGTACGCCGAGATGACCCGGCACCCGGGCACTGCGGGCTGGGAGAAGGCCGCCGGCAAGGGTGACCCGCTGCGGATGACCAAGACGTTCCACGTGGTGCCCCGTGGGGTGGCGCTCGTCATCGGCTGCAACACCTTCCCGACCTGGAACTCGTACCCCGGGTTGTTCGCCTCGCTCGTCACCGGCAACCCGGTGATCGTCAAGCCGCACCCGCGCGCGGTGCTGCCGCTGGCCATCACCGTGAAGTACGCCCGGGAGGTGCTCGCCGAGGCCGGGTTCGATCCGAACCTGATCATGCTGGCGGCCGAGGCGCCCGGCGAGAAGCTCGCCAGCGACCTGGCCCTGCACCGCTCCATCAGGATCGTCGACTTCACCGGTTCCACCGAGTACGGCGACTGGTTGGAGACCCACGCCCGGCAGGCGTCGGTCTTCACCGAGAAGGCCGGCCTGAACACCGTCGTCGTCGACTCCACCGACGACTTCGCCGGCATGTGCCGCAATCTCGGTTTCACGCTGACCCTCTACAGCGGGCAGATGTGCACCACCTCGCAGAACATCCTCATCCCGGCCGGGGGCATCGAGACCGACCAGGGGCACAAGAGCTTCGACGAGGTCGCCGGTGGGATCGCCGCCGCAGTCGGCAAACTCACCGCAGACCCGGCCCGGGGCGTGGAGCTGACCGGCGCGATCGTCAACGACGGGGTGCTGGAGCGGCTGGCCGAGGTGACGAAGGTCGGCGAGCCGGTGCTGGAGTCGCGGGTCGTCGCGCACCCGTCGTACGCCGACGCGGTGGTGCGTACCCCGACGATCGTGAAGCTGACCGCTGACGACGCCGAGACGTACGGCCGGGAGTGGTTCGGGCCGATCTCGTTCGCCATCGCCACCGACTCCACCGCGCACAGCCTGGAGTTGCTGCGCCGGACGGTCGGCGAGAAGGGCGCGCTCACCGCCGGGGTCTACTCGACCGACGAGGCCGTGCTGGACGCCACCGAGGCGGTGGCGGTCGAGGTCGGGGTGCACCTGTCCTGCAACCTCACCGGCGGTGTCTTCGTCAACCAGTCGGCGGCGTTCTCCGACTTCCACGGCAGTGGTGCCAACGCGGCGGCCAACTCGGCGCTGACGGACGGGGCGTACGTGGCCAACCGCTTCCGCATCGTCCAGTCCCGCCGGCACGCCTGACCATCGGCACCCCACTTGTCGATCAAGAGGTTTGCGTCAGGAACGGCGCTCGACCTGACGCAAACCTCTTGATCACCGGAACGGGGTCAGGCTGGGCGGCGCATCTGTAGCTCGGTCAGGGCCGGGATGGTGGGGTGGGGCACTCGTACGCCGGTGTCCTTGAAGCCCAGGCGCTGGTAGGCGCGGTAGGCGCGGCCGTTGCCGACCACCACCTCCAGCAGCAGCTCCGGGCGGCCACAGGCTCGGGACCAGGCGGCCACCCCGTCGATCAGTTCGCCGAGTAGTCCGCTGCCGCGCCAGGTCGGCGTGACGTACACGGCGTAGATGACGGTCAGCCCGGGTTCGTTCGGCGCGGTCGTGCCACCGGCGTGCCCGACCAGCCGGCCACCCGGGTCGGCGACGAACTGCGCGTTGCGGGAACCGGCCGAGGTGTACGCGACGCGGGCGGCGTACTCGTTGTGTGATCGGGCCGCCGCATCCGCCAGGGTCTCCAGGAAGGCCAACGGCGCGTCGGCGAGCATCTCCAGGCGCAGCGCCCGCATCCGGGCGGCGTCCTCCGGGCGGACCCGACGGATCTCCGCGAGCCGCAGGGCCGACGGGCCCATGTCGGTGGTCATGTCCGCATGCCTACCACAGCGGATGGTCATCGTTTCGAGAGCTGGGCCGCAGCGCCGTCAGCTCGGCTGCGCCAGGCGGTCCACGTTCCATTCGCAATGACGCGCGCGAATTCGGTGGATCGGAAACCCAACCCGATCACTGTGGTCGAGACGCCCCGAAGTGTGTCCGATTTGTGGCCGTGCGCGGCCGTCACTCCTCGTGTAGCGTGCGATTTCGGTCACCTATGTCAATGGCGGTCATCGATCGCTGAGTCGGTGGTCGGTGGTGCCCGGCCCTGCCGTGCACCGGGTCAGGCAACGCCGCGCAGAGTGAGGGAAGTGCACCGTGGCACAGGGCTCCGTGAAGTGGTTCAACGCTGAAAAGGGCTACGGCTTCATCGCCGTCGACGGCGGTCAGGACGTGTTCGTCCACTTCTCCGCGATCGAGATGGACGGTTACAAGGCGCTGGACGACGGTCAGCGGGTCGAGTTCGAGATCGCCCAGGGCCAGAAGGGGCCGCAGGCCGAGCACGTGCGCGTCATCGGCTGAGCTTCCTGGCCGATCGGCCCCGCGAGTCGGGGCTGCGGCAGGGGCGTGCAGCCGGGAAGATCGTGAACCGTTCCAGCCGATGCCGAGGAGCGTTCATGAACGACCAGCCGCCCCCGCCCTCTCCCTCCCCCGGGTCGGGGGAGCCGGACCCGTCCGGCTCTTCCTCGCCCGCCGGCAACCCAGGCCAGGCCGGTCCGCCGTCGGGCTGGGGTCCGGTTACGCCTCAGGTCGGCCCGCCGCCCGGCCACGCCGGCCCGCAGTCGGGCTGGGATCCCGCGAAGGATGCCTGGGGTACGGCCCCGCCGCCGCAGGGCTGGGCCGTCCCGCCCACCGGGGGTTACCCGCCCGGGTCGGGACCCTACGGCGGGCAACCGTGGTATCCGGGGCAGCCGGTCGGCTGGTACCCGCCGGGTTACGGGTTCGACCCGAACGACGCCCTGGTCACTGCGCCCGGCGCCGGCCTCGGCGCGTGGTTCAACCGCTGCGGCGGAGCGCTGCGTCGAGGGTGGCGGCAGTTGGTGCCGATCATGCTGCTCACCCAGGTGCTGCCTGCGGCGGTGCTCTCGGTGCTCTCGCTCGGGCTGGACCCGTCCGCGGAGTGGGCCGCCCAGTCCGGGTCCAATCCCACTCCCGTGCTGCCGGACAACTTCGCCGTCGAGGTGCTGAGCCTGCTGGTCGTGCTCGTCGGCGGCAGCGTGGTGGTCGGGTTGGTGCAGGCCGTCGGGTGGGCGTCCGGCACCTGGGTGATCACCCGGCAGGCCGCCGGTCAGCCGGCCAGCCTGGAGTCGGCGCTGCGCTACGGCCTGCGGCGGGCACTCGGGCTGTGGGGTTGGACGCTGCTGGTCAGCCTGCTGATCGGCGTCGGCATCTGCTTCTGCGTGCTGCCGGGCGTCTACCTGGCCTTCGCACTGAGCATGGCCGGCCCGGTCTACCTCTTCGAACGCCACAACCCGATCGGTCGATCGTTCCGGATGTTCCACGACCGGCTCGGTCTGCTGCTCGGGCGGGTGGCCCTGGTGGCCCTGGCGGTGATCGTCGGCACCCTGATCCCCGGTGGCCTGGAGGGGGTGGGCACCTCCGCGTTCGGTACGGATCCGTTCGCCTCGGCGGGCACCGCGGTCGGGGCGGTGGTGGTGATCGGGATCACCGCCGTGCTGGCTCTGCCGGCCCACCTCGCGCAGTTGATCGGCCTGCTGGTGACGTACGCCGAGCAGCGCGCCCATGAGGCGCCGGTGAACACCGCCGGGCTGGCTGCGGAACTCGGCTGAGCGGCGGCATCGTGCTTGCACTCGGCAGGGGAGAGTGCTAAACAAGTCATTGGCACTCGCATACCGTGAGTGCCAATGGTCGGGACGGTGGGGCCAGGTTGCACCGGCGTGGAGACGCCGGGGCGGCACATGGCCGGTCGTCGCGGGCTATCCGGCCCGGCCGAAGGACGTCGTCGTCGCCAGGTGGCGACGTCCCAAGGTGCGTACACCAGGCGGCCCATCCGGGGCACACATCTCGGGTGGCCCGTGAGTGTCCAGGAGGACAACGCCGTATGGCCAAGATGATCGCGTTCGACGAAGAGGCGCGCCGCGGCCTCGAGCGGGGCATGAACCAGCTCGCCGACGCCGTAAAGGTGACCCTCGGCCCCAAGGGCCGCAACGTCGTGCTCGAGAAGAAGTGGGGTGCCCCCACCATCACCAACGATGGTGTGAGCATCGCCAAGGAGATCGAGCTCGAGGACCCGTACGAGAAGATCGGCGCTGAGCTGGTCAAGGAGGTCGCCAAGAAGACCGACGACGTTGCCGGTGACGGCACGACGACGGCGACCGTCCTGGCCCAGGCCCTGGTTCGCGAGGGCCTGCGCAACGTGGCCGCCGGTGCCAACCCGATGGCCCTGAAGCGGGGCATCGAGGCTGCGGTCGCGAGCGTCTCGGAGGAGCTGTCGAAGCTCGCCAAGGACGTCGAGACCAAGGAGCAGATCGCCTCCACCGCCTCCATCTCCGCTGGCGACAGCACCGTCGGCGAGATCATCGCCGAGGCGATGGACAAGGTCGGCAAGGAAGGCGTCATCACCGTCGAGGAGAGCAACACCTTCGGGCTGGAGCTGGAGCTCACCGAGGGTATGCGCTTCGACAAGGGCTACATCTCGGCGTACTTCATGACCGACCCGGAGCGTATGGAGGCCGTCTTCGACGACCCGTACATCCTGATCGCGAACAGCAAGATCTCGTCGGTGAAGGACCTGCTCCCGATCCTGGAGAAGGTCATGCAGTCGGGCAAGCCGCTGCTGATCATCGCCGAGGACCTGGAGGGCGAGGCCCTCGCCACCCTGGTGGTCAACAAGGTCCGTGGCACCTTCAAGTCGGTCGCCGTCAAGGCGCCGGGCTTCGGTGACCGCCGCAAGGCCATGCTGACCGACATCGCCATCCTCGCCGGTGGCCAGGTCATCAGCGAGGAGGTCGGCCTCAAGCTCGACGCCGCCAGCGTCGACATGCTGGGCCGCGCCCGCAAGGTCGTCGTGACCAAGGACGAGACCACCATCGTCGACGGTGCCGGTGACGCCGAGCAGATCCAGGGCCGGGTGAACCAGATCCGGGCCGAGATCGACAAGAGCGACTCCGACTACGACCGGGAGAAGCTGCAGGAGCGGCTGGCCAAGCTGGCCGGCGGCGTTGCGGTCATCAAGGTCGGCGCGGCCACCGAGGTCGAGCTCAAGGAGCGCAAGCACCGCATCGAGGACGCCGTTCGCAACGCGAAGGCCGCCGTCGAGGAGGGCATCGTCCCGGGTGGTGGCGTCGCGCTGGTGCAGGCCGGCAAGACCGCCTTCGACAAGCTCGACCTGGTCGGCGACGAGGCGACCGGTGCGAACATCGTCAAGGTCGCGCTGGACGCCCCGCTGCGGCAGATCGCCGTCAACGCCGGCCTCGAGGGCGGCGTCGTGGTGGAGAAGGTCCGCAACATCGAGGCCGGCCACGGCCTCAACGCCGCCAACGGCGAGTACGTCGACCTGCTGGCCGCGGGCATCATCGACCCGGCCAAGGTGACGCGCTCGGCGCTGCAGAACGCCGCTTCCATCGCGGCGCTCTTCCTCACCACCGAGGCTGTTGTCGCGGACAAGCCGGAGAAGACCCCGGCTGCCCCGGCTGGCCCGGGTGGCGGGGACATGGACTTCTGAGTCCAGTTCCGACACCGAACGGGGCGGGCCGCTGACGCGGTCCGCCCCGTTCGTCGTCAGGTGGGTAGTGGGCGCTGGTTGCGCCGTTTCTGGGCCCGGTCGTACGGCGGCAGCAGTTGGATCGGCGCGTCCACCATCTCCTGCGGCTCGTCGGCCACCGACGACTCACCGTCGGTGGTCATCTCGGCCAGTTGCTCGGCGTCGCCGTAGTCGAGTCGGTCGAACGGCAGTTGGCCGGGGAGTTCACCTACCGGTTTCCAGGTGATCGGCCGGCCGTCCTCGGTCTGGTTCTCATCCGTGGTCATGGCTGCCTCCTCTACCGAAACGGTAGGGGGCGACGATTGCCGATGCGGGCGAATGGATCTACGTCCCGTTTGCCCGGTTACGCCGTCGGCAGGGTCCGCCGGTACAGGAAGAAGACCCGTTCGATCCACGCGCCCGCACTGCCCGAATAGAACGGCACCGGCCCCACCCAGCCGATCTGTGCCCGATCCAGTCCCGCCGTCCGCTGGTCGCGCAGGCAGCGCCGCAACAGCACCCCGCCGATGCCCGACCCCTCGGCGGCCGGCGCGGTGCCCATCGGCCCGAACCAGCTCGGCCGGGACGACCCGTACGCGGCGAAGCCGAGCAGCTCACCGTCCCGCTCCGCCAGGTGGCAACCGGCGTCGGCGCGCCCCACCGACCCGGCCAACTCGCCATCCCAGGTGCCGCCGAAGGTGGACCGTGCGAACGCCGTCAGCGCCGGCAGGTCCGCCGGCTCCGCACGTCGTACGGTGACGCCCTGGTCGGCCAGCCGCCGCTCGGTCGCCTCGGTGGACCGCAGCGCCGGCGACCCGTCGTACGACAGGTCGGCGGTCATGTTCCAGGCGGTCCGGTCCTGCCGGTAGCCGAGCGCGAGGGCGGCGCAGATCGCCGGCGTGTAGCGGACGTCGATGCCCGGCCACGCGTAGTACGGCGGATTTCCGGCCAGCAGCACCTCGGTCGCCCCGCGCTCGGCGAGCACCCGCTCGGCCCGCGACAGCAGCGTCCGGCCGACGCCCCGACGCCGCTGGTCCGGGAGGACCGCGACCAGGTCCACGTGCCCGATTCCCGGCTCGGTCGACGACACCGAGCAGATCAGCACGCCGACCAGAGTCGCGCCCCGGTACGCGCCAAGCCCGACCACCTGCCGGTCGGCGGCGGCCCGGGGCCAGAGGACGTCCACGATGGCGGCCGCCTCGGCGGCGTCCTCGGGCAGGTCCAGAGCCTGCTCGCAGAGCTGTACGACGTTGGGGGCCAGGTCGGCGGTCAGCTCGGTGACGGTGATCTCGGCGTCCATGGTCGCCGACCCTAGATCACCGGGCGGCGGGTCGCGCCTCCTGGGCGGCGCGCACGGCGGCGTACGCGTCGACCTGGCCGGCGCCGGTGATGTTCGACGGTGTGCCGCAGGCATCGGATGGGTTCTGTGAGCGGTAGGTGGGCGTCGCCGCCGTCGCGGTGTCCCGCAGGATCTGCCGGGTGCGGGTCACGTCCCCGACAAGGTCCGGATTCGCCGACCACATCAACGCCACCACCCCGGCCACCTGCGGAGTCGCCATCGACGTGCCGTCAAGCGCGGCGTACGTGCCGCCGGGCATGGCGGACACCACACCCACTCCCGGTGCCAGCACGTCCGGCTTACCCGAGCCGCCCGGCACCGGCCCGCGGGAGGAGAACTCGGCGACCCGCCGCTCGTCGTCCACCGCGCCCACGGTCAGCACGTCCGCGTACGGCGCTGGTGGGTCGTCGATCGACGCGCACCACGGGCCGGTGTTGCCGGCCGCCACCACCACGAAGATGCCTGCGGCGTCGAGTGCGGCGGTGGCCGGCCGCAGCACCCGCTCGTCACAGCCCTCAAGCGACGGGCAGCCCCACGAGTTGGTCAGCACCTGCGGTGCGCGCTCCGGACGGCCGTCGGTGAACGGGTCGCCGCCGGACGGGAAGGGCGCCAGCATGAACTGGAGACAGTCGAGGTAGTGCCCGGGGCTGCCGAGGTTGCGGTCCAGGTTGACGCAGCCCACCCACTGCGCGTCCGGTGCCACCCCGATGCCGTCGCGCCCGACCGCGCTGCCCACCGTGTGCGTGCCGTGCCCGCCCTGGTCGGTCGGGCTCCGGGTGGCATCCCACGGGTCGTACCAGGAGTCGTCGCCACCACGGAACCCGGCCCGCAGCGCCGGATGGGTGCCGTCCACCCCCGAGTCGGAGCTGCCGACCACGACGCCCGTGCCGGTCACCCGCAGTTGGGACCACACCCGGTCGGCGCCGATCTGGCGGATGTTCCACTCCGGGCCGGTGGGCTTGGGCGCGGAGCCCCGACTCTGCCCGGCCGGGGCCGGCAACGGGCGCAGGCGCTGGCCGACCAGCACCCGGGCCACCTCCGGTCGGCGGGCGAGCCAGGCCCGCACCGCCGGGCCGCCGTCCACCTCGACCGCGTTGACCAGGTAGTACGACACCGGGTCGAGGCGCAGCCGGTTCACCTCCCGCAGCAGGTCGCCCTGGCTCTGCTCGGCGGTCGTCACCAGCCGCCGGTAGACCTCCGCCGCGCGGGCGTCCCGGCCGGCCCGCCCCGGCGCACCGGCCGGGAGACCGCTCAGGTCGGCCTGGGCGCGCAGCACCACGAACAGCCGCTCGCCGTACAAGCCCGGCTGGCCGGGGCCGAGGTCGACCACGCCGAACGCCACCAGCAGCACCACGGCCGCCACCGCCGCGGCCCGCCGGTTCGGGGTGCGTGCCGTCGGCCGGGCGAGCAGCACCGCGTACCCGATGGCGACCAGGACCGCGACGGCGAGTCCGATGCCGGCGGCGACCGCAACCCAGAACGGCACGTCCCGGGTGCCGACCAGCAGCAGGGTGATCTCTTCCGGGTCGGCGAAGGCCAGCGGGCCGAGCGCGGCCAGGCCCACCAGCCAGCCGGTCGCCGTCCGGCCGGCGCGGGTCGCCTCGGCCGGGCTGATCGTGGACCGCCAGGCGGCGGCCCAGAGCGCGGCAAGCGCGAAACCCACCGGCGGCAGGGTGAGCAGCGCTGGCAACTGCGCGCCGGACTGGCCCGTTCCGGCCGCGAGCAGGAGCAGCGCCACCCCGGCGACCAGGCCGCCGACAAGCACCAGCCGCGCCGGCCGGGGCGGTCGGCCGACCGCGAACGGGGACCAGAAGGGGCGATCCAGCAGCGCCCCGGCCAGCACGCCGAGCGCGGCGGCTGCGAGCAGCGCCAGCGCGGTCTCCAGGAGACCGCCGAGCGCGCCCAGCCAGGCCCACGGCAGCAGCAGCGCCAACCCGGCGGCGACCGCGAGCAGCGGCACCGCCCCCGGTCGGCGCGCACGCCCTCCGGCTGGCGCCAACTCTCCGACAACCTCGCGCCGTGTGGCGTCGCCGTCGGCGGTGGCCTCGCGCCGCGTGGTGTCGCCGTCGGCGGTGGCCTCGGGTCGCGTGGTGTCGCCGTCGGCGGTGGCCTCGGGTCGTGTGGCGTCGCCGTCTGCGAAGGGTGCCGGGCCGCCGACCGAGCCGACCAGCCCGGGGTACGCCCACCGGCGCGCCGCCCAGCGCACGGCGAGGGCGCCGAGCAACGCGGCGCCGGCCAGCGTGGCGAGGTACGCCTCATGGTGCACCTGTGGCACGACACGCAGCAGTGTGAGCAGGCCGAGAGCGAGTGCCCCGATCAGCCAGGCCCGTCCGGTGGCCCGGACCGCAGCCGACCTGGGCAGCACCGCCAGCAGCAGGGCGGGCGTGCCGACGAGCACGACGGTGGCCAGGCCGAGCACCGGCCAGAGCCAACCGATTCGGTCCCGCCCGAAGCTCAGCAGCACCTGATCGGTGACCCACCCACCGGTCTGGGTGCCCAGGGTGATCGCCACCGTCCAGCAGCCGACGAACACGGCCGCGACCACCGGCCAGGGGGAATGGCGAGTGCTGACTCCGGGATGCGCAGGGTGACCGTGCATCCGAGAACCTTACGACCATGGTGAACGGTTTCGAACCGACCGCCTCGTTCGAGGATCCGTGGAGATCTTGGACAGTTACCGTTCGCGCAGGACGGAAACTGTCCAAGATCTCCGACTGGCGGGCCGTTGATCACTGCTTCGCCTGATCTGCGCGGGACAGCACAGGCGTGCAGCACGGGCCGGGCGGCGAAATGTCGACATGGTGGTACGGCGGTTACGGTGGACGGGTGCGTGACCCCAATGTCTCCCGTTCCGTCGCCGGTCAGCTCCCACCTGTCCGCCGTGCGTCCGACCTGCGTCGACTGCGTGCCGAGCGCTTCGACGTGCTGGTCATCGGCGGTGGGGTGACAGGTGCCGGTGCCGCCCTGGACGCGGCCTCCCGCGGCCTGAAGGTGGCCCTGGTCGAGGCTCGTGACCTCGCCGCCGGCACCTCCAGCCGGTCCAGCAAACTCATCCACGGTGGCCTGCGTTACCTGGAGCAGTTGGAGTTCCACCTGGTCCACGAGGCGCTCACCGAGCGCGGCCTGCTGGCCACCCGGCTCGCGCCGCATCTGGTGCGCCCGGTGCCGATCATGGTGCCGTTGCCGGCCGGGCGCGGCCTGCGAGGTCTGCCGGGTCGGGTCTTCCGCCGGTCGTACTACGGCGCCGGGGTGGCCGCCTACGACGCCTTCGCCGGCGTCTTCGGGGGTGGTCGGGGCATGCCCCTGCACCGCCACCTGACCCGGGAGGGCGCCCGGCGGGTCTTCCCGAGCCTGCGGGCCGACGCGCTGGCCGGAGCGATCCGTTACTACGACGGGCAGGTCGACGATGCCCGGCTGGTGGTCACCCTGGCCCGCACCGCGGCCAGCCTCGGGGCCACGGTGGTGACAAGTGCCCGTGCCGTCGGGCTGATCCGGCAGGCCCGCGAGGTGACAGGCGTCCGCGTCCGCGACCTGGAGGCCCCGGAGGGTTCGCCGGACGCCGAGTTCGAGGTGCAGGCCCGTACCGTCATCGCCGCCACCGGCGTGTGGAGCGACGACATGTCCCGGATGCTCAACGACGTGGGCCTGCGGCCCGGCGTCCGGGTGCGCGCCTCCAAGGGGGTGCACCTGGTGGTGCCCCGCTCGGCGATCACCGGCGAGACGGGGCTCATCCTGCGGACGGCGAGTTCGGTGCTCTTCGTCATCCCGTGGGGCGGGCACTGGATCATCGGCACCACGGACACCGACTGGCGACTGGACCGCTCCCACCCGGCCGCCTCGGCCCGCGACATCGACTATCTCCTGCAGCAGGTCAACATCGTGCTGGACCGGCCGCTGACCACCGCCGACATCGAGGGGGTGTACGCCGGGCTGCGACCGCTGCTGGCCGGCGAGGCCGACTCGACCTCGAAGCTCTCCCGGGAGCACGCGGTCTTCGAGCCGATGCTCGGGCTGTTGCTGGTCGCCGGTGGCAAGTACACGACGTACCGGGTGATGGCGTCCGACGTGGTCGACCGGGCCGCTCGTCGGCTCGGTGGCGCCCGCCCGTCGCGCACCGCCGACCTGCCTCTGCTCGGTGCCGACGGCTACCCGGCGATGTGGCGGGACCGGGCCGACCTGGCGCGTCGGCACGGTGTGCCGGTGGGCGTGGTGGAGCACCTGTTGGAGCGGTACGGCACCCTCACCCTGGATCTGCTGGCGCTCGTCGACGCCGATCCACTGCTGGCCTCCCCGCTGACCGGCGCTCCGGAGTACCTGGCGGCGGAGGTCGCGTACGCGGCGCGGGCCGAGGGTGCGCTGCACCTGGAGGACGTGCTGACCCGGCGGACCCGGATCTCGTTCGAGACCAGCCACCGTGGGTTGGAGTCGGCGGAGCACACCGCCGAGCTGATGGGCTCGGTGCTCGGTTGGGACGCGGCCACCCGGGCACGCGAGGTCGAGCACTACCGGGTTCGGGTGGAGGCGGAGCGGCAGTCCCAGTTGATGCCGGACGACGCGGCGGCGGACGCCGCCCGGCTCGGCGCTCCGGACGTACGGGGTTACGCCGCCGACCGGGGTGGCGACGACGATCAGGCGGAGCTGCGCCCGTCCGCTCGATGACGAATTGCGACGTTACCGATGGGTAATTATCGATACCGGCCCGGATGGTGGTTTCGAACGCTACCTACGGTGGGGTAGGTTTCCGCGCGTGCTAGCCCGCGCGCGCCCTCGTCTGCTCGTACCCGTGCTCGCCGTCGCGCTCGCCGGCGCCCTGGGCGGGTGCTCGCTCTTCGACCGGGACAAGCCGGAAACGCCTGTCGCGCAGTCGACCGGCGCTGCGGGTGGCGCAACACAACTGGAGATCCCCACCACCGTCGCCGCCGGTCAGGTCAGCCTGCTCCAGCGGCTCGGCGAGGACGGGCCGATGCGCACCCTGAGCGTGGAGCGCAACGGCGCATGGCAGTGCGTCGACTGCGCCGGCGACGGCGTGACGTCCCGGGGCACCCTCGCACCGGAGTTGACCGAACGGCTCCAGGTGCTGCTCGCCAACCCGAGGCTTGCCGACGAGACCGATCAGGCCCGGCGGTACCGGACCACCTGCATCGACGCGCTGACGTCAAGCCTCATCACCTCGGCCGGGCTGATCACCTCGCAGGACTGCCCGGGTGAGGAGCTGACGCCGGTCGCCGGGGAGATCCTGCTGCTGCTCACCCAGGCGACCCCGGCCGAGGTCAAGGGCTGACCGCAGCAGGTCAGAGCACCTTGCCCGGGTTGAGCAGGCCGGCCGGGTCGAGCGCCGACTTGATCGCCTGATGGACGCGGACGCCGACCGGCCCGATCTCCCGGGCCAGCCAGTCCCGTTTGAGCAGGCCCACCCCGTGCTCGCCGGTGCACGTGCCGCCCAACTCCAGGCCGAGCCGCATGATCTCGTCGAACGCCCGCCGGCCCCGCTGCACGCTCGCCGGATCGGCGCGGTCGACCACGATGTTCGGGTGCATGTTGCCGTCCCCGGCGTGCCCCACCACGCCGATCGGCACCTCGCACTCGGCCGCGATCCGGGCGACCCCGTCCAGGAGCGCGGCGAGCGCGCCACGCGGCACCGCCACGTCGTCGATCACCAGACCGCCGTTGCCGCCCGGGTAGGCGTCCGCCGCGAACTTCTCCATGGCCGGGTGGGCCAGCCGGCGGGCCTGCAACAGCGCCGCCGCCTCGACGGCGTCGGTGGCCGCGTAGACCTCCTCGGCACCGACGGCCTCGCAGACCTCGGCCAGCACCGCCAGGTCGTCCGCAGCCCGGGCGCCGGTGTCGGCGGCGGCGAGCAACAGGGCCTGCGCGTCGGTCCGCAACCCCATCGGTTGGTACGCCTCGATCGCCCGCAGGTGGGTCTGGTCAAGCAACTCCAGCAGGCTGGGCGTGAGCCCGCGAGCCGCGATCTCGGCCACCGCCGCGCCGGCCGTTGCGGTGGACCCGAAGACCGCCACCAGGGTCAGCGAGTCGGCCGGGGCGGGTCGCAGCGCCACGGTCACCTCGGTGATCACCCCGAGGGTGCCCTCCGACCCGACGAACAGCCGGGTCAGGTCGTAACCGGCAACCCCCTTTGCCGTACGCCGGCCGGTGCGCAGCACCTCACCGGAGGCGAGCACCACCTCCAGGCCGAGGACGTACTCGGTGGTCACGCCGTACTTCACGCAGCACATGCCACCGGCGTTGGTGGCCACGTTGCCGCCGATCGTGGACGACTCCCAGGAGCCGGGGTCCGGCGGGTACCAGAGGCCCTGCTTCGCCACCGCCCCGGCCAGCGCCGCGTTGACCACCCCCGGTTGGACCACGGCGATCCGGCTCACCGGGTCGATCTCCCGGATCTCGGTCATCGCCACGGTGCTGAGCACCACCGCGCCGTCCACCGCGTTCGCCGCGCCGGCCAGCCCGGTCCGTGCGCCCTGCGGCACCACAGGTACGCCGTGCCGCGCCGCCGCCTGGACCACGGCCACCACCTGCTCGGTGGTGCGCGGGCGGGTCACCACCAGCGGAACGCCGGCGTCGCACAGGTCGGCCTCGTCGCGCTGGTGCACGCGCAGCAGGTCCGGGTCGGTGAGCACGGCGTCGGCACCGAGCGCGGCGCGCAGGTCGTCGAGGAGCGCGGTGGGGGCCATGCAGCCGAGGCTAGGTCGCCGGCCGGCGATCATCAACATGATCGACTGCGGGGGATACCTTGGGCACCATGCTCTACCTGGACCGGCCGGCCTGGCCGTGGCGTGGTCGGCTCTGGTCGCACCTGATCAGTGACGTCTCGTACGCCGAGCTGCACGCCTTCGCCGAGGCACTCGGCGCGCCCCGACGCGGCTTCGACCGGGACCACTACGACATTCCGGCCGACCGCTTCGCGGCGGCGGTGTGGCTCGGTGCCCGGGAGGTGCCGAGCCGGGAACTGGTTCGGTTGCTCCGGGCCGCCGGCCTGCGTCGCCCGAAACATCTGGTCAGCCCGCGCTCTCCGGTTCCCCGGTGAGCGAGGTCAGCTCACGGCGCACGTTGTCCCGGGCGGGCACCTCCCAGCGGCTGGCCAGTGGCGGCGACCGGAACAGCGCGGGCAACGCCAGCAGGCCGGTCAACACGGCGGCCCGGCCAGCCCGGAAGGCCGGCTCCGGCACGTGGGCGTACTCCCGCCGGATCGCCGCCGTGTAACTCGCGTAACGGGCCGACGGTGCGGCAAGCACGGCCAGGTCGGCATCGCAGAGCAGTGCGCCGTCCCGGTCGCCCGGCGCCACCGAGTGCCCGGCGGTGAGCAGCACCAGCCGGTGCACCTCGGCCACCGTGACCGCCGGCACCCCGAGCCCGGTGAGCACGGTCTCGGCGAGCGCGGCGCTGTCCCGTTCGTTGACGTCGCCAACGGCCCGGGGGTCGTAGACCGCGTCGTGGAACCAGGCCGCCAGCCGCACCACATCGGCCCGACCAGCCAGGTCGGCGTGCTTGTCGACGACGTCGAGCACCGCCGTCAGGTGGGCCAGCGTGTGATAGTGCCGGTGCGGCTCCCGCCAGCGGGCGACCAACTGCTCGCCGGCCCTCGTCGTGCCCGGATCGGGCCGCGCGCCGGCACCCCGGGCCGCCGCCCGCCACCGGTCCAGCAGATCAACCATCGCCCGAGTCTGCCGCATCCAGCCACCGTGCGCGGGACAGGAGGATTCAGCTCGCCCACCACGGGTAGTCGCGCCCATGGCCGTGGCCCGGGACAAGCGACAGCCGGTGGTGCGACGTACCGCGCTGCGCGACGGGTTGGTGGACATCGACGGCGCGCGGATCGCCGAGGCCACCGAACAGCTACGCCACCGCAGCCGGGCCACCCTGCACGACCGGCTGCACCGGGTACGGATGGCCGGCGGGCTCGCCGTGCAGGCCGGGCTGGCGGCCGGGCTCGCGTACCTGATCTCACACAAGGTGCTCGGCAACCCGCAACCGGTCTTCGCGCCGATCTCCGCGGTCGGCACCCTGGCCGCGTCGGTGGGGCAGCGGTTCCGCCGGACCGTGGAGTTGATCGTCGGCGTGGGGGTCGGGGTGGCCGTCGGCGACCTGCTGATCTATCTGCTCGGCACCGGGGCGTGGCAGCTCGGCCTGGTGGTCACGGTGGCGATCCTGCTCACCATCTTCGCCGGAGCGAGCGTCGCGATCGTCATCCAGGCGGCGGCCACCGCGGTGCTGATCGTGACGCTGAGCCCGTCGACCCAGAACCTCGAGATCCCCCGATTCGTCGACGCGTTCCTCGGTGGTGGGGTCGCGCTGCTGGTCACGGCGGTGTTGCTGCCGCTGAACCCACTGCGGGTGATCAACCGGGCGGCTCGGCCCGCCCTGGACCTGCTGGCCGCCCAACTCGACGCCACCGCTGACGGGCTGCGCAACCGGGACCGCGCCACCATCCAGGGCGCGCTGGAGAGGCTGCGCGACAACAAGGAGGAACTCGCCACGCTCGGCGAGGCGATCGAGGGGGCGAAGGAGACGGCGACCCTCTCCCCGGCCCGCTGGCACCGGCGCGACGAGCTGACCCACTACGCGGAGGCGGCCGACCCGATCGACCGGGCGATGCGCAACAGCGGCACGCTGATCCGCCGGTCCGTGACGCTCGTCGAGGACGAGGAGCCGGTGCCCGATCCGATGCCGGACGCGATCGGGCACCTCGCCGAGTCGGTCCGGCTGCTCAAGCACGAGTTCGCCGCCGGTGAGGAGCCGGAGAAGGCCCGGGAGCGGTCGCTGCGGGCGGTCAGCGAGGCCGGCCGCGCGTACGGCGACGGGGTGGGCTTCTCCGGCAGCGTGGTGATCGCCCAGGTCCGGACGACCGCGAGCGACCTGCTGGTCGCCTCCGGGATCGAGCAGGAGGAGGCGAACCGGTGGATCCGCACCGCCTTCGGGGAGCAGGAACGCCCGGTCGGTGAGCCCGTCGAGCCAGGTGCGGCGCCGAAGCCGC
Organism: Micromonospora sp. NPDC048835; assembly: GCF_040649995.1. Classification (NCBI taxonomy): domain Bacteria; kingdom Bacillati; phylum Actinomycetota; class Actinomycetes; order Micromonosporales; family Micromonosporaceae; genus Micromonospora; species Micromonospora sp. NPDC048835. Next base: position 57,697 of record NZ_JBEZGM010000008.1, on the reverse strand, counting down.
CCACCGCCCCGCCCGTCGGCTGACCGAGGCCCCCGCCGACCCGGCCTCAGCCCAACTCGGCAAGCGCCCCGAGTAGCCGGTCCACCTCATCGGCCGTGCTGCCCAGCCCGATGCTGGCCCGCAGCGCGGTGGGCGGCAGGTCCCGCCGGCCGGTACGCCCCGCCGCCTCGCCGAGCAGACGCCGGGCCAGCGGGTGGGCACAGAACAACCCGTCCCGTACGCCGATGTGGTGCTCGGCGGCGAGCCGGGTGGCCACCTCGGCGGAGTCCCATCCGGCGACCACGAACGACACGATGCCGACCCGGGGCGCGTCCGGGCCGAACGTGCTCAGCTCCACGACGTGCGGCAGAGCGGCGATGCCGGTCCGCAGCCGGTCCAGCAGGGCCTGCTCGTGGGCGACAAGAGCGGCCTGGTCCGCGTCGTCGAGCGCCGCGCACACCGCCGCCAGTGCGACCGCGCCGAGCAGGTTCGGCGTGCCGCCCTCGTGTCGCGCCGGACCGGTCGCCCAGGTCACGTCGTGGGTGGCCGGCCCGACATGGCTGGTGGCCCCACCACCGGCCAGGTACGGCGGAGCGGCGTCAAGCCAGTCCCCCCGACCGATCAGCACACCCGCGCCGAACGGCGCGTACAACTTGTGGCCGGACACGGCCAGGTAGTCGACGTCGAGCGCGAGCAGGTCGACCGGGGCGTGCGGGGCGAGCTGCGCGGCGTCGAGCACGATCCGGGCGCCGTGCCGGTGGGCCACCCGCGCCAGCTCGGCGACCGGCCACCGCTCACCCGTCACGTTGCTCGCGCCGGTCACCGCCACCAGCACCGGCAGCGCCGGGCTGCTGCCCCGACGCAGCTCGGCGAGGGCGGCGGCGAGATCGCGTACCGCCCCGTCCGGGTCGACGGGCACCGGCAACCGCACCGACCCACGGGGCCAGGGCAGCAGATTCGCGTGGTGCTCACCGGCGAACGTGACCACCGTCGTGCCGGCCGGCACGGCCCGCGCCAACAGGTTGAGCGCATCGGTCGTGTTGCGGGTGAAGATCACGTGATCGTCGGCGCGAGCCCCGAAGAAGTCACCGATCGTCTGGCGCGCCTGCTCGTACGCGAGGGTGCAGCGCCGCGACAGCGCTCCGGCGCCGCGGTGCACACTCGCGTACCAGGGCAGCAGCTCGGCCACCGCGTCGGCGGCGGCCCGCGCGCACGGCGCACTTGCCGCGTAGTCCAGGTTGATCTCACCGGGTACGCCCAGGACGTCGAGCGGGGCGGACGCCGCCGACGGCACGGTGGGCAGACGTGACGGTGCGGGTACGACAGAGACGGACACGCCGGAACCTCCGGGGTCAGGGACCCCGGGTGCGGCATCGGGACGGGGTCCGCGCTTGCCCAGCACGCCGATCGGGCTGGGCCCGGTCATCACCCGGGGCACCCCACCGCGAACTCGACGAGGGTTGCCGGCCAGCAAGCCGGGGCTTGACGCTGGCGCTCGTGACCTGCCGGCAGCATAGCGGCTACCGATGCGACCGAACCAGCCGGCGGCGGATGGCTACGCTGACCGCATGGCCGACACCCCGCCCGGTACACCGCTGCCGCCGTCGCCCGACGCCCCGCCCGGTGGGCCGCTGCCAGCGTCGCCTGCCGTTCCGTCCGGTGGGCCGCTGCCGGCGTCGCCTGGCGTTCCGCCCGCGTCCGCCGTTCCGCCCGCGCCCGCCGCCCCGCCCACGGGCGAGACGCCCCGGATGCCGCTGCGCCGGCTGGGCTGGCGGCGGTTCCTGGTGCTGGCCGGGGTGGTGCTGCTCATCGCCGCGTGCGCCGTGTTCATGGTCTTCACACTCGGGCAGTCGCTCGGTGCGCAGGCCCTGCTGATCGGGGTGGTCGCCGCCATCCTGCCGGTGCCGGTGCTCGTCGCCTGCTTCCTCTGGCTGGACCGCTACGAACCGGAACCGCTGAAGTACCTGATCTTCTGTTTCGCCTGGGGGGCGTTCGTCTCCACCGCCGCCTCGCTCAAGGTGAACGACTTCGCGGCCAACCAGTTCGACGACTGGGGTCTGCCGTCCGCGCTCACCGGGGTGCTGGTGGCGCCGTTCATCGAAGAGTTGACCAAGGCACTCGGCCCGATCCTGCTGCTGGTGTTCCGCCGCCGCGAGTGGTCCGGAATCACCGACGGCCTGGTCTACTGCGGGCTCTCCGCGGTCGGCTTCGCGATGGTGGAGAACATCCTCTACCTCGGCGGGTTGGGTTACGCGTCAGGTGCCGACCGCTACGGCCCCGCCACCGGTATCCAGCAGGTCATCGCGATCTTCATCCTGCGGATCCTGCTGTTCGGGTTCGCCCATCCCCTCTTCACCTCGATGACGGGTGTGGGGCTGGGCATCGCCTCCCGGACGGCCGACCGACGCATCCGGGTGCTCGCCCCGATCGCCGGCCTGCTGCTGGCGATGATGCTGCACGGCACGTGGAACCTGCTGCCCACGCTGACCCAGGCCACCGGCGAAGCCGTGATCATGCTGTACGGCTTCCTGGGCCTCATGGTGCCGGTCTTCTTCGGCACCGTCGGGCTGGCGCTGTGGCTGCGCGCCTGGGAGGGGCGGCTCACCGAGCGGGTCCTGCCGGACTATGTCCGCGCCGGCTGGCTCAGCCCGCCCGAGGTCGCCGCCCTCAGCAGTCTCGGCCGGCGGCACGCCGCCCGCAGTTGGGCGCGTCGGGTCGCCGGCGACGCCGGGGTACGGGCGATGCGCGGTTACCAGTCCGCCGCCACCCGGCTGGCCCTGCTACGCGACGGGGCGCTGCGCGGCCTGGACCGCAAACCAGCCGACCAGGAGCGGACCGCCCGCGAGGAGCGCGAACTGCTGGACGCGATCAGCGCGTACCGGACGTTCTTCGTCGGTCGGGACCCACAGGCCCCGGCGGGGGTCTGGGACGGCAGCCGCTACCACCTGCGCTTCCCGGACGGTACGCAGCGCCCGGTGGACGCCCCGGACGAGCCGGTGGTGCCGATCCCGGTGGTGCTGGCCCCCGCCCCGGCTCCGCTGGGCTACGCCCCGCCCGGCTGGCCAGGCCCGCGCTCAGCACCCCCCTGGCCGCCAACCCACCCCTGACCCCGCGACCAAGGGCCAGGCGTGGCGACCCCGCGCCCCGCCCCGTCGGCGCCGATCTTGCAGTTCCTGTCGTCGAAAGGCCTCAAACGCCCCGTATGTCGGGACAGAAAGTGCAAGATCGCCGCTGATCGTCGTCGATCAAGGAGTTGTGGTGCCTGGTTTGTCCTTACCCATGAACTTTGTCACCCACCACAACTCCATGATCGACGAAGCGTGGCGCGCGTGGCGTGGCGTGGCGCGCGTGGCGTGGCGTGGCGCGCGTGGCGTGGCGTGGCGCGCCTGGCGTGGCGTGGCGCGCCTGGTGGGGCTTGCTGTGGTGGGGCTTGCGGGGCTTGGTGTCAGGTCATCAGTGAGGTGAGGAAGTCACCTAGGCCCTGGAACATCGCGATGAGCGCGGCTCCGATGGCCCTGAACATCTGCGCGGCACCGTCCGGCCGGAAGGCCATGAAGTAGATCAGGAACGCGACACTGCCCCAGGTCAACAGCTTCTTCACGAATACCGGCATCGTCCCTCCCCAGGGCCACGGTCGCCGGATGGCTTCCCGTCGTGCGGCCGGGCAAACGGTGCGCGACGGGGCCCGGTGGCCGGGGGAGGTGCGTCAGAGGTAGAGGCCGGTCGAGTCGTTCTCGATCCGCTCGGCGGCCACGGCGTGTACGTCCCGCTCCCGCAGCAGTACGTAACCGCGGCCGTGCAGCTCGACTTCGGAGCGGTCGTCCGGGTCGAAGAGCACCCGGTCGCCGGAGACGATGGCGCGGACGTTCGGCCCGACCCCGACCGCGGTGGCCCAGGCGAGGCGCTTGCCGACGGCGGCGGTCGCCGGAATGACGATGCCGGCGGTGGAGCGGCGTTCGCCCTCGCTGCCCTCCATCCGCACCAGCACGCGGTCGTGCAGCAGGCGGATCGGCAGGCCGGCGTCGAGATCGTTGTCGACGGTCACGCCGCAGACGCTACCGTGTGGCCGACGGTGGCCCGCCGGTGGTTACGCCGGAGGTGCTCGGGGCAATGTGTGGCTGAACTGCCCTACGGTGTCGGGAACGGACGTATGCTGTCCGACCTGTCGCCGTTGGCGGGCCGGGGTCTTCTGCCAGGAGGTGCGCTTGAGCCGCTTCGAGCGGGTACGCGGGCGGCTTCGCCGCGCCTACCAGTCACGACAGGAGGCGGTGCGCGTCGACGAGGGCCCGTCGTCCGACGCGCTGAGCGACGTGTCGGAGGGTGCCCGGGTCGCTTCGCCGGCTGTGCCGGGGCCGACCGCGCCGTCGAGCGCCACGGTCTACGGCGCGGAACCTCCGGTGGACCTGCACAGCTCCACATCCAGTCGGGACGACGCCGACGTTCCGCACGGGCTGCGGATCGCCGCCGCGTGGTGTTGGCGACTGATCGTGATCGGCGTCGTGGCCTGGGCGCTGCTGCGGATCGTCGGCACGATCAAGATCGTGATCATTCCGCTGGCCATCGCGCTGCTGCTCTCCGCGTTGCTCGCGCCGGCTGTCGGCTGGCTGCTGCGGGTCCGGTTCCCCCGGTCGCTGGCGACGGCGGTGGTGCTTGTCGGCGGCCTGGCCGCGGTGATCGGCACCCTGACGTTCGTGGTCAACGAGTTCATCCGCGGCGTACCGGAGCTGAGTGAGAAGTCGTCGGAGGGCGTCCGGCAGATCCAGAACTGGTTGAAGACCGGCCCGCTGCACCTCTCCGACACCCAGCTCGACCGCTACATCGACGAGGCGCAGGCCTGGATCAACAACAACACCTCGAGGTTCACCAGCGGCGCGCTGAGCACCGCCGCGACGCTTGCCGAGGTGCTGACCGGCACGCTGCTGGTCCTCTTCGCGACGTTCTTCTTCCTGCGGGACGGCAACCGGATCTGGCGTTTCCTGGTCCGGCTGCTGCCGGTGGCCGCCAGGTGGAAGGTCGACGACGCGGGCCGCGCCTCCTGGCAGACGCTCGTCGCCTACGTCCGCGCGACAGTGCTCGTCGCCTTCATCGACGCGGTCGGCATCGGCATCTTCCTGGTCGCCTTCGACATCCCGTTCGCCTTCCCGCTTGCCGCGTTGGTCTTCCTCGGCGCGTTCATCCCGATCGTCGGTGCGGCGCTCTCCGGCGGCGTGGCGGTGTTGGTGGCCCTGGTCGACAGCGGCCCGGTCACCGCGTTGATCATCCTCGCCGCGGTGATCGTGGTGCAGCAGGTGGAGGGTCACATCCTGCAACCGCTGATCATGGGCCGGGCGGTCGCACTGCACCCGCTCGCGGTGATCATCGGTATCGCCGCCGGTGTCGTACTCGCCGGCATCACCGGCGCGCTGGTCTCCGTGCCGCTCATCGCGGTGCTGAACACCGCGATCCGCCGGCTTGCCGCCCGACGGGTCCCGGACACCCCACCCGACGCCGTGGTCGTCGCCTCCCAGGCCCCCTAGCCGGCGCGGCGCGCGGTGCGACGGGCCGGCGGAGGTGGGCGTCAGGATTTGGCGAGGCGTTCCAGGGCGCCGCGGGCCACCTCGGGGCGCGTCGTGTACCAGAACGGGGGCAGCGACCGGCGCAGGAACGGCCCGTAACCGCGGGCCGTCTCCAGCCGTGAGTCGAGCACCGCGACCACACCCTTGTCGCCGGTCGCCCGGATCAGCCGGCCCACGCCCTGCGCCAGCCGTACCGCCGCGATCGGCACGCTGACCGCCGCGAAGCCGGAGCCGCCACCGGCGTCGACAGCAGCGGCGCGGGCGGCCGCCAGCGGTTCGTCCGGGCGGGGGAACGGCAGCCGGTCGATGACGACGAGCTGGCAGGCGTCGCCAGGCACGTCCACCCCCTGCCAGAGCGACATCACCCCGAACAGGCAGCTCGCGCGCTCCTCACGGAAGCGACGTACCAGCAGCGGCAACGCCTCCTCGCCCTGAAGCAGCACCGGGAGGTCGGTCCGCGCCCGCAACAGCTCCGCCGCCTGCTGCGCGGCCCGCCGGGAGGAGAAGAGCCCGAGAGTACGACCACCGAGCGCTTCGACCAGCCCGAGCAACTCCTCTCCGGCAGCCTCGGGCAGCCCGGAGACGCTGGGGCGGGGGAGGTGCGCGGCGACGTACAGGATGCCCTGCCGGGCGTAGTCGAACGGCGAGCCGACGTCGAGTGACCGCCACCCGGGGCCCTCGGTGGCCGGTACGACGGCGTTCGGGGTGACGTCGCCGGCGAGGCGACGGCCCGGCGTCTCGGCGGCCGGGCGACCCGGGCCGGTGCGGGCGGCCAGCGCGGCCGAGGCGGGGGTGGGCGGGGCGGGTGGTGGCGCGTCCAGCCCGAGAGCGCGGGCGACAGTGTCGAACCGGCCGCCGAGCGCCAGGGTCGCCGAGGTGGCGACGACTGTGCGTTCGTCGTACAGGTGGGTGGCGAGGGTGCCGGCGACCGAGAGCGGCGCGACGACGAGCGCCCGGCGGCTGCCGCTGTCGTTCTTCTCCACCCAGGCCACGTCGTGGTCGGCCTCCTCCAGCAACCGCTGCGTGGTGGTGGAGAGTTCGTCCAGGGCGGCCTTGGCCTGCTGCTTGCGGACCGGGTCGGGGTCGTCGGCCTTGATGTCGCCGATCGCGTCGAGGGCGGTGCGGGTCGCGGCGTCGAGCAGGGTGCACGCCTCCCGCAGCGGTGTCGGCAATCCTGCGGTGATCCGCCCGGCCGGCGCCTCGGCCAGCCCGACCGCGAGCGCGTCGCCGGCGGCGGTGAGCGCCTCGGCGGTCTCCGGGCGCAGCAGCGTGCGGGCCCGCCGGGTGGTCCGGTCGATCAGCTCCGGCACCAGCTCGGCCTGCGCGGCGGAGGAGACCCGGTCGGCCAGCTCGTGCGCCTCGTCGACGATGAGCAGCTTGTGCGGGGGCACGATGTGCCGGTCGGCGAGCATGTCGACAGCGAGCAGGCTGTGGTTTGTCACCACGATGTCGGCCTCCCGGGCGCGGGCCCGGGACGCCTCGGCGAAGCACTCCTGCCCGAACGGGCACCGGGTCGCGCCGACGCACTCGCGGGCCGGCATCGACACCAGCCGCCAGGCCTGGTCGTCGACGCCTGGGTCCAGCTCGTCCCGGTCGCCGGTGGCGGTCTTCTCGGCCCAGTCGCGCAGCCGCTCGACCTGCTTGCCCAACCGGCCCGCCTCACCGAGCCACTTCGTGCCGCCGCCGGGACGTGCCGCAGGGGCGTCGAAGAGGGTGTCCTCCGGCTCCTCCTCGGTGGAGTTGTCCAGGCGGGCGAGGCAGAGGTAGTGGTGGCGGCCCTTGAGCACGGCGAAGGTGGGGCGACGGCCGAGCACCGGCTCTACCGCGTCGGCGAGCCGGGGCAGGTCGTGGTCGACGAGCTGGGACTGCAACGCCAGGGTGGCGGTGGAGACCACCACCGGGCCGTCCACTGTGAGCGCCGGCGCGAGGTACGCCAGTGACTTGCCGGTGCCGGTGCCCGCCTGCACGAGCAGGTGCTCGCCGCCGGCCACGCACTCCTCGATCGCCGTGGTCATCTGTAGCTGGCCGGGGCGTTCCGCGCCGCCGGGCACCGCGCCGACCGCCGCCGCAAGCAGCTCCGTGCCGCTGGGCCGGGCACCCCGCCGCCGGCCCTTCGCGCGGGCCGACGGGGTGGCGGAACCGGTGGCGGTGCGGGGCGGAGTCACCGTGCGACGGTACCCGGCGCCGCCGACACCGACCGCGCCCATCCGCCGCGTGGCGTGCCGTCGACCGGACGGGTCGGCTGGACGACCCCGTCCGGTTACGGCCGCGCTACGACGTGTTGGGCAGTATCGGTTAGGGTGCGAATCATGCCGAGCGACATGGTCCGCGTGATCTACCGCAAGTACGACGGCAGCGCCCACCGCGACTACCCGGCCCGCCGGCTCACCGAGGACGATCTCGGCATCTGGCTCGGCGTGCCCGAGGGCACCGAGTCGGTCTACCACGGCCGACCCTCGGTGGAGAAGATCCCATTCGTGCTGCTGGTGCCCCATCGGGCCTGGTGGACGGCCATGTTCAACCCACCGCCGCGCACCAGCGAGGTCTACTGCGACATCACGACGCCGGCCCGCTGGGAGTCCGACGACACCGTCCACCTGATCGACCTGGACCTGGACGTCGTCAGGCGTCGGGCCACCGGCCTGGTGGAGCTGCTCGACGAGGACGAGTTCGCCGAGCACCGGGCCCGGTTCGGCTACCCGGACGACGTGGTGGCCGAGGCGGAGGCCGCGGCCCAGCGGCTGTTCGGGGCCCTGGGCGACGGCACCGAGCCGTTCGCCACCGCGTACCGCAAGTGGTTGGCCCTGGTGGTCTGACGCCGCACGCCCGTTAGGGCCGCGTCACCAGCGTGGTGGCCAGCCGTCGTCGCCGTCGAGCGGCGGCAGGTCGGTCAGCTTCTCCGGGTTGAGCTGGTTGTAGATGGCGGTGATCCGGCCCTGGTCCACGGCGAACGCGGTGACCAGGCGGATCGGCCGCCCGTCGGTGTGCGCCGTCTCCATGTGCAGGCCGAGCGCGCCGTCGACGAGCACGGGCCGAGCCAGCACCCGGTCGGCGTAGCGGCCGGTCCGGCCGAACAGGCTGAGCGTGAGGCGGGCCACGGCGTCCGCGCCGAGCACCGGCCGACGGGCGGCGGGGAAGTGCCCGCCCGAGTCGCCGACGAAGACCACCTCCGGCGCGAGCACCTGGAGCAGTTGGTCCAGCTCACCGGACTCGGTGGCGGCGACGAACGCCTTGAGCACCCGGCGCTGCTCGGCCGGGTCGGCGGTGTGCCGAGGCACATCCGGCGCGCTGACCGCCCGGCGGGCCCGGGAGGCGAGCTGCCGGGCGGCCACCTCGGTGGTGCCGAGCACCGCCGCGACCCGGGTGAACGGCAACGCGAACACGTCGTGCAGCACGAGGGCGACCCGTTGCTCCGGCGCGAGCCGTTCCAGCACAACAAGCAGCGCGGTGCCGACCTGATCGGTGCGGACCGCCCGTTCGGCCGGGTCGGGAGCGTACCCGTCAGCCGGCGACAGGCCGCCCAACGGGCTCACCACCGGCTCCGGCAGCCACTGCCCGGGGTACGCCTCCCGGCGGACCCGGGCCGAACGGAGCACGTCCAGGCAGATGCGGGCGCAGATCGTGGTCAGCCACGCGGAGAGGTCACGGATCTCGGCGCGGGCCGCCGGTCGGGCCAGCGCGCCGGCGTAACGCAGCCAGGTCTCCTGCACCGCGTCCTCCGCCTCGCTGCGGCTGCCGAGCATCCGGTGGGCCACCGCGAGCAGCCGGCCCCGCTCGGCCTCGAACTCCGTCGCCAGTTCCCGCACGACCCACCACCCCATTTCCGGTCGGCGTCCCGCCCCACATCCTCTCGCTGAGCGGGCGGGCCGGCAGCCCCGTCCTGGCCCGACCGTGGGTGCGGGTCGGGGAGCGCCGGTCGGCGGGCCGGGAGCCGCGGGGCCGCTCGGCAGGCGGAGCGGTGGCGGTTAAGCGATGATCCGTGCATGAGCGCACCCCAGCAAGGGCAGATCGTGGCACCGGACGGTGGCTCGGTGCGGGACCTTCTGCGGGTCACCGCGCCGGTGGAACTCGGCGCCGTCGACCCGCGGTCCACGCCCGGCCTGCCCGGGCCGGCGGGCCGCGGCGAGCACCGGAAGACCTGGGCCCGGGGGCAGGTCGAGCTGGTCGGTGCGGAGTTGGGCCGGCAGCAGGAGATGCTCTTCGCGATGGCCAAGACCGGGTCGGAGCGGCCGGCGCAGCGGGTGCTGCTGGTGCTCCAGGCCATGGACTGCGGCGGCAAGGACGGCACGATCAAGCGGGTGGCCGGCGCGATGAACCCGTTGGGCCTGCACATCCGCTCGTTCGGGCCGCCGACCCGTCAGGAGCTGCGGCACGACTTCCTCTGGCGGATCCGGCGGGAGCTGCCGCCGGCGGGTTACGTGGGGATGTTCAACCGTTCGCACTACGAGGACGTGTTGATCGCGCGGGTCGGCGCGCTGGTGCCGGAGACGACCTGGCGAGCCCGCTACGACCAGATCAACTCGTTCGAGCGGGAGCTGACCGACGGCGGGGTGACCCTGATCAAGGTGATGTTGCACATCTCGTACGCCGAGCAGGGCGAGCGCCTGATGGACCGGCTCACCGACCCGCGTAAGCACTGGAAGTACAACCCCTCCGACCTCGACTCGCGGGGGCGCTGGGACGACTACCAGGCCGCGTACGCCGAGGCCCTGGGCCGGTGCGGCACGGACGCGGCGCCCTGGTTCGTGGTGCCGGCGGACCGCAAGTGGTACCGGGACTGGGCGGTCGCGCACCTGCTGCGTGAGACGTTCGACACGCTCGACCTCGGGTATCCGGCGGCCGATTTCGACGTTGCAACGGAGCGGAAACGGCTCCTGGCTGGGGGAGCGGGTACGGGTGGGACGGCCGAGATGAACGGCAGATGAACGAGCGGTGAATGACGCCTGGCCAGGGGTGGGCCGGCGAACTGCCGGTTCCGCCGTTTCCTAGCATTCACCGAGCGGGCACCCGTTGGGCACCGCCACCCTTCCACCGACGCGACGAGGTCTGTGCTGTGAAGTTTTCCTTCCGCCCCACCGAGGGCGCCTTCTACGAGCTCTTCACCAGGGCCGCGCAGAACCTGGTCCGGGGCACCACGCTGCTCAACGAGCTGGCCCTGCCCGGTGTGGACGTGCAGTCCGTCAGCGAGCGGCTGACCGAGGTCGAGCACGACAGCGACCAGATCACCCACGACCTGTACAAGAAGATCAACTCGACCTTCATCACGCCGTTCGACCGGGAGGACATCTACCGGCTCGGCTCGCTGCTGGACGACGTGATGGACCACCTCGAGGCGGTCGGCGACCTGCTCTACCTGTACGGGTTGACCGAGCTTCCGGCGCTGCCCCGCGAGCTGCACGAGATGGTCAACGTGCTGGACCAGCAGGCCAAGTTGACGGCCGACGCGATGCCCCGGCTGAAGTCGATGAAGGACCTCGAGGACTACTGGATCGAGTGCAACCGGCTGGAGAACGAGGGCGACCGGATCAACCGGCAGCTGCTCGTCCGCCTCTTCTCGGGTGAGTACGACGCGTTGACGGTGCTGAAGATGAAGGAGGTCGCCGACGAGCTGGAGGCTGCCTGCGACGCCTTCGAGCACGTGGCCAACACCGTCGAGACCATCGCCGTCAAGGAGTCCTGAGCCGGTGTCCCCTGAACTCATCGCCGTGCTGGCGGTGATCGCGGTGGCCCTGGCGTTCGACTACACCAACGGCTTCCACGACGCCGCCAACGCGATCGCCACAAGCGTCTCCACCCGGGCGCTGACCCCTCGGATCGCCCTGGGGCTCGCCGCGGTCGGCAACTTCATCGGCGCGCACTTCGGCGCCGGAGTGGCCAAGACCGTCGGCGACGGCCTGGTCACCCTGCCCACCGGCATCAGCAGCCTGGGGGTGGTCTTCGCCGGGGTGCTCGGCGCCATCGCCTGGAACCTGATCACCTGGTACTTCGGCCTGCCCTCGTCGTCCTCGCACGCCCTCTTCGGCGGGCTGGTCGGCGCGACCTTGCTGTCCACCGGCGGCATCGTGCAGTGGGTCAACATCGGCGAGAAGGTGCTGCTGCCGATGGTGCTCTCGCCGATCGTCGGCCTCACCCTCGGCTACCTGCTGATGCTGGCCATCCTGTGGCTGTTCCGGAAGGGGCAGCCGGGCAAGCTCAATCGGGGCTTCCGCTGGGCGCAGACCGCCTCGGCGGCCGCCATGTCGGTCGGTCACGGCATGCAGGACGCCGCCAAGACCATGGGCATCGTGGTACTGGCGCTCTACACCGGCGGTTTCCAGGAGAGCAAGACGCACATTCCCGGATGGGTGTTCTGGACCTCGGCGACGATGCTGGCCCTCGGCACGTACGCCGGTGGTTGGCGGATCATCCGGACCCTCGGCCGCAAGATCATCGACCTGGGGCCGCCGGAGGGCTTCGCCGCCGAGACCGTCGCGAGCGCGGTGCTCTACTTCAACGCCCTGGTGCTGAAGGCGCCGATCTCCACCACCCACACGATCACCTCGGCGATCATGGGCGTGGGCGCGACCAAGCGGCTCTCCGCGGTTCGCTGGAACGTGGCCGGCAACATCGTGCTCGCCTGGATCATCACGTTCCCGGCAGCCGCACTTATCGCGTGCATCATGTACCTGCTGGTCCGGCCGCTCTTCGGCTGACCCGTTCCGCTCGGCGTCGGAGGCCCCCGGTCACCCGGGGGCCTCCGACGTTCACTCGTACCGCACGCCGATCTGTTCGCGGACCGTGTCCAGCAGGGCCATCACCTCGAGGGTGGTGGAGTGCGGCACCACCGGGCTCTCGGTCAGCCCGGCGGCCAGGCAGCGCTGCACCTCGATCGCCTCGTACTGGTAGCCGTTGCCGGCCTCCTCGGCGGTGATCGTCTCCGGCTCCGCGCCGGCCCGGTGCAGAGTCACCGAACCCGGCCGGAAGAACGGCTCCGGCAGGTCGATCCGGCCGGTGCTGCCGACGATCGACGCGGACAACTCACTCGCCCCGACCATGCCGCAGCTCAGGGTCGCCAGCGCGCCGCTGTCGTACCCGAACAGGATGCCGGTGTTCTCGTCCGTGCCCTCCGGGCCCAGCTGTGCCCAGGAGCGCACGTGCTGCGGCACCCCGAGCAGCAGGTGAGCCAGACTGATCGGGTAGATCCCCAGGTCGAGCAGGGCGCCCCCGCCCAACGCCGGGTTGCGCATCCGATGCTCCGGCGGGAAGGGGCCGGCCACCCCGAAGTCGGCCCGGACGCCGGTGACCGTGCCGATCGCCCCTTCCCTGATCAGCTCGACCACCCGCAGGATCATCGGATTCAGTCGCATCCACATGGCCTCCATCAGGAAGACCCCGGCGGCGCGCGCTGTGTCGATCAACTCGGTGCTGGTGGCCAGGTCGAGGGTGAACGGCTTCTCCAACAACACCGCCCGCCCGGCGGTGAGGCAGGTCATCGCCGCCTCGTAGTGCGCGGAATGGGGGGTCGCGACGTAGATCGCGTCCACCTCCGGGTCGGCGGCAAGCTCCACCCAGGAGCCGTAGGCACGCTCCGCGCCGTACGTGTCGGCGAAGCGCCGCGCGCTCTCTGCGGCGCGGGAACCGACCGCTACCAACTCGGCGTCCGGCACCAACCGGAGGTCTTCGGCGAAACGGCTGGCGATGTGGCCGGTGGCCAGGATGCCCCAACGAGTCATGCCGGAACGCTAACCCCTGCGGTTGCCGGGTCGCCCGCCCCCTCGCCTACCAACCACCTGTTGCGTTGCCTTTGCTCTGCTGCCGCCGAAGCGCCAGCACTCGGCCGCGCCCGAGGGCGCTGCGTGAGGGTGGTGCCCGAGGGTGGTGCCCGAGGGTGGTGCGTGAGGGTGGTGCCCGAGGGTGGTGCGTGAGGCTGGTGCCCGAGGCTGGTGCGTGAGGCTGATGCGTGAGGTCTGAGTGTGGGTGGTGCGTATACGGCAGCAGAGCAAAGGGCGTGGTCGGTGGTGCGGCCCGCTGGTCCGGCCCCGCTGGTCCGGCCCCGCTGGTCCGGCCCGGTGGTGGCTCGGCCCGGGGGAACTAGGCTCGCGGCATGACGATCGACAGCGCCGGCTTCGCCGCCCCGGCCGCCCTGGTCGAGCACGCCCGCCGGTTCCAGGCCGAGGGTGGCGTCCCGGCCACGCCCCGGGTCGCGGCCACCGTGTTGCTGCTGCGTCCGACCGACGACGACTTCGAGGTGTACGTCATCCGCCGGGTCGCCGCGATGACCTTCGGCGGGATGTACGCCTTCCCCGGCGGCGGGGTGGACCGCTCCGACTCGGAGGCGCACCTGGACTGGGCCAGGCCCACACCGGGTGAGTGGGCGGACCGGCTGGGCGTGGCCCCGCAGGCCGCGCAGGCGGTGGTCTGCGCCGCTGCCCGGGAGGTCTTCGAGGAGGCCGGTGTCCTGCTCGCCGGCCCGGACCGGGAGACCGTGGTGGGTGACGTCAGCGGCGACGACTGGGAGGCGGCCCGACAGGACCTGGAGGGGCGCCGGCTGGGCTTCGCCGCGCTGCTGGCCGACCGTCGGCTCACCCTCCGGTCGGACCTGCTGCTGCCGTGGAGCCGGTGGGTCACTCCCGACTTCGAGCCGCGTCGCTTCGACACGTACTTCTTCGTCGCCCTCTTGCCGGCGGGCCAGCGGACCCGCGACGTCTCCGGCGAGGCCGACCACACGCTGTGGATCCGGCCGGCGGACGCGCTGGCCCGCGCGCAGGCCGGCGAGCTGACCATGCTGCCACCGACCCTTGTCACGCTGGCTCAGGTGGCGGCGGCCGGCGACCTCGCCGGAGTGGCGCGGGCGGCGGCCGATCGGGACGCCGCCAGCCCGGTCACCCCCCGCCTGGACCTACCGCCGGACGGCGAGCCCCGTTTCGTCCTGGGCTGACCCGCCTGCCCCGCGCTGCGCTGCCCTCGCGTCCGGCGCACGCCGTCAAGATCCGCGCAACTTCGGGGATGCTGCTGCCTCGGTCACGTCGGAGACAGCAGTATCCGTGAAGTTGCCCAGGTCTGAGGCGCGGTCGGGACCGCCTGGGTCTGGGCGGAAACCGTGTCCGGGTACGCGAAAGGGCGCCGGTCAGGTCGACCGACGCCCCTGGCGGAACGGGAGCCAGCGGCTCAGCCGAAGCGGCCGGTGATGTAGTCCTCGGTCTTCTTCACGCTCGGGTTGCTGAAGATCTTCTGGGTGTTGTCGTACTCGATCAGCCGGCCCGGGTCACCGGTCTTCTCGATCGAGAAGAAGGCGGTCCGGTCCGACACCCGCGCGGCCTGCTGCATGTTGTGCGTCACGATGATGATCGTGAACTTGTCCTTGAGCTGGAACATCAGGTCCTCGATCGCCAGCGTGGAGATCGGGTCCAGGGCGGAGCACGGCTCGTCCATCAGGACGACCTGCGGCTCGACCGCGATGGTCCGGGCGATGCAGAGCCGCTGCTGCTGACCGCCGGAGAGGCCGGCGCCGGGCTTGCCCAGCCGGTCCTTGACCTCGCCCCACAGGTTCGCGGCGCGCAGGGCCTTCTCGGCCGCGTCCTCCAGGATCGACTTCTTGCGGACCCCGTTCAGCTTCAGCCCGGCCACCACGTTCTCGAAGATGCTCATGGTGGGGAACGGGTTCGGCCGCTGGAAGACCATGCCGATGGTGCGCCGAACCGCGGTGACGTCCACGTCCCGGTCGTAGATGTCCTGGTCGTCGATGGTCAGGCTGCCCTCGACCCGGGCCCCCGGCAGCACCTCGTGCATCCGGTTGATCGACCGGAGGAACGTCGACTTGCCGCAACCGGACGGCCCGATGAGGGCGGTCACCGTCTTCGGCTCGACCGTCAGGTTGATGTTCTCGATCGCCTTGAAGCCGCCGTAGTACGCGGTGACGTTCGAGGCGGAGACGCGCTTGGCCATGGTGGTACCTCCGGGGTTCATCGGCTGAGCCTGTTGCGACGGGCCAGCAACTTCGCCGCGATCGTCAGGATGAGTACGAGGGCGACCAGGGTGAGTGCCGCGGTCCACGCCCGTGCCGGCGCGTACTTCGACGCGTCACCGGCCTGCTGGTAGACGAAGAGGGACAGCGACGACTGGTTGTTCTCGAAGGGGTTGGTGTTGATCGCTGCGCCGCCGCCGGCGACCAGCAGCACCGGCGCGGTTTCGCCTGCCGCGCGGGCGATGGCGAGCATGACGCCGGTGACGATGCCGGGCAGCGCCGTCGGCAGCACCACCCGCAGGATGGTCTTCCACTTGGGTACGCCGAGCGCGTACGCGCCCTCGCGCAGTGGCGCCGGCACGAGGCGGAGCATCTCCTCGGTGGACCGGACGATCGTGGGCAGCATGAGCACGCTCAGTGCGAGCGCGGCGGCGAAGCCGGAGAAGCTGGGCCGACCGTCGTTGAACCACGGCGACACGATCAGCACCCAGAACGCCAGCACGAAGAGGCCGGAGACGATCGACGGGATGCCGGTCATCACGTCCACGAAGAAACGGATCGCGAAGGCGAACTTGCCCCGTCCGTACTCGACGATGTAGATCGCGCAGAGGACGCCGAGCGGGACGGTGATCAGGGTGGCGATGCCGACCTGCTCCAGCGTGCCGACGATCGCGTGGTACGCGCCGCCGTTGGCGTCCCGGGCCCCGATGTTGTTCATCGAGGTCTGGAAGAAGTTGACGTCCAGCCGCTCGGTGCCCTTGCTGACAAGCGTCCAGACCACCGAGACGAGCGGCAGCACCGCAAGCACGAAGGCGGAGTGGATCAGTGCGCTCCAGGTGCGGTTGCGGGCCGACCGGCGCCCCTCGACCGCGTTCGCGGCGGCGAAGAGGCCGACCAGGTAGAGGATCGCGCCGAGGACGACCACGAGGACCGGGCCGCCGACGCCTGCGCCGTAGACGATCACGGCGGAGAGCGCCAGGGCCGCCACGGCGATGGCCGGGGCGGCGTACCAGGGCAGTCGTCTGGCCCGCAGCGAGTCGGGCTGGGCCGGCGGCCGGGTGCGGTGGGAGGTGGCGGTTGTGGTCATGCGGCCGACTCCGTGAACTCCCGGCGGCGGTAGATGATCGCCCGAGCCGTGATGTTGACGATCAGCGTGATGGTGAACAGCACCAGACCGGAGGCGATGAGCGCGCCCCGGCCGGTCTCGTTCGCCTCGCCGAACGCGTTGGCGATGTTCGCGGCGATGGTGTTGCCGCCGTTCTGGATCAGGTTGAACGAGATGCCGAAGGTGATGCCGAGGGTCAGCGCCAATGCGATGGTCTCGCCGAGCGCCCGGCCGAGACCGAGCATCATCGCGGCGATGATGCCGGGGCGGCCGTACGGGAGCACCGCGGTGCGGAGCATCTCCCAGCGGGTGGCGCCCAGGGCGAGGGCGGCCTCCTCGTTCGCGGTGGGCGTCTGGAGGAACACCTCGCGGGAGAGCGAGGTGATGATCGGCAGCACCATGATCGCGAGCACCAGGGCACCCAGCATGACTGACGCGCCGAAGGGGCCGTCGCCACCGAAGAGCGGGATCCAGCCGAAGTGCTGGTTCAGCCAGATGGAGAAGTCCCGGACGGGGCTGCTGAAGACGTCCCGTCCCCAGAGGCCGAAGACCACGCTCGGTACGGCGGCCAGCAGGTCGATCAGGAAACCGAGCGCGGTGCCCAGCCGGCGCGGCGCGTAGTGCGACAGGTAGAGCGCGATGCCGAGCGCCACCGGAACCGCGATGAGCAGCGCGAGTGCCGAGCTGAGCACGGTGCCGAAGGCGAGCGCACCGATGCCGAACTTCGGCTCCGTGTCGTTGGGGGACCAGCCCTCGTAGGACCAGAAGTTCTCGGTGTTGGCGCGGAGGGCCGGCACCGCCTTGGCGACCAGGAAGATCGCGATGGCGGCGATGATGACCAGAACGGCGGTACCGGCGGCCAGGGTGAGACCGCGGAAGGCCCGCTCGGCGCCGAACTTACGGCTGCGCGGCAGCGCGCCGCCGCCGCCCAGCCCGGTGCCGCCCGGGGAACGGGTGCTGACTGGTGCCTCGGCCACACGCGCCGAGGCACCGGCGGGCCACTCGTGACTCTGGGTCACGCGCGTCCCGCCGGTGCCGGCGTCGGCCGAGCGGTGAGGGGTTTCACCCATCTGCTCGCTCGATTCGGTTGCGGAGGTGTGGAATCGGGTCAGGAGAGGTTCTTGACCGCGGTCTCGACCTTGGTGCGGACCGTCTCCGGCAGCGGGGCGTAGCCCAGCTCGGTGAGAGAGGCCTGGCCCTCGGCGCTGGCAGCGTGGCCCAGGAGGCCCTTGACCAGCTTGAGCTTGTCGGCCGCGAGGCCCTTGCTGCAGACGATCTCGTACGTCGCCAGGACGATCGGGTACGCCCCGGCCTCCTTGGTGTTGTAGTCGATCTTCAGCTTGAGGTCGTCGCCCTGACCCTCGATGGCAGCGCCGGCGATGGTCTTGCCAGCCGCCTCGGCGGTCAGCGCGGCGAACTCGCCGTTGCCGTTGCCGATCTTCGACATCTTCAGACCGGCGTTCTCGGCGAACGACCACTCCATGTAGCCGATGGAGCCGTCGGCGCCCTTGACCCGGCTGGCCACGCCGTCCGAGCCCTTGGCGCCGGTGCCGCCCGGGGCCTTCCACGCCTTGGCGTTGCCGAGGGTCCAGTCGCTCTCAGCGGTCTTCGAGAGGTACTTGGTGAAGTTGTCGGTGGTGCCCGACTCGTCCGAACGGTGGACGGTCTGGATGGTGGTCGCCGGGAGCTTGGCGTCCGGGTTGTCGGCCTTGATCGTGGCGTCGTCCCACTTGGTGACCTTGCCGGCGAAGATCTTCGCCAGGGTGGCCGGCTTGAGCTGGAGGTTGTCCACGCCGCTGACGTTGTAGGCGACGGCCACCGGGCCGATCACCATCGGCAGGTGGATGGCCTTGCCGCCGGCGCACTTGGCGTCGGCCTGCGGCTGCTCCTCCGGCTTGAGCGCGGAGTCGGAACCGGCGAAGTCGGCGGTCCCGGCGATGAACGCCTGGATGCCGGCGCCCGAGCCGGAAGCCTCGTAGTTGATCGTGGTGCCCTGGCACTTCTGCTGGTACGCCTTGATCCACTCGGCCATGGCGTTCTTCTGCGCCGACGAGCCCTGGGCGTTGAGCGTTCCGGTAGCGCAGTCGACCGCGGCGGCCGAGCCCGAGGCGCTCGCGCCGGAGGCGGGCTCGTTGTTGTCCGAGCCGCATGCACTGAGGCCGAGCGTCGCGGCGAGGGCGAGGCAGGCAATAGTGCCGTACCGCTGGAGCTTCACCTGAGGGGTTTCCCTTCGCGTCTGACTTGGCGCCCCGATCCCGGGGCCCGAGGACCGGCACTGACCGGCTGACACGAAAGTTAGAAGTGCCAGGTAGCCGGTTCGCCGGTCGCAAGTGAACGCAAGGTGAACACGTGCGGCCCCCGAGGTGACCGCTTGCTGAGGGTGAGTTGTCCGTTAAGTGAACCGGGATACACCTGTCGGAAGTATGGGTATATTTCCGGTTCGGTGTTATGTCGCCGAGGCCCTGCCGTTACTCACCGGTGACCCGTCCGCAGCGCCGGCCGCCGGTCAGCCCAGGTGGTAGTTGATGTGCGCCGACCAGCGGGCGAAGCCCAGCCGCTCGTAGAGCGCGACGGCCCCGGTGTTCGAGTCGTCCACGTAGAGCATCACCCGGTCCAGGCCCCGCCTGTCCCGCAGGTGTGCCAGCCCGGCCGTGGTCAGGGCCCGGCCGAGCCCGCCACCGTGCGCGGTCGGCTCCACCCCCAGGACGTACACCTCGCCGATCCGGGCGGACCCCGGCCGCTCGTGCACCTTGGTCCAGTGGAAACCGAGCAGCCGGCCGGTCGCGGTCTCCTCGGCGAGAAGGAAGCCCGCCGGGTCGAACCACGGCTCGGCGAGGCGGACCCGCAGGTCGTCCGACGTCCACCGGCCCTGCTCGGGGTGCTCGGCGAAGGCCCGGGCGTTGAGGGCCAGCCAGGCCGCGTCGTCCGCTCCCGGGCGGAACGCGCGGAGCACCACCCCGTCGGGCAGGCGCGGCTCACCGAGCGGGGCGGCCAGCGGCCGACGCAACTGCCAGAGCACCCGGGCGCGGGTGAAGCCGAGGTCGACGGCGAGCGCGGCGGCCGAGGGGTGGTCACCGTGCGACCAGGCCCGCAGCGGCCCGGTGGCCGAGGCGAGGACGCCCCGGGCGAGGGCCCGCCCGGTGCCCCGCCGCCGGTACGCGGGGTGCGCCACCAGCTCGACGCCGATCCCGCCTACCGGGTCGGTGGTGTCCAGGTGGGCGTACCCGGTGAGGGTGCCGTCGTCGGCGCGGGCGATCAGGTGCACGGCGGGCGCTTCGGGGTCGCGCAGGCGGAGCAGGACGTGTTCGTCGAGCGGGTCCGCTCCGTCCGTGTCCCCCGCGGTGCTGGCGAGGGCCAGTACGTCGGCGATCTCGGCCGATGTCAGTCGGTCGCTCCGGGTCACCTGGTCGCTTGTCGGCTCCGCGCTGCTCATTCCGCCACCGTAACCGCTGCGGTTCGTGGCGCTCGGACCGTCGCCGCAAAGCCGCGACTCACGTCGGGTCGGTCGGGAGTGCCTCCAGCTCGAACCGGGCGGTCAGGTCGGGCAGCATCCGGCGTAGTGCCTCCACCGTGCCCTGCCGATCCCCGCCCGCGTCGTGCAGCAGCACCACCGAACCCGGTTCGGCCTGTGTCACCACCGTTGCGGTGATCTTGCTGGCGCCGGGCAGCTCCCAGTCCGACGGGTCCACCGACCAGTGCAGCGGGGTCATGCCGAGCTGCCGTGCTACCGACACCACCGGGTAGGTCCAGGCGCCACCCGGCTGGCGGTACCAGACAATCGGGGCGTTCGGCACCGCCGCCCGGATCGCCGCGTTGGTGCGCAGGAGGTCGGAGCGGATCGCGTCCGCCGATCGGGCGCCCAGACCGACGTCGTGGTGCCACGAGTGGTTGCACAGGGTGTGCCCGTCGTTCACGATCGACTGGAGCAGGTCAGGGTGGTTCTGTGCGTTCTCGCCGACCACGCAGAAGGTGGCTCGTACGTCGTATTCGCGCAGGATGGCGAGGACTTCCGGGGTGTAGCGCGGGTCCGGTCCGTCGTCGAAGGTCAGCGCGAGCCGTGGCGTGCCCGTGGTGGAGTGCGCCCCGAACAGGTTGTCGCCTCCGGCGTCCCGGCCGGACCCGTCCTGGCCGGCCTCGGCCGGGCCGGCACTGGTGCTGGCGCTGGTGTTCGGGGCGTCGCCCGGCTCGGCAACGCTTGGTTGGTCGGCGTAGTGCGGCCCGTCGGCGCCGGTGATGACACCCGTGGGGTGTCGGGGTGTCTGGTCGGGGACGAGGCTGCGGCCCAGCACGTACGCGGAGCCGAGCAGCCCCGCCAACACCAACGTCACGACCCCTGCGGCCCGCGCGGTGGAGCTGACCCGCATCATGATGTCCGCCCGGCTCGCCGGTCACGCCGGCCCGTCGCCCCCGTGGTCAGTGCGCGCACCGTCGCCCCTTTCTCCGACAAACCCGGCAGTCAGAATAGAGCTGCCAAGCTGGGCAAAAAGGGCATATGGGAAATCGTCCGAGGTGGTCCTCGGATCAGACCGGCAGGGGCGCGTGCTCCGCCTCGGCAAGCGACCGTGACGGCGGCACGACGAACTTGTAGCCGACCTGGCGCACCGTGCCGATCATCGACTCGTACTCCGAGCCGAGCTTGGCGCGCAGTCGCCGGACGTGCACGTCCACCGTGCGGGTGCCGCCGAAGTAGTCGTAGCCCCACACCTCGCGCAGGAGTTGATCGCGGGTGAACACCCGGCCCGGGTGCTGAGCCAGGAACTTCAGCAGCTCGAACTCCTTGTAGGTGAGGTCGAGCGGACGGCCCTTGAGCTTGGCCGCGTACGTGTCCGGGTCGATGGTCAGCTCGCCGGCCCGGATCGAGCCACCCGCGCCGGCGGTGGCGTTGCTGAGCCGGCCCACCGCGAGCCGCAGCCGTGCCTCGACCTCGGCCGGGCCGGCCGAAGCGAGGATGACGTCGTCGACGCCCCAGTCGGCGTTGAGTGCGATCAGGCCGGCCTCGGTCACCACCGCGACCAGCGGTACGCCGAGCCCGGTGGCGTGCAGCATCCGGCAGGTCGCCCGGGCCTCGCTCAACTCCGATCGGGCGTCCACCATCACCGCGTCCGGGCTGGGGCCCGCGACCAGGGTGCGCACGTCACGCGGCGCGGTACGGACCGAGTGCGGTAGCAGGTCGAGCGCCGGCAGCACAGCCGACGGTTCTCCTGCGCGCGCGGTCACCAGCAGCAGGATCTCCACGATCACCTCCGTCCCGGCGGCGCGAGGCCGCACGCGACCAGTCGCACTCGGCGAGGGAGTGCGCTGAGAAATTGCGTGGTCCCGGCGTCGCTGACGGGCGGGTAACGCGTTGAGCCTAACTGATCGCCTCGGCCGCGCCGCCGGGCCATTTCCCGTTTGTCTACCTTGCCCCTGATCGTGGCCCGGATTTTAACGTCGCTGAAACCCGTGACCACCGCTTCGGGCCGTCGGTCTGGCACGATCGGGTCGTGTTTCCCTCCACCTCGCCCGAGGCCGGCCGCGAATCGTGGCCCGCCGGGCCCCCACCGGGCCCGGCCGCCACACCGACGCGCGGCCAACCGCCCGCGCCGCGTACCGGCCCGGCCACCACCGATGGCGACCGCCGTGAACGGGGTGGGCCTCGTCGTGCCCGTCGCTCCGGCGAACCGGCCCGCCGATCCGAAGAAGAGATCGACGAGCCGGAAGAGGAGGTCATCCCCCCGGTCGAGGTGCACCGCCAGTTGGCGCTGACCATCGCCGGCTTCGCCGCGCTGCTCGGTGTCGGCCTGGTGCTCGGCGCACAGACGTCCGGCCCCGGTCACCGGCTGCCGTTCGCCTTCATCATCTTCGGCGTCCAACTGCTGTTCGTGCTCGCCTGGACGATGGCCATGCGCCCGCCCGCGTTGCTCGTGGTCGCCGGGATCAGCGCCGTGGTCGCGGCGCTCGCCGACATCGCCGCGGTGCAGACCGACGTGGCCGGCCTGGCGCCGCTGGGCTACCTGGCCGTCGGCGGGTTCGTCGCCGCGGTGCTCGGCCAGTTGGTTCGTCGGGTCGACCGGGTCCGGGTCACCGACTCCCTCGGCGCCACGCTGCTCATCGTCGTCGGGGTGGTGGCCATCGGCACCCTGATCGTGCTCAGCCGGATCCCGGCCGGCACCCAGGCGATCACCGTCTGCCTGACCGCGAGCGGTGTCGCGCTCACCGTCGCGCGGCTCACCGACGCCGTGCTGCCCTGGCCCAGGCTGGCCCCGCAGGTGCCCCGTGGCGCCGCCGGCGTGGTGGCCGGCGCGATGGTCGGCACGTTGACGAGCGCCCTCCTCGGCAGCTATCTGGTGGCGCCCTTCACGCCGACCCGGGCCGCCGTGATCGGCCTGGTCGCGGCGGTCACCGCCGTCCTCTCCGACCTCGCCGTGGGGTACGCGGAGGCGGGCCGCCTGATGGCCGGCGAACCGCCCACCATGTGGGTGGCCCGGCACATGCAGGGTCCGCTCGGCGGTTTCGCCCTGGCGGCGCCCGCCGCGTACGTCATGTGCATGCTCTTCCTCTGAGTCACGGTTGAGCGCGGAGGCGCTCGGGTACCTACGGGTGCGCCGCCCTGCGGCGTCGGTACGAACGACCCGTCGCGGCGCGACGGGCGGAGACAGGAGGCGGCGTGGCGCAGGACTATCCGGTGGAAGAGGCGCGACCCCGACGGCGTGGCCGCAAGCTGCTCATCGGGCTGTTCGTGCTGCTCCTGCTGCTGGCGGGGTTGCTTGTGGTCGCCGACCGGGTGGCGGTCGGGGTCGCCGAGCGGATGATCGCCGACCGGTTGCAACAGGAGATCACCAAGCAGGGTGCGCAGTCCGCGAAACCCGACGTGGAGGTGGGCGGCACCCCGTTCCTCACCCAGGTGCTGGACGGCCGCTACAAGCGGATCACCATCAACCTGCGGGACGTGCAGGCCTCGGTCGAGGGCGACGCCGTCCGGCTGCCGGTGCTCGATGTGACCGCCCGCAACGTCCGGGCCTCGCTCGACACTCTGCGCACCGGCCAGGGTGACGTCGTGGCGGACACTGTCGACGGTGCCGGCACGATCAGCTACGAGAGTCTCGCCGCGCTTCTGAACCGCCCGGGGCTCGCGCTCGGCGAGCAGAACGGCAAGCTCACCGTCACGGCCCCGGCCGACATCCTCGGTCAGAAGCTCACCATCAGCGGCACCGCCGACGTCACCGTCGCCGACAACGGCGCCGTCGCCCTGCGCTTCAACGATCTGGACGCCGCGGGGCTGCCGAACCTGCCGCTGGCCCGTGCCTTCCTGAGCAACTACGCCAAGAGCATCTCGATCGACGTGCCTCTTCCGGAACTGCCCTTCCAACTCGCGATCCGGGAGGTCCGTCCACTGCCGGAGGGGCTGGCGGTCTCCGGCGACGCGAAGAACGTACCCATCAATTCCGTCAACTGACTGACGGCCCGGGCCGGCCCACGGCCCGGGCCGTTCCCGGATGGTGGTCGGCTGAGTGGCAGCTCGGTCACTGGCTGGTAGGCTCCCTGGCCATGGGGACCCACCTCACCAAACGGCGCGCGGTCGACCTGTGCCGCGTGGCCACCTGCCTGTGTCGCCCCGTCATCTGACGGCGGGGCTGTCTCCGGCCGCCTGACGGCGGCCACCGGCACCGGGTTCTCATACCCTCCGGTCATCCCACCGAACGCCCGGCAGCGGCGCCGTCGCACGAACCCGTGATCCCGTCCTTCCGCTGGGTCCCGCGCGTGGTGCGACAGATGCATCGATCGATTCGCGCGCGTTGGCTCACCATCCATCCTCACCAGGGAGTGATTCGATGAGTCGCGACACCGCACTCGTTTCGGCCGAGTGGGCCGAGAAGAACCTCGACGCCCCGGGCGTCGTCTTCGTCGAGGTCGACGAGGACACCTCGGCCTACGACACCGGCCACATCGCCGGCGCCATCAAGATTGACTGGAAGACCGACCTCCAGGACCAGGTCCGCCGGGACTTCGTCAACAAGACGCAGTTCGAGGCGCTGCTCTCCGAGCGGGGCATCAGCAACGACGACACCGTGATCCTGTACGGCGGCAACAACAACTGGTTCGCCGCGTACGCCTACTGGTACTTCAAGCTCTACGGTCACCGCGACGTGAAGCTGCTCGACGGCGGCCGCAAGAAGTGGGAACTGGACGCCCGCCCGCTCGTCACCGACCAGGTGTCCCGGCCGGCGACGCAGTACGTGGCGCAGGAGCCGGACACCTCCATCCGGGCCTTCCGCGACGAGGTCGTCGCCGCGATCGGCACCAAGAACCTCGTCGACGTGCGCAGCCCCGACGAGTTCGCCGGTCGCCTGCTCGCCCCCGCCCACCTGCCGCAGGAGCAGGCGCAGCGGGCCGGTCACATCCCCACCGCGATCAGCGTGCCGTGGTCCAAGGCGGCAAACGAGGACGGCACCTTCCGGTCCGACGACGACCTGCGCAAGATCTACGGCGACGCGGGGCTCGACGACGGCAAGGAGACCATCGCGTACTGCCGGATCGGTGAGCGCTCGTCGCACACCTGGTTCGTGCTCCAGGAGCTGCTGGGTCACCGCAACGTCAAGAACTACGACGGCTCGTGGACCGAGTACGGCTCGCTCGTCGGTGTGCCGGTCGCGCTCGGCGACGAACCCGGGGAGGCCTGATCATGACTCTTCCCATCGCCGCGGGTTGCGCCGCACCGGACCAGGCAGCGCCGTTGCCGGCCAGCCTGGACCTGGAAAAGGAAACCGTCATCACCGGCGTCGTCCGCTCCGCCGAGGCCGAGCCGGTGCCGGGCGCGTACGTCCGGCTGCTCGACTCGACGGGTGAGTTCACCGCCGAGGTGGTCACCTCGGCCGCCGGCCAGTTCCGGTTCTTCGCCGCGCCGGGCTCCTGGACGCTGCGGGCGTTGTCCCGGCACGGCAACGGCGACACCGCGGTCACCGCCGGCCGGGGTGTCAACGAGGTCGCCGTCACCGTCGCCTGACCCACCGCTCTGATCAACCGGGGCCGGTCACCCTCCCGGGGGTGACCGGCCCCGGTCGTCTCCGCGCCGGGTCAGTAAGCGCGCATCCTGCTCTGGTTTTCCGCGGGGACGGGGTCGGGCGGAAGCCATCGGTATGCGTCACTATCTTCTGGTGGAGATCACAGTTGGTGCGGCCGGTGGCGTATCCGATCAGAATGTTCCGATCGTCGTCTGCGTCGGCGCGGATGCGCTGATGCTCGAGCGGGTGCGGCGATAGCTCGACGGACTCGGCCAGGTGGTGAGCTGTGCGGACCTGGCCCTCCTGCGGGCGATGCTGTTTCCGTTGCCGGCCGTCGGGTCGGTCTGCCCAGGGATGGTGGCAGGGCCTGACGACGTGGGGTGAGTTGGCCGCCGGCCGCCTCCGCCGCCGGGCCGGCGGCGAACGCGTGACACCATGGCCGGGTGAGCGGTGCTGTCCAGACGGGTTGGGCCTCTTCGGCCGGCCCCGCCGCACCGGCGCTGGCCCGGTCGCGGCGGCGCTGGCTGCTTGCTGTGACCGTGGCCTGGGCCGTGTTGCTGGCCGGGCTCACCTGGGTGTCGGTGCAGGGTGATCCGCCGACGGTGCGCGAACAACGTTCCCTCGACCAGGCCGGCCCGGTGGTCGACCGGGCGGTCGGCGAGTTGGCCCGCGCGGTCGGTGCGGCAAGTCTGCTTGAGCTGGGTCCGGCGCGGGTCGCGTCCGGTTGTCGGGTCACCCCGTTCGCGGACGGGGCGAGGCTGCGGCGCGAGGTCGGGGTGCTCGTGGGCACCGGTGACGCGCGGGCCGTGCTCGCCGGCATCGCCGAGCGACTGCCGCCGAGCTGGCGGGCCGGCGTCGGGCCCGGCGTGGACGGCCCTGAGCTGCGCGCCGACGCCGGAGAGTTCGTGGACGTCGACGGGCGGCCGACAGCCGACGGCCGGTTGCGGCTCGTCGTCGACACCGGCTGCCGGCCGGTCGGCGCCGGCTACACGCCGGCCCCGGCTACCGCTGCCGGCCCGGAGACCGCCGCGTTGACCGCCGCGCTGCGGGCCCTCGACCGGCCGGGTGACGCCGCGCCGGAGCTGGTCACCGCACCCTGCCCGGGCGGCGGGCACGCCCGTACCGCGTGGTCCGCGAACGGTAGCGGTCCGGCGGCCTCGACGGCCGCGCTCGCCCCGCTGGCCGGCGACGCCCCCCTGCTGGACGAACCCCCGGTGTACGCGTACCGCAGCGGCACCGTCACGGTGCTGGCCGAGGTCGGCCCGGACGCCGCCCGCCTGGCCGCCACCGTCGGCTGCCCGGACTGAGCCCGGCCGCCCGCACCGGTCAGCCGTCGCCTGGCTGGTCCTCCCGGTCACGGCTGCGGCCCAACGCGTCGACCATGCCCCACCGGCCGGGGATGTCCAGCAGCTCGATCCGGCCCATCCCGGGCGGGACGGCCGGATCGATGATCAGGTGCTCGCCCTGCGGCTCCAGTCCGAGCATCACCCGGAGCAGCAGCAGTGGGGTGCCCGCCGACCAGGCCTGCGGGCTGCACGCGGTGGGGTACTCCACCGGATAGTCGGTGAGGGTCCGGGCGTACCCGGCGAACGCCTCCGGCAGCCGGCCCTCGAAGTACCGGGACGCCGCGAGCATCGTGTCGCAGAGCAAGCCGGCCTCCTTGCGGAAGCCGTACCGCCACAACCCCCAGGCGATGATCGAGTTGTCGAACGGCCAGACCGTGCCCACGTGGTAGCCGATCGGGTTGTACCGACCCTCGTCGGCGGCGAGCGTACGCACCCCCCAGCCGGAGAAGAGCCGTGGTCCGAGCAGGTGCTCGACCACCTTGCCGGCACGGGACTCGTCCACGATGCCGCTCCACAGCAGGTGCCCGATGTTCGAGGTGAGCGCGTCCACCTGCCGGCCGTCGGCGTCCAGCGCGAGCGCGTAGTGCTCGCGGTCGGGGATCCAGAAGTCGCGGTCGAACCGCCGCTTCAGGTCGGCGGCCTGCCGCTCCAGCTCGTCGGCGAACTCCGGGTCGTTCCAGAACGTCCGGGCCAGCCGGGCGGCCCGGAGCTTCGCGTCGTACGCGTAGCCCTGCAACTCACAGGTGGCCCGGGGGAAGCCGGGGAGCTGACCGTCGGCGTACGAGATGGCGTCCCAGGAGTCCTTCCAGCACTGGTTCTGCAGGCCGGTCTCCGGGTTGCGGGTCCGGTACCAGAGGTAGCCGGTGCCGAGCAGGTCACCGTAGGTGTCGATCCATTCCAACGCCGCGCGGACCTGCGGTTCCAGCCGGCGGACGAGCGCGGCGTCGCCGGTCCACCGCTCGTACTCGTCGACCAGGATGATGAACAGGGGCGTCGAGTCCGCCGACCCGTAGTACGGCGAGTGGGGCTGTTCCTCGAAACCGGCGGTCTCCCCGTACCGCAGCTCGTGCAGGATCTTGCCGGGCTCCTCGTCCCGGAAGTCGTCCACCCGCTGCCCCTGTAGTCCGGCCAGCATCAGGATGGTCGGCGGGACCAGCTCCGGCAGGAACGGCAGCACCTGCAACGAGGTGATGATGCTGTCCCGGCCGAACAGGGTCATGAACCACGGCAGCCCGGCGGCGATCAGCCGTACGCCCAGGGCGATCGACTCGTAGCGCAGCGCGGCCAGGTCGTTGAGGCTGCGCCGGTACGCCCCGGCCAGCGGCTCGCAGTCGCAGCCGAGCTTCGGCGCCCGGTCGATCAGCTCCTGCTGTTCGGCCCGGATCGCGTCCGCGCTGCGGCTGCCGCCGTACGGGAGGGTGGCCCGGATGTCCTCGCCGCGGGCACCGAAGACGACGCTTGACACGTGCAGTCTGGTGGTCCAGCTGTCGTTGCGGGCTATCCGGATCCGGAAGGTCATGCCGGTGTCGTCGACCTGTGCCGGCGCGGTGGTGCTGACCACCATCTCCCGGTGGAACGCCTCCCGCCGATAGGACAGCCGCAGCTCGTTCTCGGCGACCGTGATCGTGGTCCGTCCCCGCTTCTGCCGAGAGTTCTTGATCTCGAACAGGTCGGCGAAATCGGCCCCGATCTCGATCCGGAGGGTGCACTCGACCTCCGCGCCGAGGTGGTTCAGCACGGTCAGCTCCTCCTCGAAGCTGCCCACGATCGCCCGGCTGCGGATCACCGACGCCTTGGCGTCCAGATAGTGCGTGGGTTCGCCGGGGGCGAGGAAGAACTTGGTGCGGTACGACTCGGCATCGTCGACGGAGAGGGCGTGCAGCCGTTCGCCGTCCAGGGTGAGCACCCAGGTGGACAGGAAGCGGGTGTCGAAGGAGAACAGCCCGGTGGGGAAGTCGTAGGACGGCTCGATGTCCCCGCGCCGGTCGCTGACCAGGAAGGTGTTGCCGTCGAGGATGCTGACGAGTTGCCT
The DNA here is from genome assembly GCF_040649995.1 of Micromonospora sp. NPDC048835. Lineage (NCBI taxonomy): Bacteria > Bacillati > Actinomycetota > Actinomycetes > Micromonosporales > Micromonosporaceae > Micromonospora > Micromonospora sp. NPDC048835. The sequence continues at coordinate 28,756 of NZ_JBEZGM010000008.1, read as the reverse complement.
CACCCACGTCGCCCGGCTGCTCGGCGGGCCGTTTCGCGGGGGTCGCGGGTGCCGGGTGGGTTGGGGAAGAACCGGCGGAAGGCGAGGAAGAGCACCACGTTCCCGCTGAACGTGCTCTCGTTGCGCAGCACCGCCGCGACCCCCTGGGCCTCGCCGCTGATCAGCCGGTCGAAGAGGGCGGCGCTGCTGTACCAGATGGCGTCGGCCGGGCCACGCCCTCGGGTGACCTGCACCGACCCGGGCCGCATCCGGACCAGCCAGTGTTCGGTGCGGTGGTCGTCGCCGAGGTCGATCTGGAGGGTGCCGTCGGCCAGGCCGCCGAGGACGTCGGGGGCGCGCGACGGCAGCGATTCGAAGAACCTCTCCGCCGCCTCGGTCACACCCGAATCGTAGGCATCCGTCCGAGATGTCGGGTCGGTATCGGCACTCCGTCGGGATGGATCAGGTGACCCCGTGCGGTCAGTAGACGAGTGCCTGGGTGCCCTCGGCCAACGCCTCCTCGACGAAGACCGCTGCGCCGGCGATCCGCACACCGGGGAGCACGTCGTCCGGGCCGATCTCCCGTCGGGCCGCGCACTGTGTGCAGGCGGTCACCCGGCCGCTGGTCAGGATCACGTGCAACAACTCGGCCAGCGGTGCGGAGTGCGGCAGGTCGAACTGCTGGGCGCGACCGGGCAACGCGAACCAGGTCGACTCACCGGTCAGCCAGAGTGAGACGTCCACCCCGGCCGCGACCGCCGTCGCGGCGACGGTGAATGCCTGCGCGCACCGCTCCGGGGCGTCCGCCCCCGCAGTGACCTTGACGACGAGAGTGCGGGCCATGTGCCCCAGCATAGGATGGCCGGGATGGTTACCGAGATCGGGTTTGTCAGCCTGCTGGTCGCTGGCCTGGGCGGGCTCGCCGGTGGCCTGGTCTACCTAGCCGTACGCATATCGAGAGGGAACTGGTGAGCGACGAGAACCCGCTGCAGCCGCCGTGGCTGAACGCGCCGCCGGTCGAGGAGTACCCGTTCGAGGAGAGTCACGACCTGCGGGTCGGGCCGAAGCTCCACCCCGCGCTCGATGCCCTGCTGCCGTACGTCGGGCTGTGGCGTGGCCGGGGCAAGGGCGGTTTCCCCACCATCGAGGACTTCGACTACGCGCAGGAGATCCGGATCAGCCACGACGGCCGGCCGTTCCTGCACTACGAGTCGCGTGCCTGGATCCTCGACGAGCAGAGCAGGCCGGTTCGTCCGGCTGGCCGTGAGGTCGGCTGGTGGCGGCCGGTGCTTGTGGACGGGCGGGCGACCGACGAGTTGGAGGCGCTGCTGACCACCCCGACCGGGGTGATGGAGCTGCACCTGGGCAAGCGCACCGGCACGCAGGTCGAGTTCGCCACCGACGCGGTGATTCGGACTCCGACCGCCAAGGAGGTCACCGGCGGGCACCGGCTCTTCGGCATCGTCGAGGGTGCGTTGCTCTACGCGCAGGAGATGGCCGCCATGGGGCACGGGCTCAGCCCGCACCTCTCCGCCCGACTGGTCCGGGTCGGCGGCTGACCGCTACCCGACGGGGAAGCCCAGCAGTGAGTGCAGGGCGGGAGTGCGCGGGCAAGGGTTCCGGCGCACCCCGTCCAGCGTGTGGATCTCGGCGGCGCCGCGCAGCGACGAGGTGAACCACACGCCGTCCGCCGCGTGCAGCCCGGCGGGAGTGGCCATCCGCTCGTCGGCGCTCAGGCCCAGCTCGGTCGCGTGAGCGAGCAGCCAGGCCGCGGTGGTGCCGGCGAGGATGCCGGTGGTGGCGGCCGGCACCGTGCAGAGCACTCCGTCGGTGAGCCACACCACGTTGGCCGTGGGGCCCTCCAGCGCGTACCCGTCGGAGGAGGTCCAGAGCACGTCGTCCACGCCGCTGCGGCGCGCCCAGCGGCGGGCGGCGCTGTTGACCGCGTAGGACGTGGACTTGACGCCTGCCGGCAGCCAGTCCAGCCCGGTGCGGGCGGCGGCGGGCAGCCCCAGCGGCAGGGTGGCAACCGCGATCCCGTCCCGCCGGGCGGCCCGGGTGGCCGCCGGCACCTCGCTCAGCGTGGCGTACACCGTGGGCGGCCCGCCGGCCTCGGGGCCGCGGGTGCAGACCAACCGCAGTGCCCCTTCCACCGGCGCTGGCCAGCCCGTTCGCACCTCGTCCAGCAGGTCGACGAGCGCGGCGACCGGGGGCAGGGCCAGCTCGACTGCGGTGGCTGCCGTGGCCAGGCGGGCGAGGTGCTCGTCGCGAAGCCACGGCTTGCCGTCGCGCAGGTGCATGGTCTCGAACAGGCCGTCGCCGTGCAGCACCCCGAGGTCGTCGCCGCGGAGCACCGGGTCGCCGGGTGGCACCAGGCCACGTCCCAGTACGGCGACCCGGGCGGCCGGGCCGGCCGGGTTCTGCCCGACGGGCGACCTCACCATGACCGCGAGCGTAGTGGTGATCGATCGCGGTGCGGGGAACAGCCTGGCGGCCGAACTATGATCGGAGCGTGTCCGAATCCTCCCTCGCGGAAATGCTGCGGGCCCGTGGGCTGCGGCTGACGCCCCAGCGGCAGCTCGTCCTCCAGGCGGTGCTCGACCTGGGTCACGCCACCCCGGAACAGGTGCACACCGCGGTCCGGGAGGTCGCCGCCGGCGTCAACATCACCACCATCTACCGCACGCTCGAGCTGCTGGAACGGCTCGGTCTGGTCACCCACACGCACCTGTCGCACGGCTCACCGACCTATCACGCCGCTGGTGAGCACCAACACGTCCACCTGGTCTGCCGGGAGTGCGGCGCGATCGACGAGATCGATCCGGAGCTGCTCCGGCCACTTGCCGACCAGTTGGCCGCGCAGCGCGGGTTCCGGGTGGACATCGGGCACGTGTCACTCTTCGGCGTCTGCGTACGCTGCGAGAACGGGGACGAGAAATGATCGACATCGCGGGCGCGGTGGCCGTCGAGAGCATCGACGAGGCCAGCCGTGACCAGCCGGATCCGGCGCACGTCGCGGCCGGCGTGCGGGGGGTGGCCGCGCACTACGGCGACCCGCTGCGTGAGCAACGCACCCTCGACACCGCTGTCGGCCTCGTCGACAGGTCGCACCGGGGGGTCATCGCGGTGCCCGGCGAGGAGCGGGCCAGTTGGCTGCACACGGTCACCTCGCAGCACCTGAACACGCTCGCCGCGAACGAGGGCACCGAGTTGCTGGTGCTGTCCCCGCACGGCCACGTCGAGCAGCACGCCATGGTCGCCGAGGACGGCGAGACCACCTGGCTGGACACCGAGCCGGGGGCGACCGAGGGCCTGCTGACCTACCTGGAGAAGATGCGGTTCTTCAGCCGGGTCGACCCGCGCGACGCGACTGCCGAGCGCGCGCTCCTGTCGCTTGTCGGGCCGGCGGCCACGGACGCGCTCGCCACGCTCGGCGTGACCGGGCTCGCCGAGCCGGACGTGGTCGCGGTGCCAGGTCCGAAGTTCCCGCACGGTGCCGTGCCACCCCGGGCGAGCGCGCGGTACGACGTACGACCACTGCCGATCGGCGGCTGGGCCCGACGTGGTCCGCTCGGGGTGGACCTGCTGGTGCCCCGCTCGGCGATGGACCAGGTGGTTGCCGAGCTGCGCGGCGCCGGCGTGCCGGTCGCGGGGCTCTGGGCGTACGAGGCGATCCGGGTGGCCGCCCGGCAGCCCCGGGTCGGGGTGGACACCGACCACCGGACCATTCCGGCCGAGGTCGACCTGATCGCCCCGGCGGTGCACCTGGACAAGGGTTGCTACCGGGGGCAGGAGACGGTGGCGCGGGTGCACAACATGGGCCGGCCGCCGCGTCGCCTCGTACTGCTGCACCTGGACGGGGTGACCACCGACCAGCCGCCGACGGCAGGTACGCCGGTGACCCTCGACGGCCGGGCGGTCGGCTTTGTCGGCAGCGCCGTGCTGCACCACGAGCTGGGGCAGATCGCGCTCGCGGTGCTCAAGCGGAACGTTCCGGACGACGCCGCACTGCTGATCGGCGAGACCGCCGCGGCGATCGACCCGTCCTGACCCGGCGTCTAGGATCGCCGGCATGACGACAGGGACGTTGATCACGGTGGCCCCGACCGGCGCGGAGTCGGCCAAGGCGGAGGTGCCGGCGCTGCCGGTGACCCTCGACGAGTTGCTGCTCACCGCCAAGGAGTGCGAGGCGCTCGGTGCTTCCGTGATCCACGTCCACATCCGCGACGACGAGGCGCGGCCGACGCTCGACCCGGTGCGCCTGGCCGACACGGTGGCGGCGTTGCGGGACAGCACCGACCTGATCGTGCAGCTCTCCTCCGGCGGCGCGGTGACCGACCCGGAGGCCGCCCGGCTCGCCGTGCTCGACGCCCGTCCGGACATGGCGTCCTGCACCATGGGCACCGTCAACTTCGGCGACGACGTCTTCCTCAACCGCTGGGAGTTCATCGTCGACCTGCACACCCGGATGCAGGAGCGCGGGATCGTGCCGGAGTACGAGATCTTCGACCTCGGCCACCTGTCGGCGTTGCAGCGGTTGCTCGGCAGGTACGGGCTGCCGGCCGGCGGGCACGTGCACGTCGACTTCGTGATGGGCGTGCCGGGCGGCATGCCGGGCACCACCGAGACTCTCGTCGCGGCCCACCGGATGCTGCGGGACCTGCCGGAGGGCACCACCTTCTCGGCCACCGGCGTCGGCCGGAGCACGATCCCGGTGCTGTTGGCGTCGCTTTCGACGGGCGGGCACCTGCGGGTCGGCATGGAGGACACCGTGACGTACGCGAAGGGTCGCCCGGTGGAGTCCAACATGCAGTTGGTCGCCCGCGCGGTGGGTTTCGCCCAGCTCGCCCAGCGCCCGCCGCTGAGCACCACCGAGGCCCGCGAGTTGCTCGGGCTGTAAGGCCGGGTCCGTCCCGCGCCCCTGTCACCCGGGCGGTGGACCTGCTGGTCACCCCGCCGTCGGGCACCCCCGGACCGTCGGTACCGTCCAGCGCGTGACGAAGACGTACGAGGGCGGCGCGCCGCTCGCCGAGGTGGTCCGGTCGGGGTTCGTGGAGGGTGCGCACCGCGGCTCGGTGGTGGTGCTGGACGCGGCCGGTGTCGTGGTGGCGTCCGCCGGGGACGTGAGTTCGCCGGTCTTTCCCCGCTCGGCGAGCAAGCCGATGCAGGCGATCGGGATGCTCCGGGCCGGGCTGGCCCTGACCGACCCGGCCGATGTGGCGCTGGTCTCGGCGAGTCACGCGGGTGAGGAGTTCCACCTGGCTCGGGTCGGTGCGCTGTTGGAGCGTGCCGGGCTGGACGCGTCGGCGCTGCACTGCCCGCCCGACCTGCCGGTGGGTGCCGCAGCCCGGGAGGCGGTGCTCCGGGCCGGTGGTGGCCCGAGCCGGGTGCAGATGAACTGCTCCGGCAAGCACAGCGGGATGTTGCTGACCTGCGAGGCCGCCGGTTGGTCGCGGGAGGGTTACTGGCGGCCGGAGCACCCGCTTCAGCAGCGGTTGGGGGCCGCCATCGAGGAGTTCACCGGGGAGCCGGCGGCGGCCGTGGGGGTCGACGGCTGCGGTGCCCCGGTGCTCGCGGTGTCGTTGACCGGCCTGGCCGGGGCGTACCTCCGACTTGTCGACGCCGAGCCCGGCTCGGTGCCGCGCACGGTGGCCGACGCGATGCGGGCGTACCCGGAGATCGTGGGTGGCACCCAGGCCGACGACACCCGGCTGATGCGGGGTGTTCCGGGGTTGCTGGCCAAGGTCGGTGCCGAGGGCGTGATCGCCGTGGCGCTGCCGGGCGTCGGCGCGGTCGCGCTGAAGATCGACGACGGCGCCGACCGGGCGCGGATGCCGGTGCTGGTCTCCGCGCTGCGCCGGCTCGGCGTGGACGCCCCGGTGCTGACCGAGTACGCCGAGGTGCCGCTCTTCGGCGGCGGGGTGCCGGTGGGGGCGGTCCGCCCGCTCTGGTGACACCACCGGCACCCCGGCCCGCGCGGTTCAGCCCAGGAAGTCGAGCAGTGCGGCGTTGACCGGCTCCGGACGCTCCAGCGGCAGCAGGTGCGCCGCGTCCGGCACGTCGGGGAGTCGTACCGCGCCGGGGACCTCGGCGGCGATCCGGTCGGCGAGTCGGCTGATGTCCGGCACGTCGGCGGCACCGGCGGTGACCAGGACGGGGATCGTCAGCTCGCCAAGTCGGCCGATCGCCGGCGGCGTCAGCTCGCCCACCTCGACCGCGCCGAGCGCCAGTTCGGCGGCGAGGGCGCGCTGGTCCATCTCCCGCGCGAACGCGACCAGCTCGGGGTCGACGTCCTCCGGCTGGCGTCCCGGGCCGACCACCCAGAACCGCACCTCACCGGCCGCGCCGGCGGCGAAGTCGTCGGGGTCGACCTCCCCGACGAGGTCGTCCCAGAGGTCGTTCGCCTCGTCGGACCACTCGTTGCCGGAGACCGCCGTGTCGAACAGCGCGAGCGCGCTCACCCGGTCGGGGTGGGCCAGCGCGGTGTCGATGGCGACCGCTCCACCGAAGGAGCAGCCGACGAGCGCCGCCCGGGGGAGGCCCAGTGCGTCCAGCAGCCCGACCACGTCCTCGTGGTGGGTGAACGGTGCCGGGGGCAGCTCCGAGTCGCCGTAGCCGCGCAGGTCCGGGACGATCACCCGGTGCCGGGCTGCCAGCGCGGACACCTGTCCCCGCCACATCCGCCGGTCGGCGATTCCGGCGTGCAGCAGGACGACTGGCGAACCGCTGCCGGCCTCGTCGTACGCGATGCTTGCTCCATTGATTGTGATCTTGTGCACGGACGGACCGTACGGATCGGCCGGGCGGGGCGCAAACGGCATGCTGAGACCTTGCTAACTATGGTTAGCGTTTTGCTTGCAGGAGCTAGCGCGGCCGGTTAGCGTCGCTGTCATGGCCACACCCAAGGACCTTCCCGACGTCGGCGGGTTCATCCGCGACCTGCGGCGCAACGCCAAGATCTCGCTACGGCAACTCGCCGAGCAGGCGGGGGTCAGCAATCCGTACCTCAGCCAGATCGAGCGTGGCCTGCGCAAACCCAGCGCCGAGGTGCTCCAGCAACTGGCCAGCGCCCTGCGGGTCTCCACGCCGGCGATGTACCTGCGCGCCGGTCTGCTCGACGACAAGGAAGGCCACGGGGTGCTCGCCGCCATCGCCGTGGACGCCGACCTGACGATGGCGCAGAAGCAGTCGCTCAGTCAGATCTACGAGACGTTCCGCCGGGAGAACACCCGACTGGCCGAGGCCGAGGCGGCTCAGGAGGCCGACGAGCCTGCCGACCAGCCCGCCAGCCAGGCCGCCGAACTGGCCAATCTGGCCGCCACCGGCCCCACCACCGTGGGCGGCACCCCGACCGAGGCCGTCCTCGAGTCGGTCGCCGTCACCGAGGCGGGCACCGCACCCGCTCCGGGCAGCACCAGCATCCCCCAGAAGAAGAAGGCCGCCGAGGCGGCCGAAGAGGAGACGTCATGAGCGAGCCGAAGACCAACCGCATCCCCGCCCCGATCTACGCCGCGGCCGGCGCCGGTGAGCTGGCCATCGAGCAGCTACGCAAGCTGCCGGCCGTGGTCGGCGTCCTCAGCACCCGGGTCGTCGCCGACCTGGGTGGCCGGGCCGTGCTGACCGGCTTCGAGCTGAAGCAGAAGGCCACCGAGACGCTGCGTACCGCGAACGAGACCGCCGACCTGGCGAAGCTGCGGGAGGTGGCCGACATCGACAAGCTGCGCGCCGCCGCGACCCGCAACGCAGCCCTGGTGGTCGCCAGCGCCCAGGTCGCGCAGGAGCGCGCGTTCGCCGCGTACGGCGCGCTCGTCGCCCGTGGCGAGCGGGTCGTCGGAGCCGGCGTGCTGGAGGCCGCCGAGACGGTCAACGCCGACATCGAGGCCACCGAGGCGGTCGCACCGACCACCACGCCGGCCGCCACCGCCGCGACCTCGACCGCTCCTACCGCCGACGCGCCGACCCCGGCCGACGTGGCCGAGATCGCCGAGGCCAAGCCGGCCGCGGTCAAGAAGGTCGCCCGCGCGCCGAAGGCCACCAAGCCGGCCGAGTCCCCGTCGGCGAAGCTTCCCCGGGCCACCAAGCGGACCCGCCCGGCCGCCGAGTAGCTCGTCGAGTCGACGACCCCGGCGGCGTCCTTGTCGGACGTAGCCGGGGTCGTGGACATAAACTGGCCGACATGGCCAACGCCGCGCCGATCTTCGCGTTCGAAGTCCGCTACGTGATCGAGCTGATCCTGCTCGTCTTCGCGCTGATCATCCAGGGTGTCGCGCTGGTGCACGCCGTGACGCAGCGCTCCGACGCCTTCCCCGCAATCGGGACGCTGCCCAAGGGCGGCTGGATCGCCATCCTGGCGGTCTGCCTCGTGCTCACCCTCCTCGGCTTCGGTCCGATCAGCCTCTTCGGCCTGGTCGGCATCGCCGCCGCGCTCATCTACCTGCTCGACGTCCGGGTCGGTCTCCGCGACCTGAGCGACGGCAAAGGGTTCTGGTGAGAGGTTTTCGCTGGCCGCCCCCACCCGACAGCGGGCCCCGCACCTGGGGGCCCGGGCCGGGTGGGCCGCGTACCGGCCGGCCCGCGCTGCCGGAGCCGGAGACCGAGCTGGTCACCACCCCGCACGGTGTGAGTCTGGAGCGACTGGTCACCGGCACCGGTGACCCGGTCACCGTCTTCGCGCACGGGCTGGGCAACGGCATCGCCACCACCCGCCCGTTCGGCAGTGCGGTGAACGGCCGCAAGGTGTTCTTCCAGTTCCGCGGGCACGGCCGTTCCGAAGCCCCGGACGGGCCGTGGGACTACCTGGACCTGGCCCGGGACCTGCGCGCCATCGCCGACCTCGGCGGCGCCAGCCGGGCGTTCGGCGCGAGCCTCGGCGCGGGTGCCCTCTGCCGACTTCTGGTGGAGAGCCCGGAGCGTTTCGACAAGCTGGTCTTCTTCCTGCCGGCGGTCCTCGACGAGCCACGTGGGCCGGTCGCCCGGGAACGCATCACCAGCCTGCTGGAGGCGGTGGAGAGCGGGGACGCCTCGGCGGTCGCCGACATCGTCACGCTGGAGCTGCCGCCTGCGGTGCGCAACACCCCGGCCGGTTGGGCGTACCTGCGGCAACGACTCGACCAACTGCTCCGCGACGGTCTGGCCGACGGTCTGGCCACCCTCGCCGACCAGACGCCGCTGCGCCAGATCGGTGACCTGACGGCGGTCACCGCGCCGGCGCTGGTCATCGCTTGCGCGGGCGACGACCTGCACCCGGTCGAGGTCGCCGAACGGCTCGCCGTCGCGCTGCCCCAGGCCACCCTGCACGTGTACGAACGGCCCGGCGTCCTCTGGTCGGAACGCGCCGATCTGCGGGACCGCATCTCCGGCTTCCTGAACGAGTAATCTGCCCTGTCATGGGCGTCACACAGCATGGCCGGACGCACCGGCTCGACCTTGCCGACCCGACCCTGCGCGAGTGGACGTGCACGGTCCTGCACGCCGACGCCGAGCAGGGCATCGTGCTGGACCGTTCGGCGTTCTACCCGGGCGGCGGCGGTCAACCACCGGACCACGGCGTGCTGCTCTGGCAGGGTGTGCAGACCCGGATCGTCGGCACCCGCAAGGGCGACGACCCGTACCTGATCCCCGCTGAGGGTGACCCGTTGCCGCCGGTGGGCACCGAGGTCGTCGGCGCGGTGGAGGACGAGCGGCGGACCAGGCTGATGCGTACGCACTCCGGGCTGCACGTGCTCTGCGGTGTGGTGTTCCGCGACTTCGGCGCGCTCGTCACTGGTAACTCGATGGAGCCGGGCGAGGCCCGGATGGACTTCAACCTCCCCGAGGTGCCGCCGGACTTCAAGGCCCGCATCGAGGAGCTGGTCAACGCCGAGGTGGCCGCCGACCGTTCGGTCGCCACCCGGGTGCTGCCGCGCACCGAGGCGCTGGCCCTGCCGGACATCATCCGCACCCAGTCCAACCTCATCCCGCCGGACGAGAAGGAGGTCCGGATCGTCGACATCGTCGGGCTGGACGTGCAGGCCGACGGCGGCACCCACGTCGCCTCCACCGCCCAGATCGGCAAGGTGCAGGTGGTCAAGGTGGAGAGCAAGGGCCGGGCCAACCGCCGGGTCCGCGTTCGACTTGTGGATTAGGTCGCACCCCGAATTCGGACGTCGGCTGTCAGGTATCCCTGGCAGCGTCGCAGGCATGACACAACCGCTGACCGGAAAGATCGCGCTCGTCGCCGGTGCCACCCGTGGCGCCGGGCGGCAGATCGCCGTGCAACTCGGCGCTGCCGGTGCCACGGTCTACGCCACCGGCCGCAGCACCCGGACCGGCCGCTCCGAGATGGACCGACCGGAGACCATCGAAGAGACCGCCGAACTGGTCGACGCGGCCGGCGGCACCGGCATCGCCGTTCAGGTCGACCACCTCGTGCCCGAGCAGGTCCGCGACCTGGTCGCGCGGATCGACGCCGAGCAGGGCCAGCTCGACGTGCTGGTGAACGACATCTGGGGCGGCGACCCGCTTGTCACCTGGGACAAGCCGGTCTGGGAGCAGCCACTCGACGCCGGGTTCCGCACCCTGCGACTGGCCGTCGACACGCACATCATCACCAGCCACTTCGCCCTGCCGCTGCTGATCCGTAAGCCCGGCGGACTGGTGGTGGAGATGGGCGACGGCACCAAGGCGTACAACGACGAGAACTACCGGCTGTCGGTCTTCTACGACCTGGCCAAGGTCTCCGTCAACCGGCTCGCCTTCAGCCAGGCGCACGAGCTGAAACCGCACGGCTGCACGGCCGTGGCGCTCACCCCCGGCTGGATCCGGTCCGAGGCGATGCTCGAGCACTTCGGCGTGACCGAGGAGAACTGGCGCGACGGTGCCGCCACCGACCCCAACTTCCTCATCTCGGAGACCCCGGCCTTCGTCGGGCGGGCGGTGGCCGCGCTCGCCGCCGACGAGGACAGGGCCCGCTGGAGCGGCAGGTCCGTCGACGCCGGCACGCTCTCCAAGGTGTACGGGTTCACCGACCTCGACGGCAGCCAACCCGAGGGCTTCCGCTACATCACCGAGGTGGTCGACGCGGGCAAACCGTCGGACGTGACCGGCTACCGGTAGAGCGCACCGAGCCGCTCGGCGCTCTCCGCGAACAACTGCCGCAGCTCGGGTGGCTCGAGGACCTCCACCTCGGGGCCGAGCCCCAGCAGTTGGCGGTACGCCACCTGGACCGACTCGACGGGCAGCCGCGCCACCACCCAGCCCTGCCCGTCGGGTGGGCCGACGGCGGCGACGATGTCGTCGTACACGAAGGGGGCATCGACCAGGTGCCGGAGCTGGCGCAGGCCGGCGGGGCTCAGCCGGACGGCGACCTCGGCCCGCAGCATGGTCCGCAGGAACGACCCGGCCTGCTCGCGCCAGTGCCCGGCCAGGTCGAAACCCTCGTCGCGGTCGAAGTGCTCGTCGCCCACCTCGACCCCGGTGACCCGGTCCACCCGGTAGGTGCGCACATCGTCGCCGACCCGGCCGACCAGATACCAGACCGCGCTCTTGAGCACCAGGCCGTACGGCTGGACCCGGCGGGTAACGTCCCGGTCGCCGCGCCGGTAACGCAGCTCCACCACCCGGTCTGCCCAGACGGCCCGGGCCAGCTCGGGCAACCAGAGCGGAGGCGCGGCCTCCCGGAACCAGCCCGGCACGTCCAGGTGGAACCGCTGCCCGGCGCGGGCCGGCGCGTCACGCAGGGCGGGTGGCAGCGCGGCCAGCACCTTCAGCTCCGCGGACGCGACCGCGTCGGCGAGCCCCATCTCGCCGGCCGGCCCGGGCAGCCCGGCGAGGAAGAGCGCCTCCGCCTCGTCCCGGGTCAGCCCGGTCAGCCGGGTGCGGTAGCCGCCGAGCAGGCGGTAACCGCCGGCCCGCCCCCGGTCGGCGTAGACCGGCACCCCGGCGGCGGAGAGCGCCAGCACGTCCCGGTAGACGGTCCGCTCGGAGACCTCCAACTCCCGGGCCAGCTCGCCTGCGGTCATCGACCCGCGCGACTGCAACAGCAGCAGCAACGAGATCAGTCGGGACGCGCGCACCAGCCCATCCTGCCCGGTGCCGCTCACCGCCCGCCGGGCGTCAGCAACCCCCGGTCGTACGCGGTGGCCACCGCGGCGGCCCGGTCGTTGACCCCGAGCTTGGCGTACAGGTGCAGCAGGTGCGTCTTGACGGTGGCCTCGCTGATGAACAGGCGGGTCGCCGCCTCCCGGTTGGAGGCGCCCCGGGCCACCAGGGTGAGCACCTCCAGCTCCCGTTGACTGAGCGGCTCCTCCGCGGGAGCGCGCAGCCGGCCCATCAGCCGGCCCGCGACGCTCGGCGCGAGCACCGACTCGCCCCGGGCCGCCGCCCGGACCGCCCGGACCAGATCCTCCCGAGGTGTGTCCTTGAGCAGGTAACCGGTCGCACCGGCCTCGATCGCCGGCAGCACGTCCGCGTCCGTGTCGTAGGTGGTGAGCACCAGCACCCGGGCGGTGCTGCCGGCGCGAGCCAACCGGCCGATGGCGGTCACCCCGTCCATGCCGGGCATCCGCAGATCCATCAGCACCACATCGGGCCGCAGGGTAGCGACCAGGGCCAACGCCTCCGAACCGTCCGCCGCCTCGCCGATCACCTCGAAGTCGGGGTCGCCGGTGAACATCCCCCGCAGGCCGTCCCGCACCACCGGGTGGTCGTCGACGATCAGCAGTCGGACCGGGGCGGTCAACCGGCACCTCCGGGTAGCGCGGGAACGGACGCCGAGATGGCGGTGCCGCTGCCCGGCTCGGACTCGACGGCCAACTCGCCACCGACCCTCGTCACCCGTTGCCGCATGGCGGTCAACCCGTACCCGCCGCCCGGCTCACGGGGCAGCGGCTGCTCGGTGAGGTCGAAACCCGCCCCGTCGTCACGAACGTCGAGCGTCACCACGTCCGCCATGTACGACAGGGTCAGCCCGACCCGCGACGCGGCGGCGTGCCGGGCCACGTTGGACAGCGCCTCCTGGGCGGCCCGCAGCAGGGTCACTTCGATCTCGGGGTGCAGCGGGCGGGGAGTGCCGGTGGTGGCCACGTCGGCCCGTATCCCGTTCAGCGCCGTCCAGCGCCCGCCCAGATCGACGAGGGCATCCGGTAAGCGGGCCGTCTCCAACGGTTCCGGTCGGACCGCCTGTACCGAACGGCGAGCCTCGGTGAGACTCTCCCGGGCCAGGGCGAGCGCGTTGTCGACGTGCCGGCGCCAGTCGGCGGACCGGTCGCGGGTCTGCTCGGCGGCCTCCAACTGGGTGATGATGCCGGTCAGCCCCTGCGCCAGGGTGTCGTGGATCTCGCGTGCCATCCGTTGCCGTTCGTCGAACACGCCGGCTTCCCGGGCCTGAGTGAGCAGTTGGGCGTGCAGGCCGGCGTTCTCACTTACCGTCGCGGTGAGTTGACGGTTGGTCTCGCCGAGTTCCGTCACCAACCGCTTGCGTTTGGCGTCCTCCTGTTCGGCGATCATCGCGAACCAGCTCACCGAGCCGGCCACCACCAGGTTGAACAGCACCAGCACCAACCAGAGCGGCAGGTGCGACACCACCACCGACAGGCCACCGCCCTGTGAGGTGGCGACGAGGGCGGCCGTGGTGACCACCCCGGCGACCCGCCAGCGCCCGGGCAACACTGGAAAGGCGTGGATGTAGCCGACCCAGGCGAAGAAGCCGTACCACGGGCTCGCGGCGACCAGTGCGGCGGCGAACGTGAGCAGGCCGGCGTAGTAGACCGCCATCGGCGTCCGCCGGCTGTGCCAGCCGGGGTGCAGGGTGACGAACCAGGCGACCCAGCATCCGGCGGCCACGGCGACAGCAAGCGTGGGCAGTGCCGCGAGATGTTCGGGTGCCGGTGCGACGAGGGCCAGCAGGGTGCCCAGGGCCAGCCCGCCGAAGGGGAACACCCGATAGAGGCTGGCCTCGCGCTCTCGCCAACTGGCGAGACGGTCGTGCCCACCGCTGCAGGTCATCGCATCACCGCTCACTCCCAGCGGAACAGTTTCGCCGCGCCGGCGCCGGCCGCCACGGCGATCACCGCCATTATCCCCAGGTTCAGCGGCTGCGGTGGGGTGCCGGTCCAGGCGTCGAGGAGCGCCTGCACCCCGGGCGGCGTGTAGTCGCCGATCCGCGCCACAAAGTCCGGGAGCAGGAACCGGGGTAGGTAGACCCCGCCGAAGAACATGGTGACCAGGAACAGCGGCACGGCCAGGGCCTGTGCCGCCTTCGTCGTGCGGGCGACGGCGGCGACCAGCAGGCCGAGCGCCAGCAGGGCGGCAGCGCCGAGGATGAACGCGAGCGTGAAGCCGAGCGGGTGCCGGGGGAGCGGCACCCCGAACGCGAGCCGGGCGACGACGATGAGCAGCAGCGCGCTGGCCAGGATTCCGGCCAGGGCCAACACCAGTTGGGCGGCGAGCAGAGCCCCCGGGTGCGCCGGAGTGGTCGCCAGCCGCCGCAGCACGCCGCGTTCCCGGTAGGTGGCCAGCACTGCGGGCAGGATGTTCACCCCGACCATGGCGAGGGTGACCACCAGCAGCGACGGGGCGAAGTAGCTGACGAAGGTCTGCCCGCCGAAGGTCGGATCCGGCTTGCGCAGCGAGGGGATCAGCCCGAGCACCACCAGGATCAGCGTGGGCAGTCCGATCGTGGTGAGAAGCGTCGGCAGGTCCCGCAGGTAGAGCCGCGCCTCGGTGCGCAGGATGTTGCGGAAGGCGTGCATGCTGGCTCCCTCTCAGTTGGCGGGCCGGTGCCCGGTCAGCTCGACGAAGGCGTCGTCGAGGGTGGACTGCTCCAGTCGCAGGTCCGCGGCGACGATCTGGTGGCGGGCGAGCACCGAGGTGACGGCGTGCAGCAACTCGCCGGTGCCGGTCACCACCACCTGGGTGCCGGTCCGCTGCACGGCGGACACCTCGGGCAGGTCGGTGAGGAGTCGGTCGTCGACCGGAGCCGAGGGCCGGAATCGGATCCGTTGCTCCGGAGCCACCGCCGACACCAGGCCCGCCGGGCTGTCCAGGGCGACCACCCGACCGCGGTCGATCACCGCGACCCGGTCGCAGAGCCGCTCGGCCTCCTCCATGAAGTGGGTGACCAGCACGATCGTCACCCCGCTGTCCCGGACCTGTTCGATAAGGCCCCAGGTGTCCCGGCGAGCCTGCGGGTCCAGCCCGGTGGTCAGCTCGTCGAGGATGGCGATCTCCGGGTTGCCGACCAGGGCCAGCGCGATGGAGAGACGCTGCTTCTGACCACCGGAGAGCTTCTTGTACGCGGCGTTCCGCTTGTCGCCGAGACCCAGCCTGTCGATCAACTCGGCCGGGTCGGCGGGGTTGCGGTAGAACGAGGCGTACAACTCCAGCGCCTCCGCCACCCGGAGCCGGTCCGGCAATTGGCTCTCCTGGAGCTGCACCCCGACCCGCTGGCGTAGCTGGGCCGCGTCCCGGCGGGGGTCGAGCCCGAGGACCGACACCCCGCCCCCGTCGGGGACGCGCAGCCCGGCGACACACTCTACGGTGGTGGTCTTGCCGGCGCCGTTCGGACCGAGGACGCCGAAGATCTCCCCGGCCTCCACGGCGAGCGACACGTCGTCGACCGCCACCAGGTCGCCGTACCGTTTCCTCAGGTGGGTCACCTCGATGACCGGCATCGTGCCGCCTTCCGCCGCCGCTGACGTCGTACCCCTCAAGGGTTGTCGGGGTGGCCCGGCGGCGAATCGACCGGTCGGCGACGGGTCCCGGTGTCCCCGGTGGATCGCTGCCGTCCGTCAACCGGTTGATGTGTACGCGGTGGTTCGCTGCTAGCGCTCTGCGCAGCGGAATCGATCACGGCTGGTTAGGCTGCTCGATCGTGGATGCCAGCAGAATCGCCAGCCCGGTGACCGGGGTCGTCGGACGTTTCCTCGCCGGGGCGGGCCTGCTCCTGCGAGGGCTGGGCCTCTACGTACGGAGCCCGGGCCTGATGCTGCTCGGCATCGTGCCGGCGCTGATCTCCGGCGTGCTCTTCCTGGCCGCGTTCGCCACCCTCGTGTACTTCGTGGACGATCTCGCCGCGCTGGTCACCCCGTTCGCCGACGACTGGTCGAAGACCGGCCGCAGCCTGGTCCGGGTGATCGCCGGGCTGGCCTTCCTGGGGCTCGGCGGCCTGCTTGGCGTGCTCACCTTCACCGCTGTCACCCTGGTCATCGGCGACCCGTTCTACGAGAAGATCTCCGAGCAGGTGGAGCAGCGGTACGGCGGCACGCCGGGTGCCGTGGACGTGCCCTTCTGGTCGTCGCTGCGCCGCAGCGCCGCCGACTCGATACGTCTGGTGGCGCTCACCGCGCTCGTCGGTATCCCGCTCTTCCTCGCCGGTTTCATCCCGGTGGTCGGGCAGACGGTCGTCCCGGTGATCGGGGCGGCCGTGGGCGGCTGGTTCCTCGCCGTGGAGCTGGTCGGCGCGCCGTTCTACCGGCGCGGCATGCGGCTGCCACAACGCCGGACGATCCTGAAGGCCGATCGACCCACCGCGCTCGGCTTCGGCGTGGCCGTCTTCCTCTGCTTCCTGATCCCGCTCGGCGCTGTGCTGATCATGCCGGCGGCGGTCGCCGGTGCCACCCTGCTGGCCCGCCGCTCGCTCGGCCAGTCGATCGAGGAGAGCTGACCCCGGTCAAGGCCCCCACCCACGCCGATCTTGCAGTTTCGGATGTCGACATGAGACTCGATGTCCCTTGTGTCGGCACAGAAAGTGCAAGATCGGCGCCAGCCAGGCCAGGCCAGGCCAGGTCGGGTCAGGTTGGGTCGGGTCAGGCCGAGGCGCGGCGGATCAACTCGGTGGGGAGCATGACCGCCTGTTCGATGGTCTCGCCGGCGGCCAGCCGGAGCAGTTGGCGGGTCATCCGGCGGCCGAGTTCCACGATGGGCTGCCGGACGGTGGTCAGTGGTGGTTCGGTGTAGGCGGCGGTCTCGATGTCGTCGAAGCCGACCACCGCCACGTCCTCCGGCACCCGGCGGCCGGCCTCGCGCAGCGTCCGCAGGGCGGCGTGCGCCATCAGGTCGGAGGCGGCGAAGACGCCGTCGAGGTCGGGATGCTCGGCGAGCAGGTGGCGCATCGCGGCCGACCCGGACTCCCGGGTGAAGTCACCGATGGCGACCAGCTCGGGCAGCCCCGCGTCGGCGATCGTGCTGCGGTAGCCGCTGAGCCGTTCGATTCCGGCGACCATGTCCTGTGGGCCGGCGATGGTCGCGATCCGTCGACGACCGCTGTCGATCATGTGTCGGACGGCCGCGGTGACTCCTGCCACGTGGTCGACGTCGACGTACGGGACGGGCACGTCGCCGAGCGGTCGACCGCTGACCACCACCGGGATGCCGAGCCGGGCCAGGGTGCCGGGCAGCGGGTCGGCGCCGTGCAGCGACGCGAAGAGAACGCCGTCGACGTGCCGGCCGGTGGTGTACCGCTCGACCCGTTGGTGCCCGGCCGGCGAGCCGGCGAGCATCAGCACCAGTTGCTTGTCGGCCGCCTCCAACTCCTGGCTGACGCCCCGGATGATGCCGGGGAAGACCTGGTCGTCGGAGAAGACCCGGGTGGCCGCCTCGGGCATGACCAGGGCGATCGAGTCGGTGCGTTGGGTGACCAGGCTGCGGGCGGCGAGGTTGGGGACGTACCCCAACTCGGCGACCGCCCGGGTGACCGCCTCGCGGATCGGTTCGGCGACCGTGGTGGAGCCGTTGACCACCCGGGACACGGTGGCGCGGGACACCCCGGCCCGCGCTGCCACCGCTTCGAGCGTCGGCCGCTGAGCCGTCGTCATCGCGCCTTTCCCCCCGCTCGTCACAGCCCGTTCCGGGAGATCACCTCCTGGTACCACCGGGCGCTGGCCTTCGGTGTGCGCCGCTGGGTCAGGTAGTCGACGTGCACGATCCCGAACCGCTTGCGGTAACCCTCCGCCCACTCGAAGTTGTCCAGGAATGACCATACGAGATAACCGCGCAGGTCCACGCCCCGGGAGATCGCCTCGTGCGCCGCACGGAGGTGCCCGTCGAGGTAGGCGATGCGATCGGCGTCGATCACCTGGGCCGAACCGTCGGGCGAGTCGACGCCCGGCTTGTCGGGGAACGCCGCACCGTTCTCGGTGATCAGCAGCGGCACCCCGGGGTAGTCGGTGGCGATCCGTTCCAGCAGCCGGGTCAGCCCGGCCGGCTCGATCATCCAGCCCATGTCGGTGAGCGGGCCGGTGGGCGGCAGGAAGTGCACCGTGCCCTCGGTGCCCGGGTAGGCGGCGTTGCCCGCGGCGTCGGGTCGACCCGCTACGTAGCCGGGTGCGTAGTAGTTGATGCCGAGCAGATCGATCGGGGCGGCGATCAGTTTCTCGTCGCCGTCGCGGATGAACGTGGGCTCGACGATCCGGGCCACGTGCTCCCGGACGTCGTCCGGGTAGCCGCCGGCCAGCAGCGGGTCGAGGAAGATCCGGTTGTGCAGGCCGTCGACGAGCCGTACCGCGGCGGCGTCGACGGCGCTCTCCGGGTCGGCCGGCCGTACGTCGGCCGGGTTGAGGGTGATGCCGACGCTGCGCGCGCCGGCGGCCCGCAGCGCCCGCGCGGCCAGGCCGTGCCCCAACAACAGATGGTGTACGGCGGTGAAGGCCGCTGCCGGACTCTGCTCGCCCGGGGCGTGCACGCCGTTGGCGTAACCGAGGTAGGCCGAGCACCAGGGTTCGTTGAGGGTGGTCCACGTGTCGACCCGGTCGCCGAGGCGGGCGTACACGGCGGTGGCGTAGGTGGCGAAGTGCTCGGCGCTGTCCCGGTTGGTCCAGCCGCCCCGGTCGCCGAGGGCCTGCGGCAGGTCCCAGTGGTAGAGGGTCACGATCGGGTCGATGCCCCGATCGAGCAGCGTGTCGGTGAGTCGGTCGTAGAAGTCCAGCCCGCGCGGGTTGGCGGGGCCGGTGCCGTCGGGTTGGATTCGTGGCCAGGAGACCGAGAAACGGTACGCCCGTAGGCCCAGGTCGGCCATCAACGCCACGTCGTCGGCGTACCGGTGGTAGTGGTCGCAGGCGACGTCGCCGGTGTGACCCTGGTACACCTTGCCCGGCGTACGGCTGAAGGTGTCCCAGATGGACGGACCGCGACCGTCGTCGTGGGCCGCGCCCTCGATCTGGTACGCGGCGGTGGCCGCCCCCCAGAGGAAGCCGTCGGGGAAGTTGAGTTCACTCACGCCTTGACCGCACCTTCCATGATTCCGCCGATGATCTGTCGGCCGAACAACACGAAGACCAGCAGCAGGGGCAGCGTCGCGATGGCCGTTCCGGTGAACACCTGCGACATGTCCTGGTAGTACCCGTCCGACAGCGCGCGTAGGGACAGTTGCACTGTTGGATTCGCCGGATCGTTCAGCACAGCGTACGGCCACAGGAAGTCGTTCCAGGTGGTCATGAAGGTCAGCAGACCGAGGACGGCGGAGGCGGGGCGCAGGGCGGGCAGCACGACGTGCCACCAGATCCGGGCACTGCCGCAGCCGTCCACCCGGGCGGCCTCGATCAGTTCGTCGCTGATGGCCTGGCCGGCGTACTGCCGCATCATGAACACCCCGAACCCGGTGACCAGCACCGGGACGATCACCGCGGGTAGCCGGTCGTTCCAGTGCAGCTTGGTCATGAGCAGGTAGAGCGGGATCACGCCGAGTTGCGTCGGCACCATCATGGTCGCGATGATCACCATCAGCAGCGCGTTTCGGCCCCGGAACCTGAGCTTGGCGAAGGCGAACCCGGCCAGGCTGGCGAAGAAGACCACGGAGACGGTCACCGTGGTCGCGACGATCGCTGAGTTGATCAGGCCGGTCAGGAAGTACGCGTCGGTGTTGTCGAACAGGCGGGCGATGTTCGCGCCCAGGTTGCCCCCGGGGGTGACCGGGGGTGGCAGTTGGCCCATCGCGTCGTTGGTGCGGCTGGCGACGACGAACATCCACCAGATCGGGAAGATCGACAGGCCGGCGGCGAACACCAGGGCCAGGTAGGTGAGCGGGCTGGCCCGCCAGAGCCGGCTCATCGGCTGGTTCCCTTCCGCGGGCGGTTCCCGCTGCCGAGTCGGCGCAGGATCAGCACGTTCACCGCCGCGACGATCGCGATGAGTGCGAACAGCAGCCAGGCCACCGCCGAGCCGTACCCGAAGTTGTAGTGCGGGGCGAACGCGTTCTCGAACATGTACATGGTCAGCGTCTGTGACTCGCGCAGCGGCCCACCGCGGATCGGGTTGGTACCGGAGTGGAACAGCCGGGGCTCGGTGAAGAGCTGCAGGCCGCCGATGGTGGCGATGATGGCGCAGAAGATGATCGTCGGTTTGAGCAGCGGCACGGTGATCGACCAGAACTGTCGGGCCCGGTTGGCGCCGTCGATCGCCGCCGCCTCGTACAGGTCGCGGGGGATGGCCTGCATCGCGGCCAGGAGGATCAACGCGTTGTAGCCGGTCCACCGCCAGTCGACCATGGCGGAGATGGCCACCCAGGACGCCAGCCGGTTGGACTTCCACTCGATCGCGTCCATGCCGACCAGGTCGAGCAGCCAATTGATCATGCCGAACTCGCGGCCGAAGAGCACCCCGAACACGATCGCCACGGCGGCCGTGGAGGTGACGTTCGGGACGAGCACCGCCATCCGCCAACCGATGCGGGCGCGCAGCCCTCGGTTCAGCAGGTTGGCCAGCCAGAGCGCGGCGAGCAACTGCGGCACCGTGGAGATCACGAAGATGCCCAACGTGTTGACGAGCGCGTGCCAGAAGTCGACGTCGGCGAGCAGCCGGGTGTAGTTCTCCGCGCCGACGAACGGGTGGTCGGAGCCGAGCAGGTCCCAGTCGTGCAGCGACACCCAGAAGGTGTACGCCAGCGGGTACGCCCCGAAGATGCCGAAGATCAGGAAGAACGGGGCGATGTAGAGGTACGGGGAGAGCCGGGCGTCGAGCCGGCTGAACCGACCTGACGAGCGTGGGGGTGCCGGTGCGACCGGCGGGCGGGCGTCGAGCTGGACGGTCATGCCCGAGAACTCCTTTCCGTCGCGCGGGCGGGACTCCGGTGCTCGGAGCCCGCCCGCGCGCTCGCTCGGGCTACTTGGCGGCGGCCTTCTTCGCGTTCGTCACCGCGTCGGTCCAGCCCTGCGCGGGGCTGCGCTGACCCAGCTCCACGGTCCGTACGGCGTTCTCCACCTCGGTCCGTACGGCCTGGTTCTTCGGGCCCATGTAGACCGGCTTGAGGCTCTTCGCGCCGGTGCCGAAGATGGCGCCGACAGGTGCCCCCGAGAAGTACGCGTTCGTCGCGCCGGTGATCGCCGGGTCGTCGAGCGCCTGCGGCGAGGAGGGCAGCGGACCCTTGGCCTTGAACGCCCCGATCTGCCCCTTGGCGCTGGTCAGGAACTTGGCCAGCTCGATCGCCTCGGCCTGGTGCTTGCTCTGCTTCGGCACGGCGAGGTGCGATCCACCCCAGTTGCCGCCGTTGCCGGGGACCCGGGCGATGTCCCACCTGCCCTGGGCGCCGGTGCCGGCGTTGGCCTCGATGACACCTGTCATCCAGGCGGGGCAGGCGATGGTGGCGAACTTCGACTGCTTGAAGGCGGAGACCCACTCCTCCGACCAGGAGCCGTACTTTCCGGAGAGGCCGGAGTCGACGATGTCCATCGTGGTGTCCCACGCCTGACGTACCGACGGGTTGCTGTCGACGACCAGGTTGTTGCTGGTGTCGTAGTAGCTGTAGCCGGTCGTGTTGCCGGCGGTCTGGAGCAGGATGGTGTTGAAGGTGTTCGTCGCCGCGTCGAGGAAGGACGCGCCGGTCTTCGCCGCGACGAACTTCTCGCCGGTGGCGATGTAGTCCGACCAGGTCGGCCAGAGCTTGGAGACCGCGTCCCGCTCGGTGGGCAGGCCGGCCTTCTCGAACAGGTCCTTGCGATAGCACATGGCAATGCCGCCGACGTCGGTGCCGAGGCCGATGAGCTGCTTGCCGTCGGCGGTCAGGCCGGCGTTCCACTTCCACTCCAGGAAGTTGCCCTTGAGGTCGGCGGCGCCGTGGTCCAGCAGGTTGACGAAGTTCGCCGGGTTGGCCTTGTACTCGACGAGCAGGCCCTCCTCGATGGCCACCACGTCGCCGGCGCCCCGGCCGGCGGCGAGCCACTGGGTCAACTTCGGCGAGTACTCGTCGAGGTTGGTGCCGGTGCCCCGCTCGACGATCTTCACGCCGGGGTTCGCGGCCATGTACTCCTGGTAGAGCTGCTCGTAGCCGAACTGGCCGAAGACGTCGACGGTCAGCGTGACCGACCCGTCGCCCGGCTCGTCACCGCCGCCGCAGCCAGTGGTGACGAGCAGGGCGGTGGCGGCGGTGAGGGCCACCGCGGCGAGGCGGCGGCGCGGGAGGACAGCCATGGGTTTCGACCTCTCTCAAGGTGGGCGGGTGGTGGCAGATGGTCCAGAGAGCGCTCTCACGACAGGGTGGTGGGTCCTCGACCCGCTGTCAAGAGAGCGCTCTCTCGCTCCTGCGAGTCAGCCCCCGACATAGACGAGGGCGCCACCCCGGATGGGATGACGCCCTCGTTCGTGCGTGTCAGTCAGCCGGTGCGCAGCCCGTTCAACAGGTTGCGGTCGCCGACGACGTCGAGCGTCTCGAAGCTCACCCGGCCCCACAGCGCCAACAGCAGGTCGCTCGCAGTGCCGCTGACCTGGGC
Source organism: Micromonospora sp. NPDC048835 (assembly GCF_040649995.1). NCBI lineage: Bacteria > Bacillati > Actinomycetota > Actinomycetes > Micromonosporales > Micromonosporaceae > Micromonospora > Micromonospora sp. NPDC048835. Next base: position 6,101 of record NZ_JBEZGM010000008.1, on the reverse strand, counting down.
GCGCGCGTGGTGATCGTCGTGGTCGAAGATGGTCGCGGTGTCGAGCAGCGCCACCCCCTCGCCACGCAGCCGCAGATACCAGTCCTGGGCGGCGTCGGTCGCGCAGAGCTGCACCACCCCGTGCCAGTCACCCGGCACCTGCCGCCGGCCCGCCGGCAGCCAGGTGTCAAGCACCTCACTCACCCCGTCGGCCGCGAGCTTCGCCTCCACCGGGTCACCGGCCGCGATGGCGAGTTGGGCGTCCCAGCGGTGCACGGCCGTCTCGTGCGCCATCCGACGCGGCCAGAAACCGGCCTTCTTCGGCTGGGGAGCCCAGTTCCACGCCGGTGCCTCCGGGTCGAGCCCGTCGAAGAGAGTCATCAGCCGGTCGTACCCCTGCTGCCAGAGCTGGAGCGCGTTCACCCCCGGGTCGGCCCCGAGCTCCTCCCGGCGCGGCGGCTGAGTGGCCTGGCCGGAACCGACGAACGACGAAACCCAGAGGTAGATGCCGGCCATGTGCAGTGTGAGGTCGTTGACCGTCCAGCCCGGACAGGACAGCACCGGTGTCTCCGGCGGCGCCTCGGCCACCGCTGCCGCGAAAGCCGGAGCCTCCGTCCGGAGCGACCCGATCCAGAAATCCTTGCTGCCGTGCAGTCTGCTCATTGCCATCCTCCCGGGGGTGCCGGGCGACCAGTGGGTGCCACGGCTAGTTGTCAGCCTAAGGTGAAGGGCGTGCCAGACGCCTCCGCCCAGCCGACAACCGACGCCGATCGTGCCATCCCCGGTCCACTCGCCGGCTACACCACCCTGCGAACGGGTGGGCCGGCCGGGCGGATCGTGGCAGCCGGCAGTGCCGACGAGATCGTCCGGGCGGTCCAGGCCGCAGCAGAGCCGGTCCTCGTCCTGGCCGGGGGCAGCAACGTGGTGATCGGCGATGCCGGCTTCCCCGGCACCGTCGTCCTGGTGCGCTCCCGCGGCCTGCGGGTCGTCGCCGAGGACGACGCCTCGATCACCGCGCGGGTCGACGCCGGCGAACCATGGGACGACCTCGTCGCCGCCACGGTAGCCAACGGCTGGGCCGGCCTGGAGTGCCTGTCCGGCATCCCCGGCTCGACCGGCGCCACCCCGATCCAGAACGTCGGAGCGTACGGCCAGGAGGTCGCCGAGACGATCACCGGCGTCGAGGTGTACGACCGGATCACCGGCACCCGCCAGGTCATCCCCGCAGCCGACTGCGGCTTTGCCTACCGGGGCAGCATCTTCAAGTACGTGGACCGCTGGGTCGTGCTCTCGGTCGACTTCCGGCTCACCAGATCCGCGCTCAGCGGGCCGGTGCGCTACGCCGAGTTGGCCAGGTCGCTCGGTGTCGAGGTGGGCGACCAGGTGCCACTTGCGGACGCCCGCGCGGCGGTGCTGCGATTGCGCGCGGGCAAGGGCATGGTGCTCGACGCCAACGACCCCGACACCCGCTCGGTCGGCTCCTTCTTCACCAACCCGGTGCTCGACCGCGCGACGTACGAACAGCTCCTGGAACGCTCCACCGAGCTGGGCGACCCGCCCGCCTGGCCCGGGGCGGACGGCCTGGTCAAGGTGAGCGCCGCCTGGCTGATCGACAAGGCCGGCTTCACCAAGGGCCACCCCGGCGAGGGCGGGGTGGCGATCTCCGGCAAGCACACCCTGGCCCTGACCAACCGCAGCGGCACCGCCCACACGGCCGACCTGCTCACCCTGGCCCGCACCATCCGTGACCAGGTCCACGCCCGCTTCGGCGTAACCCTGCACCCCGAACCAGTCCTCATCAACTGCACCCTCTAACCCACCCCGGGTCCCTCCCCGAGCGCCCCACCCTGCCCGCCCGCCTGCCCGCCCCACCCCACCCGTGCCCACTCCACCCGTGCCCACCCCACCCGTGCCCACCCCAGCCCTCCCCGCCCCGAGGCCAGCGGGCCCCTGCGACCGCGTCGATCATGGAGTTGTGGTGCCGGACGTTAGCCCCTCTCGGGCTTAAATCGCCCACCACAAGTCCATGATCGGCGGGGCGGGGCGGGGCAGGGCTGGGCTGGGCGGGGCGGGGCGGGGCGGGGTGGGTCGCTAGGGGAGGGGCCAGGGGAGGGTTAGTTCGCCGTGGCGCCAGCGGGTGGGGTTGTCGAGGATGGGCCAGCCTGATTCGCGGAGACGGCTCACCGTTCGCAGCCACCGTTGGCGCGGACCGAAGGTGGCGTACGGGGCGGCGGCCTGCCAGGCTTCCTCCAGGGCGCGGAGCAGGGCGTGCACCGGCTCACCGGGGACGTTTCGGTGGATCAGCGCCTTGGGTAGCCGCTCGGCCAGCTCGGCGGGGCTGCCCAGGGTGGTGAGCTTCGCGGCCAGGGTCAGCGTCCGGGGCCCTTCGGCGTCGATCAGCAGCCAACTCGCGAGCCGCCCCAACTCGTCACAGGTGCCCTCGACGAGCACCCCACCGGGGGCGAGTGCGGCGCTCATCATCTGCCAGGCTTCGGCCACTTCGCTCTCGTCGTACTGTCGCAGCACGTTGAACGCGCGGACCAGCACCGGCCGGAGCCCGGCCAACTCGAAGCCACCTCGGGCGAACGTCAGCCCAGGTGGGTCGGCGGCCGGCGCCGCAGCCGCCACCCGGGCCGCGTCGATCTCCAGCCCCACCAGCCGTACGTCCGGACGGACCCCGGCCGCCAGCCGAGCGCGCAACTCCACCGCGGTCACCGGGGTGGCGCCGTAGCCGAGGTCGACCACCAGGGGGTCGTCCGCCGCCAACAGCCGGTCGGCGCAGGTGGCGACGATCCAGTTGTCCACCCGACGGAGCCGGTTCGGGTTCGTCGTGCCACGGGTGACCACGCCGAACGGCCGGCGCCGCGCCGCAGGGCTCATGTCGACCTCGGGACCGATCTCCGTTCGGGACTGCGGGGCTCGCAGACCCGGCTCACTCCTCGCGCCTCACTGGCCAATCTCCGTTCGCGACTGCGGGGGTTGGAGAACCCGGCTCACTCCTCGTTAGACCCGGTGCACCTTGTGCTGGGCGGCCTGTGCCCGTGGCCGAACGACCAGCCGGTCGATGTTCACGTGCTCCGGGCGGGTGGCGCACCAGGCGATGCAGTCGGCGACGTCCTCGGCGACAAGTGGTCCCGGCACTCCGGCGTAGACGGCCGCCGCCCGTTCCGCGTCGCCCTCGAAGCGGACCAGCCCGAACTCGTCGGTCTTCACCATGCCTGGGTCGATCTCGATCACCCGCAGTGGCCGGCCGCACAACTCGAGGCGGAGCGTGCCGGCGATGGCGGTCTGTGCGTGCTTCGCGGCGGTGTAGCCGCCCCCGCCCTCGTAGACGGTCAGACCGGCGGTCGAGGAGACCACCACGATGGTGCCGGCACCGGAGGCCTCCAGCGCCGGCAGCAGCGCCTGGGTGACGCGCAGGGTGCCGAGCACGTTCACGTCGTACATCCACTGCCAGTCGGCGACCGACCCGGACTCCACCGGGTCCAGCCCACGTGCCCCGCCGGCGTTGTTGACCAGGAGGGTGACCGGCCCGGGTGCCTGGGCGGCGGCCTCGGCCAGCCGGGCCACCGACTCGTCCGAGGTGACGTCGCAGGTCACCGCGGTGGCCCCTCCGCCGGCGGCGGTGATCTCGCCGACCAGGTCGGCGAGCCGTTCGGCGCGGCGGGCGGCGGCGAGCACGTGGAAACCCTCGGCGGCGAGCCGGCGGGCGGTGGCCGCACCGATCCCGCTGGAGGCTCCGGTGACGATGGCGACTGAGGTCATTCCGACATTGTCACCCCGACCGTGGGAGCCGTCCCGACCGGGCGTACGGGGGCCATCGACGGGTGTCCGGTCATGAGGTCCGTCACCCCGGGGGGCCGCGCCGGGGAATTTCCGAAGCCCGATGGGGAAGATGACATCCGGCGTACAGGTTGACCGAGAAGCGCCGGTCGTGCGAGACGGCATCAACCGTGACGAAGGAGCGGATGTGGCGGAAATGCACACCGGTGTCGGGCGTCAGCGAGGTACCCAGCCGTGGCCCCGGCCGCGCCGTATCGCAACCCTGTCGGTGCACACCTCGCCCCTGCACCAGCCCGGCACGGGTGATGCCGGCGGGATGAACGTCTACATCCTCGAGGTCGCCAGGCGTCTCGCCGAGGCCAACGTGGAGGTGGAGATCTTCACCCGGGCCACCTCCGGTGACCTTCCCCCGGTGGTCGAGATGGCGCCCGGCGTGCAGGTCCGGCACATCACCTCCGGTCCCCTGGAGGGCCTCACGAAGGAAGAGCTGCCCGGTCAGCTCTGCGCCTTCACCGCGGGGGTGCTCCGCGCCGAGGCGTCCCGCCCGCCCGGCCACTACGACCTGATCCACTCCCACTACTGGCTCTCCGGCCAGGTCGGCTGGCTGGCCAAGGAGCGCTGGGGGGTGCCGCTGGTGCACACCGCGCACACCCTCGCCAAGGTCAAGAACGACCAGCTCGCCGCCGGTGACCGGCCGGAGCCCAAGGCCCGGATAATCGGCGAGGAACAGGTCGTCGCCGAGGCGGACCGACTCGTCGCCAACACCAGGGTCGAGGCCAGCGACCTGCTCGGCCGCTACGACGCCGACCCGGCCCGGGTGTCCGTCGTGCAGCCGGGCGTCGACCTGGCCCGGTTCCGGCCTGCGCCGGGCGACCGGGCCGCGGCGGCCCGCCAGGCCCGCCGCCGGCTGGGGCTCCCCGTCGACGGGTACGTGGTTGCCTTCGTCGGTCGGATCCAGCCGCTCAAGGCCCCCGACGTGCTGATCCGCGCGATCGCCGCACTGCGCGAGCGCGACCCGGCGCTGGCCGACCGTGTGACTGTGGTGATCTGCGGTGGGCCCAGCGGCACTGGGCTGGACCGGCCGACCGCCCTGATCGAGTTGGCCGCCAACCTCGGGGTCAGCGACGGGGTGCGGTTCCTCCCACCGCTGACCGGTGACGACCTGCCGGCCCTGTACCGCGCGGCGGATCTGGTCGCGGTGCCGTCGCACAACGAATCGTTCGGGCTGGTCGCCCTGGAAGCGCAGGCCTGCGGCACCCCGGTGCTGGCCGCCGCCGTCGGAGGGCTGGTCACCGCCGTACGGGACCAGGTCAGCGGCGTGCTGATCGACGGTCACGACCCGGTCGACTGGGCCCGCGCGCTGGGCAGCCTGCTGCCGAACCAGGCCCTCCGCTCGGTGTTGGCCCGAGGTGCCGAGCAGCACGCCAGGCAATTCTCCTGGGACCGTACCGTCGCCGGCCTGCTCGGGGTCTACGGCGAGGCGATCGCCGGGCACCGCGCCCGGCTCGCGGCCGACCTGGCCTGCGATCCGGCGCTCTCCTGCTCCTGGTGACCCCGGGCGTTGGTAGTCAGCCGGCGCCCGCCTGCTCTTGGTGACTCCGGGGGCGTCGGTAGTCAGCCGGCGCTCGCCTGCTCCTGGCGACTCCGGGGCGTTGGTAGTCAGCCGGCGCTCTCCTGGGGGCCGGGTGGCCTGGTGGCGCAGTGGCGCGGGTCGCCACCCGGTGCGCGGGCCGGGTCGGTCGTAGAGTGGGTCCGGTGAGCCCGAAGAGCGATCTTGCGACCCTGATCGAGTCGGTCTGCGCCGAGCGGGACCTGGCCTGTGAGTCGACCGGCCCCGGCTCGTACGCGGTGACGCTGCCGGGCACCCACAAGCTCAAGACGGTCTGCAACCTGATCGTCGGCGAGCACGCGCTGCGGGTAGAGGCGTTCGTGATGCGCCAGCCGGACGAACGCCGTGAAGAGCTGTGGGCCTGGCTGTTGCAGCGCAACGCCCGGATGTACGGCGTCTCCTTCTCCACCGACGCGGTCGGCGACGTGTACCTGACCGGTCGGGTCAACCCGGCCGGCGTGGACGCCGACGAGCTGGACCGACTGCTCGGCGCCGTGCTCACGTACGCCGACGAGTCGTTCGACACGATGCTGGAGATCGGCTTCGGCAGCTCGATCCGGCGCGAGTACGAGTGGCGGGTGAAGCGCGGCGAGTCGACCGCCAACCTGGCCGCCTTCGCCCACCTCTTCGAGCCCTCCCCCGCCGCCCCCAACCCAACCTGACCCCACCCCGCACCCCCCGCACCCCCCGCACCCCCGCACCCCCGCACCCCCGCACCCCCCGCTCCGCC